>JBFYQP010000172.1:0-39235 GCA_041302745.1 Candidatus Bipolaricaulota bacterium | reverse complement strand
GCTCATCCCCCGCCCGCGCCTAGCCTAATCCTTGGAGGGAAAGCATGTCGAGATCGCGCAAGCGCCTCTTGGTTCGGTTGGGACTTGCCGTCGTTCTGTTCGCGTCGGGCTGCTCGTCGCTCGTCACGGTCGACGTCACCGGCGGGTGGGTGGCCAACATGACCTGGACCTCCGGTCCCTTGGCCGGCTTCTCACAACCGTTCTCGCTCGATCTAGTCCAGGACGAGAAGGACATCGCCGGCACAGTCACGCTCGTCAGCCACTCCACGAACACGTATACGATCGACGTGACATTCGGTCGGGCGTCGGGCTCGTCGGTCGAGTTCACGGCTTCCGGAGTGAACGATCAGATCTCGCCCGAAATCCCCGTGACCTTCGACTTCGACGGGGATGCAGGCGACACGGAGATGTCCGGGACGGGAACCGCCAACATCGCCGGGGCGGCGTACAACTTCACCTGGACGGCGACCCTCGTTACGCCCCCGGTCGAGTCCTGAGCGCCGTCCAGAATCGACTCGTCGTCATTTGGGGCCTCGCTCCCGTTCTGCCGACCGCTCGAGGTGCAGAACGATCGGCTCGTCCGCCTCTCATGCCCGGAACGGGGACTCGGCTGCAGTAAGCGCCGCTCCGCACGCGCGCTCGGTCAGCCTTGCTCACCTGCGTCTGGAGGCACTCGATTGCGCTGCGCCTCCACGGCCACATCGTACGCCGTGCCGTCCACTCGTACGGAGACCCGCCCGGCCGCCTGTCGATCGATCTCCACGGCGTAGGTGCGAGTCGGGGTACTGACCTGCAGCGTTCTGCGGCAGTCGAGTCCGCCCGCTGCGATCGACTTCCTGAGTTCAGAGACACCGGCTTCCCGCTCGCGGAGCCGCCGGTGCGCCTCTGCAAGGGTGCACGCGGCAAACGTGAGCTGGTCTCCCGGCATCACCTGACCGAGCCTCGGTAGATCCGCAGAGATGACGGTTCCGATCTTCGCGTAGCCCCCGGTCGTCTGCCGATCCACCAGAAGGACGATGGGCTCGCCGCCGGCAGGCACCTGGATCGCGCCCGTGCATACGGGCTCCGAGATGATGTCGGCCGCCCCTGCGTGACGGATTCTCGGTCCTTCCAGGCGTACTCCCATTCGGTCGGAGTCTGGTCGCACCTCGTATGCGGAGGAGAGGAATGTGTGGATACCCTCTTGCGTGAACCTTTCCTCCTGGGGTCCGAGGACGACGTGGAAGGGGGACGAGTCGTACATCGGCACGAACTTCGCGGGCAGTCGCCGATGCCGAGCCGGCATCGCCCGAATGCGCAGCCGATCGCCCGTCTTCAGCGCGCGGCCGTCCAGGCCGCCGAGCTTCGCGCGCAGGTAGGTCGACCGGCTGGACAGGACAGGGGTGACAGCGACTCCACCGGCCACGGTGACGTAGGCACGCACGCCGCTCCTGGGAGTTCCAAACGATAGCCGGTCGCCGGCGCGCATGGGGAGGGCTTCCCACAACGGAGCCTCCACGCCGTTCCAGCGCGCTCCCAGATCCGCGCCCGTGATCGCGATCCAGCAGTCCTCCTCGAAGCGTAGCGTTGGCCCGAGAAGGGTCACCTCCAGGCCCGCCTCGCCCTCCTCGTTCCCCAGAAGGAGATTTCCGAGCCGCAACGCGTACGGGTCCGCCGCCCCCGCGGGGGGAACCCCGTACCGCTCGTACCCTGCGCGTCCCAGGTCCTGGACCGTCGTCAAGAGACCCGGGTCCAGCACCTCGATGCTCACGGCCCCCCCATCTGGGCCCACTGGGGCTCTCCCGTCTCCGCTCTCGCTCGGATCCCATCAAACTCGGCACGCGAGATGGGCACGAACTCCACGGAGTCCCCCATCCAGAGACGCGCGGGGGGCACTTCGTGGGCGACGAACAGCTCGATGGGCGTCCGGCCGATGATCCGCCATCCGCCCGGCGACTCGATCGGATAGACACCGGTCTGCGTGCCGGCAACCCCCACCGATCCGGCCGGTGTCCTGGTTCGCGGTTCCGGCAGCCTGGGCGTGGCGATCTTGCCGGACATTCCTCCGAGATAGGGAAACCCGGGGAGGAACCCGATCATGTAGACGAGGTACGTCGCGCCGGAGTGGATCGCCACCACGTCGTCCTCCGTCAACCCGTTGTGCTGCGCCACGTACGGGAGGTCGGGGCCCAAATCTCCGCCGTAGCAGACAGGAACCCGAACCCGTCGAGACCCCGAGACGTCATGCGCATCCGGCCTGCTCTCCAACTCGCGGATCCGCAGGCAGAGATCCTCGATCGAGGTCTCTTGCGGATCGTAGTGCACCGCCATCGAGCGATAGGCAGGGATCACCTCGCGCGCGCCGGGGATCTCCGCCTCCTCGATCGCTTGCGAGAGAGCCCGCACCTGGCGATGGATCTCCGGGCTGATAAGCTCGTCGAACTCGATGAGCAAACTCCGATCGCCCATGGGGCGGAAGCGGAAGTCGACGGCGTCGAGTCCCTTCATACGAGGTCGCGCAGGGCGACGACTTCGATCCGGGCCTGATGGAGCGCGTCGACCAGACGGAGCACGATCTCCGTCGCTCCGGGGGTATCTCCGTGCACACAGATCGAGTCCGCTCGGATGGAGATCACCCCTGCGTCGAGGGTCTCCACTTCACCGTCCCGGATCATGCGAACCGCTCTCCGCGCGATCACATGAGGGTCATGGATCACGGCCCCCGGAACGGAGCGAGAGACCAGGGTTCCATCCTGGTTGTACGCTCGATCCGCGAAAGCCTCCCGTCCCACCCTCAGGCCGGCCTCTTCCGCCATCCGCGCGAGCCTTGACCCGGACAGCGCGAGCAGGATGGGGCGCGGTCGGAGGCTCAGCATGCCCTCGACGAGCCCCTGAGCCAGATGCGTATCGTTCGCCGCCACGTTGTACAGAGCACCGTGCGGCTTCACGTGTTGCAGCTCCACGCCGGCGCTCGTACAGAGCGCGGCCAGCGCACCCACTTGGTACAGGAGGTCAGTCCGCAGCTCTTCCGCGCTCACGCGCATCTCGCGTCGTCCGAACCCCACAAGGTCCGGAAAACCAGGGTGCGCGCCCACGGCGACTCCGTGCTCCCGACAGGAAAGCACGGCCTCCTCCATCCCCATCGGGTCGCCCGCGTGGAACCCACAAGCGATGTTCGCGGAGGAGATTCTCTCCAAGAGCGCCGGGCTGACGTCGATCCGCCAAGCGCCGAAGCTCTCCCCCATGTCGCAGTTCAGATCTATCCTTGTCGATGCCAGAGTCTCACCTCCGCCTGTCGCGCGGCCTGGAACCCGTTTCATCGAGTCCTTCGTCCGCCCCGCAGTGTACCCTTCCGAAGGAGCCCCGACCGGCAACCTCGGGCTCGGCGACTCCGAGCGACTCCCCGGGACCGCCGCATCGCCCCCTGGGCGTTTCCGCGGGCCGATCCCTCACGCGCCCCGTCGGACGAAGGGCAGGGGCACCGCACCGCCCAGGCTCGCATGCCTGGCCGCTTTCGGTCACCCCTCAGAGTCGGTGCGCGACTTCGGCCCCGGCTCCGATGTTCTGCCCGAGGGCGCCGTGGGTGCCCAATCGTCACCCCGGATCCGCACGTCCAGCGATCGGTCTGCGGTCTCGACAATCCCACAACCGGAAGACCATGCGCGGATGCGGAGAATCCTCTCTTCTGTACCCAGCCGGAGGACGTACTCGCCGTCCGCCATTCGAGGAAGCGAGGCGTACAGCGCTGAGAACAACGCCACGATCTCCGCCTCTCGTTCCCGGAGAGGCGGTCGGGCGCGGATCCCTCCGGCTCGCCCTGCGGCACGTCGACTCACGAAGACCACGCAGCCATAGAGAATCCCGAAGAACACGAAGATCGCAGCCAAGGCCAGGATCGAGACGGCAAGTCCCTCGCCTAGATCACCCACGCACGATCACCCACGAATCGAGGCACTCCGGCACCCCGCGCGACGAGCCCCCAGCGGAGGGAGAGGTTCGCTCGTTCCCGTTCCTCTCCGCCTCCTTCCCACCCCGAGCCTCGACCCGCATCGCCCATCTCCCAAGCCAGTCTACCACAGCTACGGCGGGTCGCGTCTCCCCGTGTGGAACGAGAGAACGCCCGACGCTCGCGGATTCAGCGAAAGCACCGGGGCACGCAACGGCAAGCCCCGCCCTACCGGCGGATTGGCCCATCGCGTAAACTCTCGCCTCCACTACGAGCGGGGCAGGAGGAAGCATGCAGCGCGTCTTGGTCACCGGGGCGGGGGGGCAGATCGGGTCCGAGCTCACGCCGGTTCTCCGCAAGCGCCACGGCACGTCGAACGTCATCGCGACCGACATCCGTCGCCCGGACGGCGCATCGCCGGTCGCGAGCGGGCCGTTCGAGATCGCCGACGTTCGCGACCGCGAGCGGATCCGCTCGCTCGTCGCAGATCTCCGAATCGACACGATCTACCACATGGCGGCGATCCTCTCCGCGACCGGGGAAGCGAATCCAGAGCTCGCCTGGGAGGTCAACGTCAGCGGTTGGGCCAACGTCCTCGAAGTGGCCCGGGAGCGGTCCGTCGAACGGGTGTTCTGCCCGAGTTCGATCGCCGTCTTCGGCCCGGAGACGCCGAGGGATCCGGCCCCGCAGCTCACCGTCCTTCGCCCGACGACCATGTACGGCCTCACGAAGGTGACCGGCGAGCTGGTCGGCGACTACTACGTGCACCGGTACGGGCTCGACGTCCGCGGTCTGCGGTACCCGGGGATCATCTCGAGCGAGACGCCTCCGGGAGGCGGCACGACGGACTACGCCGTCGACATCTTTTACCAGGCGGTCCAGACCGGGCGGTACGCGTGTTTCGTCCGCCCCGACACGGTTCTGCCGATGATGTACATGCCGGACTGCATCCACGCGACGCTCGCGTTGATGGACGCCGACTTCAAGCGGCTCTCGCACCACTGCGACTACAACGTCGCCGGCATGAGTTTCTCCGCGGAGGAGCTGGCCGCCGAGATCAAGAAGCTGATTCCCTCGTTTGTCTGCGAGTACGCGCCCGACTTCCGACAGGCGATCGCCGACTCCTGGCCGAAGAGCCTGGACGATCGGCTGGCGCGCGACGAGTGGGATTGGCGTCCCGCGTTTACCCTCGCGACCATGACGGCCGACATGGTGAAGCGGCTCGGGCGACGCTTCGGGAAGTGAGCGGACGGCCGGCTCGTAGCCCGTGGCCAGTACCTCGTGGGGAGGGAGAGGCGCTGCGCCGCGTGGCCTTCCCTACGCGCCACCAACGATGGGCCACAGGCCGCTGGGACAAAGGAAGAGACTCCGCGGTGCGGAGTCTCCGTCGTCTGCCAGTCTCTCTGTGCCGCCGCTACTCGACGAGCATCAGCCGCGCCTGCTCGGCGGCGTCGCCGCGTCGCGGGCCGAGCTTCACGATGCGCGTGTACCCCCCGGCTCGGTTTTGCATCTTCGGGCCGATGTCGGTGAACAACTTGTCGACGGCTTGCTTGTCCCGAAGGCGAGAGAACGCGATGCGCCGTGCGTGGAGGTCGCCGCGCCGGGCCAGGGTGATCAGCCGCTCCGCGAACTTCTGGCTCGCCTTCGCCCGCAGAAGGGTCGTGTCGACCTTCGAGTGAAGGATGAGCGCGTTCGTCAGATTGGCGAGCACGCTGCGCCGGTGGCTCGGCAGCATGCCCATCTTGTCGATGTCTACTCTATGACGCATCGTGAACCTCTCCTTCGCTCTTGAGCGAGTACCCAAGCTCCGCGAGGCGATCCTCGACCTTGCTCAGCGTCTTCGCTCCAAACCCATGGATGTCGAGCAGTTCCTCTCTCGGCCTTGCAAGGAGCTGCCCCAGGGTCGTGATGTCCGCCTCCTGAAGGAGGTTGCACGCCCGCTGGTCGATCTCCAGATCGAGGAGCGCGACCGAGAGCTCGTGCTCCTCACCGCCCTCGGCCTCCTCCGTCGCCATCCCGAACGGGTGCTCGGAGAAGCTGCGGAAGAGCTCCAAGTGCCGCATGAGGAGCCGGCCGGCCTCGGACAGCGCCTCTTCCGGGCGGATCCCGCCGTTCGTCGTGACTTCCATGACGAGGCGCTCGTAGCCCGACTTGCCTCCCACGCGCGTATCCTCGACGACGAAATTGACGCGCTTGACGGGCGAGAAGTCCGCGTCGATGGGGATCACGGACAGGGGCGCGTCCTCCGGCCGATTCAGCTCCGCCGGCAGGTACGAGAACCCGGTTTCGACCTCCATCTCCATGTCGAGCACGCCCTTGTCGTTCAGGGTTGCGATGGGAAGATCGGGGTTCACCACCTCGACGCCCGGCGGCAGGTTGATGTCGGCCGCCGTCACCTTGCCGCGGCCCTTCTTCTCGAGGGTCAGACGCTTGACGCCTTCCTCGCGAACCCGAAGCGAGAGTCCCTTCAGGTTCAGGATGATCTCGAGGATGTCTTCCTTGACGCCCTCGATGGTGTCGTACTCGTGGTACTTGCCCGCGAATCGCACCCGAACGACCGCCGCCCCGGGAATCGCCGCGAGCAGCGTGCGTCGCAACGCGTTCCCGAGCGTCGTACCGAACCCCTGCTCCAGCGGTCCGATGATGATTTTCCCGGTCGTATCCGTAAGCTCCTCGACCTTGATCTCTTTCGGGAAGACCAACTCATCCATCGAAACCTCCTCCTAGCGGGAGTAGTACTCGACGATCAGGTTCGCAGCGATGTCGAGGCCGGTCCGCGTCAGATCCGGGGATGCGATGAGCTGGAACTTCATCGCGTCCGCGTTGCGCTCGATCCAGGGCGGCACATCGCGGCCAAGGTTGGCTTCCACGATGGCCTTGACCTTCTCGCGCCGGATCTCCTTGACCGACCCGACGTCGCCCTGCTTCAGGATCAGCGAGGGAATGTTCGTCCCGCGGCCGTTCATCTCGAAGTGCCCGTGGATGATCATCTGTCGGGCCTGCTGGCGGGACGCCGCGAAGCCGGCGCGGTAGACCATGTTGTCGAACCGCTGCTCGAGCGTCGACAGAAGCGCCGTCCCGGTTGCGCCCTTGACGCTCTTCGCTTGCGCAACGTAGATGCGGAACTGCTTCTCCCGCACTCCGTAGATTCGGCGAGTCTTCTGCTTCTCCCGCAAGTGCAGGAGGAACTGGCTTCGTCGAGGCCGCCGCTTCTTGGGGCCTTCTCCGGGGGGATTCGTCCGCCGCGAGACTGCGCAGCTCCGCGAGTAGCAGCGGTCCCCTTTCAGGAACAGCTTCTCGCCTTCCCGGCGGCACTGTTTGCACTTCGGGCCCGTGTCGCGTCCCATTATCGTCTCCCCTTGCTGTGCGAAACCGGCGTCACGTTCTTGACTTCCTCGACGCGAATCCCCGACGCCTTGATGGCCTGGACGACCGACTGCCGTCCCGATCCGGTCCCCTTCACGCGGATGGCCACGCTCCGGATGCCGTAGTCCTTCATCTCGCGGACCAGCGCCTCCGCAGCGATCTGAGCCGCGTACGGAGTCCCCTTCTTCGAACCCTTGTACCCGACGACTCCGGGGCTCTTCCACGCCACCGGGTGACCGCCCGGATCGGTGACCGTGATGATCGTGTTGTTGAAGGTCGAATGGACGTGGATGAGAGCGCGTTCGAGCTTGATGTTCTTCGTCGCCATCGTTACCTCTTCTTCCCGGCCTTGGCCGGACGCGGACCCTTCCACGTGCGGGCGTTCGCCCGCGTGCGCTGCCCCCGAACCGGAAGTCTCTTCTTGTGCCGAGTGCCGCGATACGAGTTGATGTCCTTCAGGCGCTGGATGCTTGCGTACACCCGCCGCCGGAGATCCCCTTCCACCACGTGCTGCTCGACTTCGCGGCGGAGGCTGGCCACTTCGTTCTCCGTCAGGTCCTTCACGCGGACGTCGGGCGAGATCCCGGCCTTCTCGATGATCTCGGCCGAACGAGGCCGCCCGATTCCGTAGATGTACGTCAGCGCAATCTCGATCCGCTTGTTGCTCGGCAGATTGACTCCGGCTATACGCGCCATTCCTCTCCCCCTACCCTTGCCGCTGCTTGTGCTTGGGATTCCGGCAGATCACGAGGACGCGACCTTCACGCCGGATCACCTTGCACTTCGCACACATCTTCTTGACTGAGGCTCGAACCTTCATCGCCGTCGGCGCACCTCGAACTACCCCTCGCGATACACGATCCGCCCTTTCGTCAGATCGTAGGGCGACATCTCCACAATCACCCGATCCCCGGTCAGGATCCTGATGTAGTGCTTCCGGATCCGTCCGGAGATATGACACAGGATGACGTGGTCGTTGGGCAACTTCACTCGGAACATGGAACTCGGCAGGCTCTCGAGGACTTCTCCCCGCTGCCGGATCACGTCCGACTTCTTGTCGCGAGTCTCATTCGTCGACACTGCGCCTTGCGTCACCTCCTTGAGTCAGAACTGCGGCCCCTTGCTCGGTCAGCGCGACCGTATGCTCAAAATGCACAGAAAGCCCTCCACACGCCGTCACCACGGTCCACCGATCGTCCCGCACTTCCGTCGGAAGGGGATCCGTCTTGACCATCGGCTCGATCGCGAGGGTCATCCCCGCGCGAAGACGAGGCCCGCGCCCCGGCGGACCGTAGTTCGGGATCTGGGGGTCTTCATGCAACTCCCTGCCAATCCCATGCCCGACGTATTCTCGCACGACGTGGTACCCGCTTCTTTCCACGTAGGAACCGATCGCGTGGGACACGTCCGACACTCGGTTGCCGATTCTAACGTTCCGAATCCCTTCCCACAAGCTTTTCTCCCCGACCTCCAGCAGTCTCTGCGCCTCCGCGCTGATCTTTCCGACCCCGACCGTCGTCGCCATGTCGGCGCAGAACCCGCGCCGCACCATGCCGATGTCGATCGAGAACAGATCCCCTTCCGCGAGAATCCGCTCATCGCTCGGGATCCCGTGCACGATCTCCTCGTTCAGCGAGGCGTTGATCGCGCCCGGGAACCCGGCGAGCCGGTCAAACGCCGTCTCGCCCCCACACTCCGCGATCAGCTGACGCGCCAGCCGATCGAAGTGCGCCGTCGTCCTTCCCGGCCGGACATCGTCGCACAGCCGCCGGAGGATGCCCGCCAGGAGCGCTCCGTTCTCCTGCATCACCTCGAGCTCCGCAGCGGACTTCAGCGGAATCATGCCGCGAGGATCCGCATGACCTCTGCGAAAACCCGATCGCTGCCCAACTTCCCGTCCACCGGCCTCAGGAGGCCACGCGCACGGTAGAAGGCAATCAGCGGCGCCGTCGAACGCTCGTACACGTCGTAGCGGTTCTCGATGACGGACGGCTGATCGTCGTCCCGCTGGTACAGCTCGCCGCCGCACGCTTCGCACCGGGCCGTCCCCGCCGCGAGGTTGAAGCCGAGGTTGTAGATCGTCCCGCAGGCGCGGCAGACGCGCCGCGCCGTGAGGCGCCGAACAACCTCGGCGCGCGACAGGTCGATGTTCACGACGGCGTCCAGTTTGCTGATTCGGTCGAGCGCCTCCGCCTGAGCCACCGTCCGCGGGAACCCATCGAGCACGAAGCCCTTCTTCGCCCGCTCGATGCGCCCGCCGATCATGTCAATGATCAGGCCGTCGGGAACCAGCTCGCCGCGGTCCATGAACCCCTTCGCTTCGTTCCCGAGACCGGTCGACCGGGCCACCTCATCGCGGAGGATGTCGCCCGTGGACAGGTGCTCGAGGCCGAGTTCGCCGACCACGCGCTTCGCCTGCGTTCCCTTGCCCGCCCCCGGCGGGCCGAGGAACACGATCCGCGTCGCGCCCATCAGCTCTTCCTTCCGAGGAGTCGCCCCGACTTCGTCAGGCTCTCGTAGTGGCGCATGACGAGGTGCGCCTCGATCTGCATCACCGTGTCGATGCCGACGCCCACGACAATCAGGAGCGAGGTGCCGCCAATCAGGAACATCGTCGACAGGCCGCTCGCCCACGACAGCAGGTACGGCAGCACCGCGACGACCGCGAGGAATACGGCTCCCACAAGGAGGATGCGGTTCATCACACTGACGATGTAGTCGGCCGTCGGCTGCCCGGGGCGCACCCCGGGGATGAACCCGCCCGCCTCACGCACGTTCTTTGCCACGTCGTTCGGATCGAAGACGATCGAGCTGTAGAAGTACGTGAAGAAGAAGATCAGGAGTACGTACGCCGCCACATAGACGGGGCTCCCCGACTCGACCCACGGCAGGTACGCCTTCAGCGCAGGAATCGCCTGGAAGAGGGTCACGGGGAGGCTGAGCAGGGCGGATGCGAAGATGATCGGGATGACGCCGCCCTGGTTGACGCGCAACGGCAGGTGCGACGTGTGTCCGCCGTAGATCCGACGGCCCATCGTTCGCTTCGCGTATTGGATCTGAATCTTCCGTTGCCCCTGCTGCACCATCGTCATCGCGGCGATGACGACGATCAGAAGGGCGATGAACGCCACGCCCCACAGCGGGTGCGCCGACCCGGTGCTGATGCTCGTCCACATCGAGTTCAGCGATGCGGGGAAGCGCGACAGGATGCCGATCATGATCAGCATGCTGATTCCGTTCCCGATTCCGTTCTCGGTCATGCGCTCGCCGAGCCACATCAGGAAGAGAGTTCCCGTGGTCAGGGCGATGACGGTCGACGCGTAGAAGAGAATCGGCGACGTAATGGTGCTCGCGCCGCGGATCAGGCTCGTCATGAACGCACCCTCGATCAGGGCGAGCACGACGGTTGCCCATCGAGTGTACGCCGTGATCTTCCGGCGCCCTTCGCGTCCCTGCTGCTGAAGCTCCTTCAACTTCGGAACGACCGACGTCAACAGGCTGAAGATGATCGACGCGTTGATGTACGGCGTCACGCCGAGCGCGAACAACGAGAACCGCTGGAGCGCGCCGCCCGTGAACATGTTCAGGAAGTCGAGAATGCCGCCGCCCTGCTGCGTGAAGAAGTCACTCAAGAGGGCGCGGCTCACTCCCGGGACGGTGATGTGGGTTCCGATCCGGAAGACAATGATCGCCCCGAGCGTGAAAAGAATACGCTTCCGGAGCTCCGGAACCTTGAACAGGCTAGTGAACTTCTCCCACACGGCTAGATCACCTCGGCCTTGCCGCCCGCCGCCTCGATCTTCCGCTTGGCCTCCGCGGCGAATCGATGCGCGCGGACCGTGAGCGGCTTCGAGAGGTCGCCCCGGCCGAGGATCTTGATGCGGGGATTCCGCCCCTGCACGAGGCGCATCTCGCCCAGAACCTCCGGGGTCACTTCCTGGTTCGGCTCAAAGCGAGCCTCGAGGGTGTCGACGTTCACGCACGCGTACTCGATTCGGGCGTAGTTGTGGAACCCCCGCTTCGGAACGCGCATCCAAATCGGGGTCTGTCCACCTTCGTATCCAAGCCGAGTCCCACCGCCGCTGCGGGAGTTCTGTCCCTTGGTTCCGCGGCCGCTCTCGTGGCCTCCATGGCCCGAGCCGTACCCGCGGCCCACGCGCTTCCTGCGGTGGGTGCTGCCTTTCGTGGGGCGAAGATCCTCAAGCCGCATGCCCAGCCTCCTCGGTCGTGCGAACGCCGCGCAGCTGCTCGACGTCGCGTCGGTCGCGGAGATGAGCGAGGCCGTCGAGCGCGGCACGCGAGAGGGTCAACGGGTTCGTCGTCCCGATCGACTTGGTTAGGATGTCTTTGATCCCTGCGAGTCGGCAGATCGCGCCGACCGTCACGCCCGCGATCAGTCCCGTTCCCGGGTACGCGGGCTTCAGGAGGACATTGCCCGCCTTGAACCTCCCGTGGATCTCGTGCGGAATCGTGTCGCCGTCCATGTTGACGGTCACCATGTGTTTCTTCGCATCGCGAATCGCTTGCTGGATGGCTCGCGGAATCTCGGTCGTGCTCCCGACGCCGACTCCAACCTGGCCTTTCCGGTCTCCAACAACCATCGTGACGCGGAAGCGGAGGTTCCGACCACCCTTCGTGACCTTGCTGACCCGTCGGATGTCGATGATCTCGTTCTCAAACTCGTCGTGGCTGATCAAAACTGCAATCCTCCCTTGCGACACTCCTCCGCAAAGGCCGAGACCACACCGTGATACGGGTGTCCGCCGCGGTCGAAAACCACCGCTCGCACTCCGGCCTGCCCCGCTCGCTCGACCAGCAGGGCCGCGACCCGAACCGCCGTCTTGGCGTTCGGCCCCGCCACCTCGCCGCGCAGGCTGGGATCGAGCGTCGACGCCTGCGCCAACGTGCGGCCGGCGCTGTCGTCGATGATCTGCACGTACAGGTGACGCAACGTCTTCGTGATGCACAAGCGGGGTCTGTCGCTGGATCCGATGACCTGCTTCCGAATCCGGCGATGCCGCTTCTGCCTCTCCAGAGCCCGGTTAGACCTCGCCATCCTTCACACTCCCTAGGCGCCGCTGGCACCCGGACCGCCGAGCTTGCCGGCCTTCTGCACGACAATCTCGTCCTTGTAACGGATGCCCTTGCCGTCGTAAACGTTCGGCTTTCGAAGCCGCCGAATCTCCGCCGCGACCTGCCCGACGCTCTGCCGGTCGGCGCCCCGGATGACGATCTCGTTCGGATTGGGCAGCTCGGCCTCGATCCCTTCGGGCAGCTCGTACTCCTTCGGCAACGCGTAGCCCAGATCGAGGATGACCTTGTTCCCCTGCAGCCGCCCGCGGTACCCCAGCCCCCGGATGAGCAGGGCCTTCTGCCACCGCTCCGAGACCCCCTTCACCATGTTCGCAAGGAGACTCCGGTACAGCCCATGGTAGGCGCGGTAGGTCTTGCCCTCCTTGCGCCGGGAGACGGTTGCCACGCCGTCACCGACGGCGATCTCCACCATGTCAGGACGGTAGTCCTGCGTCAGCCGTCCGTGCTTCCCCTCGACGGTGAACGTCGCCGCCGCGACGGTAACCTTCACCCCTGCGGGGATTGCGACGGGTACCTTTCCGACCTTTGACATTTCGACATCACCCTACCAAATCTTGCACAGAACTTCGCCGCCGATGCCGCGTTCCTGCGCCTCCCGTCCGGAGAGGACGCCCTGGGACGTCGACACGATGCAGATCCCCATGCCGCCAAGCGGCCGAGGGATCTCGTCCTTCGCGGCGTACACCCGACGGCTCGGCCGGCTCACGAGCTGAATGTCGCTGATCGCCCGAGTCGCCCGGTTCCGCTCGCCTCGGTACTTCAGGCGAATCCGGAGTTCCGGCTGCGGCTCTCGCTCCACGACCTCGTAGCTCAGGATGTAGCCTTCCTTCACCAGGATCTCAGCAATGGCTCCCTTGAGCTTCGAGTGCGGCATCGCCACGTCGTCGTGGAACCGCGCATTCGCGTTGCGGATACGCGTCAGCATGTCGCCAATCGGATACGGAATCATCATGTCCTCCTACCAGCTCGACTTCATGACTCCCGGAATCTCGCCCTTGTGAGCGAGCTTACGGAAGCAGAGTCGGCAGATTCCGAAGTCCCGAATGTAGGCGTGCGGACGCCCGCAAAGCGTGCACCGGTGGTACTTCCGGACCGAGAACTTCGGCGTCTCGTTGCACTTGTTGATCAGCGCTTTACTCGCCATCCTCGCCCCCTAGTCGTTGAACGCCAGCCCGAGCGCCTTGAGGAATGCATACCCCTCACGGTCGTCGCGGGCCGTCGTCACGATGGTAATGTCCATGCCCTGGTTCTTGACGATCTCGTTGTACTCGATCTCCGGGAACGTCAGTTGCTCCGTCATGCCCATGGTGTAGTTGCCGCGTCCGTCGAACGAGGACGACGACACACCGCGGAAGTCGCGGATGCCGGGGAGGACGACGTTGAACAGCTTGTTCAGGAACTCGTACGCCCGCTCGCCTCGCAACGTCACCTTGCACCCGATCGGGTCTCCGGCCGTCAGCTTGAAGTCCGAAATCGACTTCTTCGCCTTCGTGACAATGGGCTTCTGGCCCGTGATCTTCGCGAGGTTCGCAACGGCACCCTCGAGGACCTTCGGGTTGTCCTTCTCCACGACGCCCATGTTGATGACGACCTTCTCGACCCGCGGAAGCTCCATAACGTTGGAGATTCCGAGCTCCTGTCTCAACTTCGGAGCGATCTCTTTCGCGTATCGTTCACGTAGCAGCATCACTCGAAGGTCTCCCCACACTGCTTGCACTGCCGCATCTTCTTCCCGTCAACGTCGACGAACGCGATCCGCGTCGGCTTGTCGCACTCCGGGCAGACCGGCAGGACGTTCGAGATGTGAATCGGCCCTTCCCTCTTGATGATTCCCGGCTCTCGCAGGTTCTGCGTCGCGCGCTGGTGCTTCGTGATCATGTTGATGTTCTCGACGATGATCCGATTCTTCTCATCCAGCACGACGAGGACCTTGCCGGTCTTCCCGCGCTCATTCCCTGCGATGACCTGAACCCGATCGCCTTTGCGCACTTTTCTCATCGCAACCCCCTACAGAACCTCGGGCGCAAGCGAGATGATGCGCATCATCTTCTTGTCGCGCAGCTCGCGAGCCACCGGACCGAAGACTCGAGTTCCGATCGGCTCTCCCTGGGCGTTGATCAGCACGATCGCGTTGTCGTCGAAGCGAACGTACGTCCCGTCCTTGCGGCGGTACGCCTGTCGCGTACGGACAATCACGCCACGGACGATCTGCCCCTTCTCGATGTCGCTCGTAGGAAGGCGCTTCCGGACGGACCCGACGATGATGTCGCCGATCTCGCCCATGCGGCGGTTCGACGGACCCAACACGTTGAAGCAGCGGACGACCTTCGCACCGGAGTTGTCCGCCACCTTCAACATCGTCTGCATCTGGATCATGGCTATTCCTCCGCCTTCTCGACGACCTCGACCAACCGCCACCGCTTCGTCCGGCTCAGCGGACGACACTCCTCGATCCGCACGAGGTCCCCGATGCTCGCCTGCTCCTGCGGATCATCGGCGTGGAACTTGAAGAAGCGGCTGACGTGCTTGCGGTACTTCGGGTGAAGGCGACGCTCTTCGACACTCACCACGATGGTCTGGGTCATGCGGTCGCTCACGACGCGACCCGTCTTCATCTTCCTCATCGCCCCGCCTCCCGCCCCTTCTGCGCGGCCACCGTCATGACGCGGGCCACGTCCCGGCGCGTCTTCTTCAGCTCGGCCGAGTTGTCGAGCTGCCCGGTCGCGCGCTGGAAACGGAGGTTGAACAGCTTGCGCTTCAGCTCGCGCTCCCTATGCTCCAGCTCGGCGAGCGTCAACTCACGCAGGTCTCCCGCCTTCATACCTCTCCTCCAAGAACCGTTCTCCGCTTCAGCCTCGTCCGAACCGGCAGCTTGTTGCCCACCAGGTAGTGAACGCGCTTCGCCTGCTCATCGGTAAGGCCGGAGATCTCGAACAGGACGCTCCCCGGACGCACAACGGCGACCCAGTGATCGACCGGGCCCTTTCCCTTTCCCATTCGCGCTTCCGCCGGGTGCTTCGTGATCGACTTGTCGGGGAAGATGCGAATCCACAGGCTTGCGCCACGCTGCGTCGTACGAGTGATCGTCGTCCGGCACGCCTCGATCTGCGCCTGCGTGATCCAGGCGGCCTCGAGCGACTGGATTCCGAAGTCGCCGAAAGCGATCTGGTTGCCTCGCGTCGCCTTTCCGGTCCTGCGGCCGCGGTGCATCTTCCGGTACTTCGTCCGTTTTGGGAAGAGGAGTGCCATGCTACTTCACCTCATCTCGACGTGTCTTGGGGGACCGCTCGCCGCGAAACACCCAAGCCTTCACGCCGATGTTGCCGTACTTCGTCCGTGCCTCGACCAGACCGTAGTCGATGTCCGCGCGCAGGGTCTGGAGGGGGATCCGCCCTTCCTTCATCGTGATCGAGCGAGCGATGTCCGTGCCGCCGAGCCGGCCGCTCGTCTTGATCTTCACGCCCTCCGCCCCGGCGCCCATCACGCGGCGGATCGCCTCTTTCATGGCACGAGCGGGCGCGGTTCGGTTCTCGATCTGGATCGCGACGTCCTGCGCGATCAAGCGGGCCTCGAGATCAGGCCGTTCGATCTCCTGGATCGACACCTTGACGTTCCGCTTCGTCAAATCCTCGAGCGCCCTCTGGAGCAGTTCGATCTCGCTCCCGCCCCGGCCGATGATGATCCCGGGCCGCGCCGATCGGATGACGATCGACACGCGGTCTTCCTTCGACCGCTCGATGTTCACTTCGGCGACCGACGCGCGCCGGTACCGGTCGAGGATCAGGTCTCGGATCCTGCTGTCCTCGGCGATGTACACCGGTGCGAGTTTTGGGTTGTACCAGTTCGAAACCCACTTTCGGGTGACCCCGATGCGGAAGCCGACCGGATTGATCTTCTGGCCCATTACTCACGCCCCTTGTCGCCGACGACGATCGTGATGTGGCTCGTCGCGTGACGGATGATGTCCGCCCGTCCGTACGCACGGGGCTGCATTCGACGGAGAGCCCGTCCCATGTCCACGGTGGCCCGTACGACGACGAGCTGATCGACGTCCACGTCGAAGTTATTCTCCGCGTTCGCAATCGCCGACTCGAGCGTCTTGCGGATCGGCTGCGCCACTCTCTTGCTCGAGAGCCGGACGATCTTGAGCGCCTCGTTGACGTCCTTGCCTCGAATCGCGTCGATGACAAGGCGACCCTTACGCGGCGACATGCGAACAAAACGAGCCACTGCCCGTGCTTCCATATCTCTCCTAAGTCAGGCCTGGCGCCTTTTTCTTCTTCATTCCACCGTGGCTGCGGAACGTCCGCGTCGGTGCAAACTCCCCGAGCTTGTGTCCCACCATGTTCTCGACAATGGACACCGGGAGGTGCAGCTTCCCGTTGTGCACCTTGATCGTCAGCCCCACCATCTCGGGCGTGACCATCGAAGAGCGCGACCACGTCTTGATCTCGGTCGAGTCCCCTCGCTTGGCCTTCTGAATCTTCTCGAGAAGGCGCTCCTCGACGAAGGGGCCCTTTCTGGTTGATCTCGGCATGAGGCCTCCTAGCGGCTTCCCTTTCCGGGTCGGCGCACGATGAGGGCGTTGCTCTGCTTCTTTCGCTTCCGCGTACGCCCACCCTTGGCGGGTTTGCCCGTCGGCGAAACCTTCGGCCCTCCGACGTGTCCGCGCCCTTCGCCACCGCCGTGCGGATGGTCCACCGGGTTCATGGCCGTGCCTCGCACCTCGGGCTTCCAGCCCAGGTGCCGTACGCGCCCGGCCTTGCCGTGCTTCACGTTCTTGTGGTCGGGATTCGAGACCTCGCCGATCGTCGCTCGGCAGTCGGTCCGGAAGATGCGAACCTCGCCCGAAGGCAGCCGGACGTGCGCCCGGTCACCCTCCTTGCCGATCAGCTTTGCCGACGTCCCCGCCGACCGAGCGATCGCGCCGCCGCTCCGCGGGTAGAACTCCACGTTGTGGATCACCGAGCCGAGCGGGATCTTCGCCAGGGGAAGGGCGTTGCCAACGCGGACTTCGGCGTTCTCGCCCGCTTCCACCGTCGCGCCGACCTCGAGCTCCACCGGTGCGAGCATGTACCGCTTCTCCCCGTCGGCGTAGCACACGAGGGTGATCCACGCCGATCGGTTCGGGTCGTACTCACGAGAGACGACGCGCGCCGGGATTCCGTCCTTGTCGCGCGAGAAGTCGATGACCCGGTACTGCCTCTTGTGCCCGCCGCCGCGCCAACGAGCCGTGATGTGCCCCTGGCTGTTCCGGCCGCCGTTCTTGTTCTTCGGGCGCAGAAGGCTCTTCTCGGGGGCGACCGCCGTGAGCTCCTGGAAGTCAGGAAGCTCCGCATGGCGTCGGCCCGCTGATGTAGGTTTGTATCGTTTCAGCGCCATCGACTATCCTTTCATCATCTCGATGCGATCTCCGGGGGCCAGCCGCACGACGGCCTTCCGCCACCGCGACGTCTCTCCATGCAGTTGGTTCATTCGCTCGCGTCGAGGCTTTCCCTTCACGTTCGCCGTCCAGACCTTCTCGACCTTGACCTTGAACAACTCCTCGACCGCCTTGCGTATCTCGATCTTGTTTGCGCCGAGAGCGACGCGGAACACGTACTTCCGACCCTCCATCTGCCGCCACGTCTCCTCGGTCAGGACGGGGGCGAGAATCACATCTTCCGAATGGGCGATCCTAGGCATGCGAGAGCCTCCCCTGCAGTTCCTCGACCGCGCCGGCCGTGAGCACCAAATGATCGTGCCGCAGGATGTCGTAGACGTTGAGCCCGGCCTCGGAGATGCACTTCACGTACGGCAGGTTCGTGAAGGACTTGCGCACCGCCCGCACGTACTCGGGACCGCTGACGACGACGAGCGCGTTCTTGCCGACGCCCAGGCGCTCAAGCAGGGCAATCGCCGCTTTGGTCTTCGGCTCCTCGAACGCAAGCCGATCGACGAGGACGACGCGGCCCTCGCCGGCCCGGTCCGAAAGGGCGGAGATGAGCGCGCCGAACCGCATCTTCTTCGTAAGCTTCATCTCGTAGGATCGAGGCTTCGGACCGAAGGTCGTGCCGCCGCCGACCCACAGCGGCGACCGGCGGGATCCGTGCCGCGCGCGGCCTGTTCCCTTCTGCCGCCACGGCTTCTTGCCGCCGCCCCGGACTTCGCCGCGCGTTTTCGTCGAGGCCGTCCCCTGGCGGCGCTCCGCCAGCTGAGTGCGCACGATGCGGTACAGGAGGTCTTCGTTGACCTCGGCCCCGAAAAACCGCTCATCGAGGGCCGCCGCTTTCGGCTCGGCCCCTTCCTGGAACGAGTAGACCTTGGCTTCAACCATGGCGTTTTCCTAGCTCAAGCAAGCTTCCTCGGGCACCGGGCGTCGATCCGCGGACGATCAACAGATTCCGCTCCGCGTCGACCTTCAGCACCTTCAGGCCTCTGACCGTGACCCGTTCACTTCCCGTGTGGCCGGGCATCTTTCTCCCCTTCACGACCCACCCCGGCTGGACATGGCAACCGATCGAGCCGACCCGCCGGTGGAACTTCGATCCGTGAGAGTCGGGTCCGCCACTGAAGTTGTGGCGCTTGACGACGCCCTGGAACCCAAGTCCGCGGCTCGTCGCTGAGATGTCGATCTTGTCGCCCTCCGCGAAGAACTCGACGCCGATCCGGTCCCCCACTTTGTGCTCGCCGATCCGCTCGATGCGAACCTCAAACAGGTGGCGGTGCGGAGCAACGCCTGCCTTCTTGAAATGCCCGGCGATCGGGCGAGAGACCTTGCTTTCCTTCACCTCGTCATAGCCGAGCTGCAGCGCGTCGTAGCCGTCCTTCTCTTTCGTCTTGACCTGGACGACCGTGCACGGCGTCGCCTGAATGACCGTCGCGCCTACGGCGCGGTCATCGACGAACAGCTGCGTCATGCCGATCTTCTTTGCGAGGAGTCCCCGAGCCATGCGTCGCCAACCTCCGTCTTTAGAGCTTGATCTCGATGTCGATTCCCGTAGGGAGCTCGATGTCCATCAGAGCGTTGATCGTCTCGGAGGTCGGCTCCTTGATGTCGAGGAGCCGCGTGTGAATCCGTCGCTCGAAGTGCTCCATCGAACGCTTGTCGATGTGCGGGGAGCGCAGCACGGTGTACACGCGACGCTCCGTAGGAAGCGGAATCGGGCCCGCAATCTTGGCCCGCGTCTCCTTCGCCGACTCGACGATCTTCCGAACCGAGCTGTCGACGAGCTCGTGATCGTACCCTCGCAGCTTGATCCGGATCTTCTCTCTCGCCATGTCAATACCCTCTGCTCTTGATGATTTTCTCCCTCGACCCATCCGGGACCACGGCGTAGCGAGCCACCTTCAGCGAATACGTTGCCCGCCCCTGGGTCAGAGAACGCAACCGAGTCGTGTATCCGAAGGTTTCCGCCAGCGGGATCGAGACCCTCAGAATCTGGATCATCTCCCGCGAGCGGAGCTCCTGAATCTCGCCCCGCCTACGCGCCAGGTCCTCCATCACTTCACCCAGATACCCGCCGGGCGTGATGACTTCTCCCTCGAGGATTGGCTCGAGCAGGTCAAACACACCCAGGCTGTACGCCGTGCGCAACGCAGAAGCCGTCGCAGCGCGAAACGCAAGCTCGGACGAGTCTACCGGATGATAAGACCCACCTGTTACGGTGGCTCCGATGTCGGCCAAAGGATAACCCGCTAGCGGTCCGTTTGTCAACGTTCCGCGAACCGCGCTTTCGATCGCCGTTTCGTAGGCTTTCGGAATCTCATCCGAGCGGGCGGCAAACGTGTACCGAATCCCGCTTCCCCTCTTCAGAGGCTCCAATCGGAGGATGACGTGAGCGAACTGCCCTCGCCCTGCCGCCTGTTTGGCGAACCGCTCCTCGGCTACGACCGGCTCCCGCAGGGTCTCACGGTACGCAACTTGCGGTGTTCCGACGTTCGCGTGGACGCCGAGCTCCTCGCGAAGTCGCCGCATCAGCACGTCGAGGTGCAGCTCGCCCATGCCTCCGATGACGACCTGGTCCGTCGTCTCGTCGATGCGGACGTGGAACGTCGGATCCTCCTGCGCGAGCTTGTTCAGGTTCTCAAGCAGGGCCGGAAGTTCCGCCTCCGTCCGCGGCTCCACGGCGGAGAACACGACCGGCTCCGGGAACTGGATCTTCTCAAGCAGGATGGGCGCCTGCTTGTCGCACAGCGTCTCGCCCGTCGACACGTCTTGGGACCCGACGATCGCCACGATGTCCCCCGCAACCATCCGCTCGAGCTGCGTGCGCCGGTTGGCGTGCATGCGGAAGATCTTCGTCACGCGAAGGC
The DNA here is from genome assembly GCA_041302745.1 of Candidatus Bipolaricaulota bacterium. Lineage (GTDB taxonomy): Bacteria > Bipolaricaulota > Bipolaricaulia > UBA7950 > UBA9294 > JAPLGD01. Next base: position 18,555 of record JBFYQP010000172.1, on the reverse strand, counting down.
CCTTGCCGGTCGATGCGTTGTACGCGTGTCCGCCCGACTCGACGGTGCCCGAGTAGACGCGGACGAAGACGAGCCGCCCGGCGTACGGGTCGGTGACGACCTTGAACGCGAGGGCGGAGAACGGCGCGTCGGGGTCGGCCGGGCGCTCTTCGTCTTTCTCCACGTCGCGCACCGGAGGCACGTCGAGCGGCGAGGGCAGATAGCGCACGATCGCGTCAAGCAGCGGCTGCACGCCGATCTTGCCAAACGCCGACCCACCGACGACAGGGATCAGGCCCTTCTCGATGCACCCCTTCCTCAGCGTCCGATGGAAGAGGGCTGCATCCATGTCGCCCCGGTCGAGGAGCACCTCCATCGCTGCGTCGTCGACCTCGGCCACCCGCTCGAGCGCCATCTCTCGGTACATGTCCGCGGAGTCGCGCATCGCATCGGGGATGGGACGCCGCTCCGTTTTCGCTCCCTGGGACTCGGGATCCCACACGACGAGCTTCCGCTCGAAGAGGTCGATGATCCCGACAATCCTCCGATCGACGTCGCGATACGGAAGCGAGAGCGGGACGACGCGGACTCCGAGACGCGCTTCAATCATGTCGAGGGTCCCGGTGTAGCTCGACTCGGGGCGATCGAGCTTGTTCACGAACGCAATGCGGGGGATCCGGTAGCGGTCGGCCTGCCGCCAGACGGTCTCGGACTGCGACTCCACCATCTCGACCCCGGAGAACACCACGACGCCCCCGTCGAGGACGCGAAGCGAGCGCTCGACCTCCGCCGTGAAGTCCACATGTCCCGGGGTGTCGATGATGTTGATCCGGTGATCCATCCACGGGCAGGTCGTCGCGGCCGACGTGATCGTGATGCCGCGCTCCCGCTCCTGGGCCATCCAGTCCATCTCGGTGTCGCCTTCGTGGACTTCGCCCATCTTGTGGATCTGGCCGGTGTAAAAAAGGATGCGCTCCGTCGTCGTCGTCTTCCCCGCGTCGATGTGCGCCATGATGCCGATGTTGCGCACTCGATCAAGATCGCGGGAATCCGAATCAGCCATCGACGTCCCCTCTCAGCGGGACGCGGAGACGAGCGGAGCGCGAAGCGGCGCCTCTACCATCGGTAGTGCGCGAACGCCTTGTTCGACTCGGCCATCCGATGCGCGTCGAGCCTCTTGTTGTACGCCTTCCCCTCTTTCCGGGAGGCATCGAGGATTTCGCCGGCGAGCCGCTCGGCCATCGTGTGCTCCCCCCTCGCTCGGGAAAACGACACGAGCCAGCGCAACGCCAGGGCGATCTGCCGGTCGGCCGGAACCTCGTAGGGAACCTGGTAGTTCGCACCGCCGACGCGGCGGGTGCGGACCTCGAGGCGCGGCGAGCAGTTGGCGAGCGCCTCGTTGAAGACGTCAAGCGCCGGGGTGTTGCTTCGCTTCTCGACCAGCTCGAGCGCGTCGTAGACGATCCGCTCGGCGGTCGCCTTCTTCCCGCTCAGCATGCTGTAGTTGATCAACTTGGCCAGGAGCTTGCTGTTGTACCGAATGTCGGCCTTCACGTCGCGTCCGGGGAGCTTCATCGCGTCTCCTTACTGCTTCTTGGCGGCACCCTGCTTCTTCGCGCCGTACTTCGAGCGGCCCTGGCGTCGTCCCTCGACGCCCTCCGAATCCAGGGTCCCTCGAATGATGTGATACCGGACCCCCGGAAGGTCCTTGACGCGCCCTCCACGGACCATGACCATCGAGTGCTCCTGAAGGTTGTGGCCTTCGCCTCCGATGTAGGAGGTGACTTCCTTGCCGTTGCTCAGCCGCACGCGCGCCACTTTGCGCAGCGCCGAGTTCGGCTTCTTCGGGGTTCGCGTGTAGACGCGAGTGCAGACCCCGCGCCGCTGCGGAGACGCCTCGAGTTGCGGCGCCTTGCTCTTCTTCGTCTTCGGCTTGCGTCCAAGTCGAATCAACTGGTTGATCGTCGGCATCTCCACTCCCTATCTGAATTGGGCCCGATTATAAGTTGGCGCCGGGACCCGTTCAAGTTTCCTCGGTCTCCGCCGGTTCGGCGCTCTCCCTCTTGCCCTTCGCCGCGGCGGCCGCCACGGCGGCCGCCAGCACGGACGGGAATCCCGTTCCGGCGGGGATCCTCTTCCCGACAATGATGCTCGGCTTCAGGCCGTCAAGCTCGTCGGTCTCCCCGCGCAGCGCGGCCTCCGCCAGCACCTTCGTCGTCCGCTGGAACGACGCCGCCGACAGCCATCCTTTGGTTTGCAGCGCCGCCTTCGAGATGCGCAAGAGCTCACGCTCTCCGCCCGGCAAACGCTTGTCGAGAACGGGAACCTCGACGGTCTCCCCATCGCGGAGGACGCGCACGAGGTCGAGTTCGGCCCGTTGCGCCGCGGCCATCATTCCCGTCGAGAGCGCGTCTCCCGCCACGGCCAACGACTTGCCGTCCGCCACGATGTCTTCCGCCAGAGGCTGGCCCAGGGCCTCGGACCTCACCTGCTCGGCGTTCCGGTTCCACTCGGACAAGGCCTGGATCTCCTCCCGGAACTCCTCCAGCGTGACGAGATCGCCAAGAAGGAAGCGCGAGTCCCCTCGGTCCGCAATCCGGACGTTGTTCAGGATCTGCCGGATGATGACCTCGAGGTGCTTGTCGTTGATGTCGACGCCCTGCTGCTTGTACACCTTGTGGATCTCGCTCAGGAGGTACTGCCGCGCCTTCTGGACGCCCGCCGCCTCAAGCAGCGTATGCGGAGCCACGACGCCCTTGGTCAGCAGGTCGCCTTCCTCGATCTTGTCTCCGATGCGGACGGTCACGGCCTTGTCGATGGGAACGATGCTCTTCGGCTGGAGGCGAAGCTTCGTGACGCCGCCCTCGGCCTCGAGCGACTCGACCCGAACTCGTTCCGTGTGGGGAATCTCGAGCCGGACGATCAGGTCGCCCGCTCGCACGACCTCGCCGTTGCCTTTGACGGCCGACACGTCGCTGGTCAGCGGGAACCGAATCCCCTGCCCCTTCGGGTTGTAGACGATGATCCGGTCTGGAAGCACGAGAACCGTGCCCTCCGCGTCTGCCGCCACGAAGATGGGCTTCGACTTCGATGTGATCTGCGTTCCCTCGTCCACCTTCGTCCCGGGCTCGACGAGAAGGCGAGCGCCGTACGGAATGTCGTACTCCACCGGCTCGCCGTCACCCGTCACAAGGCGGAACGCGCGCTCCTTGGTTTCGGAGGCCTCGACCTTGCAGCGGCACGGGGCGACGATGGGGTCGACGCTAAACCGCTCGGTCAGTGCATCGCCCGCGGCGACCTTCTCGCCGGACTTGACCTTGGGCTCCGTGCCTACCGGCAGTTCGTACGAGCGATCCCCGCCAGCGGTGTCGATCACGAGGAGCTCCCTGCGTCCCTTCTTGCCCTGCACGACGTAGATCTCGCCCTTGCAGGGGCTGCGGGAGTCGATCAGTTCGTCGATGTCCACCTCGTCTTCGGCCTTCGCGCGGACGAGGAGCGTCGGCACCTCGGCCGTTCGCGGTTCCCCGGTGATCTCGACCTGGTCCTCGCCGCTCGCCGTCGACGTGATGTTCGTGACGTAGCCGTCAAGCGGGGAGATGCCCGCTTCGCCGCCCTTGGTCGTCTTGCGGGCTTCGAAGAGTTCCTCGGCGCGCGGCAGACCCTGGGTGATGTCCTCCCCGGCCACGCCTCCCGTATGGAACGTGCGCATCGTGAGCTGGGTCCCCGGCTCGCCGACCGACTGTGCGGCGATGACGCCCACCGCCATGCCGATCGCGACCGGCTTGTGCTGACTCATGTCGAAGCCGTAGCACAGCTGGCACATGCCGTTGGCGGTCTCGCACGTCATCGGGGACCGAATCACAATCCGTGGGCGGACGCGGATCTTGCGGATGCCCGCTTCCCGCAGAGCTTCGAGGAGCCGCGGGGTCACCGTCTCGTCCGCCTTCATCACGACGCGCCCCGACTTCGGCGCCTTGACCTCGAGCACGCTCTTCGTGCCGATCAGGCGCTCCTCGTCCGCCCCGCGGGCAAACGAGAGTTCGCATTCCAGGTGGCCGATGTGATCGGCGACGTCCCGGGTGATCCACTGATTCGCGTCGACCAAGACGTCGCCGCTCGACGGATCGACAATCGGGGCCGCCGTGACTCGACCGTAGATCCGATCCTCGATCGGCTCCATGATCTCCGTCTTGCTGAACCGCAAGGGATCGACCTCGACGCCCTGAGACGTTCCGCAGTCAATCTCACGGACGATCGTGTCCGACGAGGCATCGACGAGCCGGCGCGTCAGGTACCCAGAGTCGGCCGTCTTCAGCGCCGTGTCCGCCGCTCCCTTGCGCCCGCCGTGGGTGGAGATGAAGTACTCCATCATGTCGAGCCCCTCGCGGAAGTTCGAGATGACGGGACGCTCGATGATCTCGCCCGAAGGGCCGGCCATCGGGCCGCGCATGCCGCACAGCTGCTTGACCTGATCCGGCCCGCCGCGTGCCCCGGACGTGACCATTCCGTACACCGGGTTGAACTTGTGGCTGCGCAGGTTGGCCATCGTCGCCTCTTCGACCGAGTCGACCGTCTGTCGCCAGATGCGGATGACGGCGTTGCGCCGCTCGTCCTCCGTCGCAAGCCCCATCTTGAACATCGTCTGGATGCGTTGAACGGAGGCCTGCGACTCGCGGACGATGTCCGCCTTCTCCTCCGGAATCAGGCAGTCCTTGAGCGAGATGGTCAGCCCGGCGTAGGTCGCATAGCGGAACCCAAGATCCTTCAGGTTGTTGAGCACCTCCGCCGCCATTTCCCACCCGTACTCAAGGCAGCACTGCATGACGATCCGCTTGATCGTGCGGCGGTCGACCACGCGCGTGTAGTCGCGGATCGCCGCCGGGAGGACAAGGTTCAGCTCCGCGCGGCCCAGCGTCGTCTCGACAACCTTGCCGTCGATCCGAATCTTGGCCGGGGCATGCAGGCTGAGGTAGCCCGTCTCAAAGGCCCTGCGGGCCTCGTCGATGTCGCGGAACGCCTTCCCGGCGCCTTTCCCTTCCTCCTCCAGCAACGTCAGGAAGTAGTACGCGTAGATCGGGTCCTGCGTCGGGAGGGTCAGTGGCTCGCCGCTGGACGGCGACAGGATGTTGCGCGGAGCGGCCATCAGCTCCCGCGCCTCCGCAATGGCCTCCGGAGACAGCGGCAGGTGCACCGCCATCTGGTCGCCGTCGAAGTCCGCGTTGTACGGAGGGCACACGAACGGGTGGATGTGGATCGCTTCCCCGTCGACGAGGATCGGCTCAAACGCCTGCATCGACAGCCGGTGGAGCGTCGGGGCGCGGTTCAGGAGGACCGGATGCTGCTTGATCAGCTTGTCGAGGATGTCCCACACTTCGGGCATCTCCCCCATCAGCGCCCGGTTCTTGATCTCGTCGAAATCGGAGAACGTCGTCGTCTCCAGGTTGTGCAGGATGAACGGCTTGAAGAGCTCGAGGGCCATCTTCTTCGGCAGACCGCACTGATGGAGCTTGAGCTTGGGGTCGACGACGATGACCGCACGCCCCGAGTAGTCGACCCGGCGCCCGAGCAGGTTGCGGCGCAGGCGGCCGTGCTTGCCGTGGATCCGCTCCGAGAGCGACTTGAGCGGCCGATTGTCGCGTCCCCGAATCGGGCTTTCCTTCTTCTCGTTGTGGATGAGCGCGTCCACGGCCTCCTGCAGCATGCGGCGCTCGTTGCGCAGAATGACCTCCGGCGCCCCCATGTCGATAAGCTTCTTCAGGCGGTTGTTGCGGTTGATGATCCGGCGGTAGAGGTCGTTCAAGTCGGTCGTCGCGAACTTGCCGCCTTCGAGTTGGATCATCGGGCGAAGGTCGGGCGGCAGAACGGGGACGACCTCGAGGATCATGTCCTGCGCATTGTTGCCCGACCCACGAAGCTGATCGACGACCTCGAGTCGCTTGGTGAGACGCCGCTGATTGCCGACCGCCGTCTCGCCGAGGATCTCCTCCACCAAGGACTCGTGCAGTTCGTCGAGATCGAGGACCTCGAGGAGGCCTCGGATCCCAGCTGCCCCGGTCTCGGCCGTGAACCCGTCGGGGTAGACTCTCTCGTACGCGCGCTTCTCGAGGTACGTCAGGCGATCTCCCAGCGAGAGCGGGAAGGAGGAATCCTTGATTCGCGTGATGATGAACGCAAGCGTGTCGAGGATCTCGCGATCGAGAACCTCGCCCGTCACGGCGCCGTACCGATCGACCAGCATCGCGTACGCCGTCTTGGAGCACAGCTCGCCGACGGGACGCTCGGCGATCACGGTGTCCGGTTCGACGTCGTCGCCATCCTCGACCAAGAGGTCGACCTCTCCGACCATCGGGTACTCCTGCGACCCGACGATCACCGTACGGACCTTCTCCCCGTTCGTGAGCTGGCGATCCTCGATCGTGACGCGCCCACCCTCTTCCGCAAGCACGCGAGGCGCCTCGTCAATGTAGTAGGCGTCCTCAACGTCGAACGAGAAGGCGTTCGACAGCACGGAGTGCTCCGACGAGTAGAGCAGCTCTCCCGGCCGGATCTCCTTCGAGTCGGACGAGGTGACGATGTAGAGCGCCTGCTCCATGGGCTCCGTCTCGTAGTACGCAATCCGCTGGAGTTCGCGCTTCTTCAGGCCGAGGAGGCGGGAGAGGAGACTCGACACTCCCTTCAAGAACCAGAAGTGGACAACCGGGCTCGCCAACTGGATGTGTCCCATGTTGACGCGCCGAACTGACGAATCCGTGACGAGGACGTGGCACTTCTCGCAGGTGATCCCTTCGTACTTCTTCCCCTTGTACTTGCCGCAAGCGCACTCGTAGTCGTTCGCAGGGCCGAAGATCTCTTCCGCATAGAGGCCGCCGCGCTCAGCGCGGTGCGTCCGGTAGTTGATCGTCTCGGACTCGGTCACTTCTCCATGCGACCAGCCCAAGATCGCTGCCGGCGGGGCCAACTGCAGCTTGACGCGCTTGATGTCGTCGCCGGAAATCACTCTCGCCTCACCCCTCTTCGTCGCTCACAAGGCCCCCTGTCCGCTCCAGGAGAAGCCCATGACGTGCAGCTTATGCGCCCGATGCGTGCTCGTCCGCGGAGGGCGTCGCGTCATCTCGACCCTTCGTGCCGCCGCCGGTCCTCGTCCGACGGTAATCCGTGGAGTAGTAACCGCTGCCCTTGTAGATGACACCGATTCGAGGGAGAAGTCGGTTCGTTTGTCGACTTCCGCAACGCGGGCACTCAGCAAGCTCTTCGTCAGTGCTGTGTCGGAGAACCCGGAACTCGTTCTTGCAGCGGTCACACTCGTATCGGTAAAAAGGCATAGACACCCGCCCCTGAATTGGGTTCGCGGGGTAGACCACCATCTCTTCTCGGTTTCCGGGAGACTACGACCTGCCATCGCAGGCCGCCCTCCCGCTTCTTCAGGATTCGGTCGAGTATAGCCGCCACCCGCCCCCTGTCAAGCCTGGACGGTCTGCCGCACCGAGGCCGATGTCGCCGACACCCCGCCCAGCGCGTCGATCTCCTCGCAGCAAGAGAACGGCAGCGCGTTCACGAGAAGCGTCTCATCGTCGCTCTCAAATCGGAAATAGATCGGCACGGCCGTCGTCCGACTCGAACTCACGTGCGTTGCAGTGATCCGCGCGGCAAGCTCGATCACGCTCCGCTTCTCGGAGTCCGTCTTCGACGCCCAATCGGTTCGCACGAGGGCCATCGGCCCATGGGGCGTGGAATGGTAGACCCGAAGGTCCTGCGGGAGAAAGAGCGTCTGCAACTCATGCTTCTCTTCCTCCGAGAGGGCGATGACCACCTTCGTGTCCGAGTCGATCTTGTAGTAGAGCGCGAAATCGAGCAGCCGGAGCCCGTTCAGCGTGAACCCCTCCTCTTCGAAGAGGTTCGCCGCGCGCTCCCCAAACCCCGGCACGGTCAACCTGCATCGGTTCCGCGAACAGAGAGAGTCGCGCGGATCGAGCCCGAGGGCGGAGCCGAGTGTCGACACCGCGGCGTCGCCGAGCGAAACCGTCCGGGAAGCCTCAAGGGATGCCCAATCCGCTAGATCGCGCGGCTTCCGGGAAGCGCCGTGACACAGCGGCCGGAGGACTCGCCCTTCGAGTCCCGCGACTGCGGTCAGCTCGGCCAGATCCTCCAGCTCGATGCCGTGGCCGCCGATTCGGTCGCCCGTCACCAGGTAGTCGGCCTTGATCCGCTGCATGTACCGAGCGGCCCGGGCAAGCTGGAGCGATCGGCAATTCACGCACGCGCTCCGCAGCGAAAACCCGCCTGCCGGATCGATGAACCGCCGGTACTCCCTCTTCAGCGACTGCGTTCGGTAGGGCGTGCCGACCCACTCAGCCCGGACGAGTTCGCGAAGGTCATCCAGATCCGAAGAGAACGGAGACCGGAAGTGAATCAGCGAGACCGCATCGACGGCCGGATGATTCGCGACCAGCCTTGCTGCCGTGCGACTCGCGAGACTCCCCGAGAACAGCACCAGCACCCGCGTCACGCGCTACCCAATCCCCCGTTCCCGCTTGCCCGCCTACCGACGCGGCTCAATCAGCCCATAGCTCCCATCCCGACGATGGTAGATGATCGCCACTTCGTCCGTCTCCGAGTTGATGAAGACGAGAAACCCCTTCTCGATGGCGTCCAGCTGCATCGACGCTTCTTCGGGCGTCATCGGCTTGTAGAAGAACGTCTCCTTTCGGACGATCTTCCTCTCTAGAGCCGCGGGGGTTTCCACATCGTCCACCGATCGCGCCTGGCCGTGCTCCTTGACCTCGTTCAGCTGGTCCTTGAACTTCAACAACTGCCGGCGCAATCGCTCGACCGCCTTGTCGACCGACGCATACATGTCGGTCGAGTCCTCCCTGGCCGTGATGACCTTCTTGTTGATGAGGTGGGCGTGGAAATCCGCGATCTGCCGTTCCTTCTCGACGGAGAGGACGACATCCACGCTGATGACTCGATCGAAGAACCGTTCCAGCGACTCCGCTTTCTCGACGACGTACGAACGCAAGGCCTCGCTCGATCCCCCGCCGGTGTGTCGCTCTGCGATCTTGATCTTCATCGGCCCCCCTTCCAACGAGATTATACCAGAAAAGCAGATAACCGTCAACAGGTATGCGTTTTCGGGAGCAATTGGGAGAGGGGTTGGCGCCGCCCGGTTACGTCGTCCCGAGCCGGTCTCGCAGCCGGCGAGCGACCTCGTGAAGTCCCTGTTCCCCAATGTCGGGCTGGTACACGCCGAACTCCGATGTGACGAAGTTCTTGAGCCGGCTGCGATAACGGATCCCGTCCGTACGCCGCTCGCGCTCGACAAGCCCCGTCTCGAGGAGATCGGCCGGTGGCTCGTCCTCGATCAGGGATCGGGCGCAGTTCGTCCATGCGCCGATTTGCTCCGCGGTATACGCCCCTGGAGCGTGGGTGACGAGGAACGCCAGCATGCGCCGATGGAGGGGGCTCTGGCGCTCGATGCGGTTCACGAGTCGATCGACGTGACGCACGACGGCCGGCGGCAAGCCGTCGGGAGCCTCTTCCTCCGCGACGTCGAGAATGCCCCACCCCGTGTGGGCGGCCACCCGCTGGCGGGCGGCGAGAGCGTCTTCGCGGCGCGACCGTCGCGTGACGCCCATGAGGTGCGGCGCCAGGCCCGAGGCCGCAGCCTCGTCTGCTTCCACCAACGCGACGTTGCGCGCGGCAACCGCGGACGATGGGCCGGCGGCAAGCGCGGACGATGGGCCGGCGGCAAGCGCGGACGGTGGGCCGGCGGGGACTTCGACCTTGATGTATCCCAGAGTTCGCGCGACGTCCTCCAGCTCCGAGATCTTCGCGTCCTTCTCCCCGAGCTTCTCTTCGAGCCGCGCCAACTGCTCCTCCAACTCCTGAGTCCTCGTGCGGCGCCCCTTCCCTTCGCGCGCCCGCTCGATCGCTTCGATGATCGACGCGCTGACCTGCTTGAGCGTGGGGGGCGTCACGGCGTCGAGCGTGGGCGTGAAGCCCGCGTGGAACGTCGTCCGCTCCCGCACGTGGATCGGCTGGACGAGATCCCCGTTCACGAAGATGCAGTGCCCCGTTTCGAGCGAACCGATGATCTCCTTGACCTCGCTCTTCCGCCACGGAAGGAGTTCGCCGTAGACGCGCATGTCGACCTCATGGACGACGCGGTGCAAGAGGAGGATCCCCGCTTGGCTCAGCACGTCCTTGTCAACCTTTGCGCTGCGCTGAGACACGACAATCGCGCCGAGGCCGCGTTTGCGCCCGCGAAGCGCGATGCGGGCGATCAGTTCCTTCAGCTCGGTCTTCACGCCCTGGGGAATGAACTCGTGAGCCTCTTCGATGCCGATGATGTACGGGCGGCGGAGCTTTCCCGCGAGGTTCCACAACGCGCCGAGATACTCCTTGAGCAGCTCGGTTCGCTCGTCCGAGAGGAAGCCGCTCAGGTCGAGGACGACGGGAACGTTCTGCTGCATGCTCACTTCGGCGATCTCCGCGGCGCAGTCCGGGTTGATCTCGATCTCGACTCCGTCCCCCGTGCCGACCACGAGCACCTCGTACTTCTCCTTGAGTCCGAAGTACTCGCCCTCGATGTCGACGATCGACATCGGGTACTGCTGGTTCAGGAGTTCCTCGAAGATCACGCCGGCCGTGTTCGACTTCCCGGAACCCCGGATGCCGAGAACCGCGATGCACTGGCCGATCAGCTTCTCAAGGTCGAAGTCCAGATCGCTGCTGATGTTGAGCCGCGTCCCCATGTGCCCCCTCGTCGGACGACCCGCTCCGGCGCGCCGCCGGACGGGTTCCATCGCCCTACGGTAGGAACGAGGCCTCTTCCGATCCAGGTCGCGTGTCCCGTCGGCGCGACCGGAACGTCTCGTCGCGCGCCTGGAGGACCAGCGCCTCGGCTTCTCGGACGGCCGCAGGCCGCGACGCGATCTCCCCCGCAAGGATCCGATCGTGAAGGATCTCGAGGACGTCGCCGAGACCAGGTCCTGCCGGCATCCCCAAGCGAATCAGGTCGTTTCCGTCGATCAGCCTTCGCGCCCGGGTCAGATCTCCGACGCGCTCGACGTGCTCTGCTACGCGAAGCGTCTCGCGCAAGACGGGAGCCCACCCCGAAGAGCGGTGCGCGCTCGCCTCGCAATCCGCGACGAGCACGCGCAAGAGGTCGAGGAACACCGGGTACCGCTCCGTGAGCGACGCGCCTTCGCCGGGCTGCCCGAACGTGAGGAAGCGGACCTGCTTTCCCCTCCCCATCTCCGGGAAGTCGGCGATCCTCATGTGGTTCTTCACGAGAAACGCGAGCCGAAACGTCTCGGACCGGCTGAGCCGCAGCCGCCGGGCGATGCGCTGGACCATGCCCGCGCCCACGGCGCAGTGCCCTCCCATGTTCACGCCGCGGTTCCGAACGAGGGCTTCGGGCTTGCCGACGTCGTGGAGCACGACGGCTAGCTTGACGAGCGGGTCGCGGACGAACGCGTCGGCCACGCGGACGGCCGCGACGGTGTGGACGAACACGTCACCCTCAGGGTGATACTCCTCCGGTTGGGGGACGCCCTTGCCGGCCGTCACTTCCGGGAGGATGTGCGCCAGAAGCCCCAGCTCGTCGAGGAGGGTCAGCCCGAGGTGGCCGCGCGGCGTGGCCAGGGTCCGGAGGAGTTCGTCCCGAACCCGCTCGCCGGAGATCGATTCGATCTCCGCGGCGTGCGCGGCAACCGCCTCCGACGTCTCCGGATCCAGCGTCCCGTCGATCTGGCAGACAAACCGGACGACCCGCAACAGCCTCAGGTGGTCCTCCGCGAAGCGAGCTCCCGCGTCGCCGATCGCGCGGACCCGCCGCTCACGCAGGTCGGCAACGCCTCCAACCAGGTCCGTCACTCGCCCATCGGCGGAGGCGGCCAATCCGTTGATCGTCAGGTCGCGACGCCGGACATCGGTCTCGAGGTCGCGCACCAGGGCCACGTTCGCGGGCCACCGCCCGTCATACTCCCCCTCGGTCCGGAACGTCGCAACCTCGTATGGAGTACCGTTCGGAGCAACGACGACCACGACCCCGAACTCCTCCCCGACGGCCAGGATCGGGTGACCGCGGAACAACTCGCGGATCTCGCTCGGAAGGGCCGACGTGGCGATGTCGACGTCGTCGGGCGGATACGCCGCCCCGCCGCCCCATGCGGCGAGCAGCCCGTCGCGAACGACGCCCCCGATCAGCACGGCGCGATGTCCCGCCGCCTCGAGGGTTCGCAGGATCTTCTCCGCGAAGGGGTGTGCGGCGAACAGCGCCCCAACGTCGATTCGATCTTCACGGTTCATGAGCAGAGTCGACTATACTCACGTCGCGACGCCGACAGCAACCGAGCCGCGGCACTTGCCTTCGACCGGGATGTTGTGCCACACTACGGCGTCAGCATCCGTGGCAACGTAAGGGAGGGGTACCTATGCTGTACCGTCGAGGGCTTGTAGTTCTCCTGGCCGTCGGGGCAATCGGACTCGCCGGCTGCTTCTTCATCGCGAACATCCTCCCGGAGGCCGTCTTCACGGTGGACGATCCCCACGTGAACTCCGGAGACGCCGTGTCGTTCGACGCCAGCGGCTCGAACGATCCGGATGGGACCATCGCCAGCTACTTCTGGGATTTCGACGACGGCCAAACCGCCTCAACGGCCATCTTCCCGTTCACGCACGCGTTCACGGTCCAGACGGACCCGGAGGTCTTCCGAGTGACCCTCACCGTCACGGACAACGCCGGGGGAACAGACTCCGCGTGGGAGGACATCACCGTCGATCCGTAGACGGGCCCGTGGGACGAGGTTCTGTGATGGGGTCGTCGGTCACGAGAGACCGACGACCTCTCCTTTCTCGTCGATGTCGATCCCCATGAAGGCCGGCCGGGCCGGCAGACCCGGCATCGTCTGCATGTCCCCACACAGGGGGTAGACGAAGCCCGCGCCGACGCTCGCTCGAACCTCGCGAATCGGCAGCGTGTAGCCCGCCGGAACGCCCTTCCGTGTGGGGTCGTGGGACAGCGAGAGGTGGGTCTTCGCCATGCAGACCGGCAGGTTTCCGTATCCTAGCGCCTCGTACCGGTCGATGGACGCCTCCGCCTCGTCGGTGTACGACACCCCGTCCGCCCCGTAGACCTCGCGGGCGATGATCTCGATCTTGCGGCGAAGCGGCAGATCGAGCGGGTAGAGGAACCGAGGCGTCGCAGTCTCTTCGCACGCGGCGGCGACGGCGTCGGCAAGCTCCAGCGCTCCTTCTCCGCCGCGCGCCCAGTGGTCGGCGAGCGCGCACGCCGCTCCGGAAGACTCCGCCGCGTGACGGACGCTCGAGAGCTCCCTCTCGGTATCCGTCGGGAATCGGTTCACCGCCACGACGACCGGAACTCCGAACTTCCGCGCGATCTCCACGTGTCGCACCAGGTTCGCCGCCCCGCGCTCCACCAGTTCGACGTCTTCGCGAACGTACGCGTCGGGCAGAGCGCTCCCGGGGCGCACGGCCGGGCCGCCGCCGTGCATCTTGAGCGCCCTCACGGTGGCGACGATCACGACGGCCGAAGGAGCGAGTCCGCTCGCACGGCACTTGATGTCGAAGAACTTCTCCATGCCGATGTCCGCTCCGAACCCCGACTCGGTGACCACGTAGTCGGCAAGCCGGAGCGCTACCCGATCCGCGATGATCGACGAGTTACCGTGCGCGATGTTGGCGAACGGGCCGGCGTGAACGAACACTCCCTGTCCCTCCAGCGTCTGCATCAGGTTGGGGTAAATCGCGTCCTTCAGGAGAACGGTCGCCGCACCGGCCACGCCGAGATCCTCTGCCGTCACGGGAGAGCCGTCGGGGCGGAATGCGACAACGATGCGCCCGATGCGGCGGCGAAGGTCGCGGAGGTCTGCGGCCAGCGCGAGGCATGCCATCAACTCCGAGGCCGGCGTGATGTCGAACCCCGATTCCCTGGGAATGCCGTCCTGCCTCGCGCCGAGGCCGACCGTGACGTGGCGCAGCGCTCGATCGTTCACGTCGACGACCCGCCTCCACGTCACCGCAGCGGGATCGATTCCGAGCCTCTCGAGCCCGCGCTCTCGGAGTCCTGCATCCGAGAAGTCGCGCTCGTGCATCATCCGCGTATCGAGCGCCGCCGCCATGAGGTTATGGGCAGCGCCGACCGCATGCATGTCCCCCGTGAGGTGGAGGTTGAAATCCTCCATCGGGATCACTTGGGCGTGCCCACCGCCCGCCGCGCCGCCCTTGATCCCGAACGTGGGACCCTGCGAAGGCTGCCGGATGCAGGCGACGGCCGTCGCGCCGCGTTTCGCGAGTCCCTGAACGAGGCCGAGGGTTGTCGTCGTCTTGCCCTCGCCGAGCGGCGTTGGCGTGATCGCCGTGACGTCGATGTACTTCCCGACCGGGCGTTCGGTTCGCCGTTCTACCGCGTCCGCTCTGACCTTCGCCTTGTGCTCGCCAAAGAGGATCAGTTCGTCTCGCGCAAGTCCGAGATCGGACGCCACGGCCTCGATCGGGCGCGGCTTCACGCTTCGGGCAATCCGCAGGTCTTCGTTCATCGTTCCTCGCTCGACACGGGCATGTGTCAGAAGAGTCTACGCGCCGGCGCCCCCGCTCTCCACGGGGCGGGCCTGCAGACGCACGATGTAGAGGTCGGTGAGAAGCGCGTTCAGGAGCGCGAGGAGAGTCCCGGAGACGGCAACGGAGAGGACCCCGATCGCGACCTCCGAGTGGAGGAGGGTCAGAAGCACGTCGACGCCCAGCATCACCCCGTAGAAGCCGACAAGCGCAATCGACGCCCAAAGAGCTGTCTTGCCGTCCGCCGTGCGTTTGAAGCTCGTACGTACCGCCTGCACGGGCTTTGCCCCTTCGAGAACGATCGCCTGCTTGTAGAGGACCGCCCGGACCCCGAAGTACACGCCCGGGACGATGAGGGCGACGGCCCCGATCACGGCACCCGCGCCCACGAGAAGCTGGCCGATGAACAGACGAGGAAAGGCTGCGATCGTCGTCGCCCCGACGGCCGCCGGGCGGCCGCCGGCAACGGCCGTCCACTGGAGCACGAACCCGTGGTACAGGGGCGAGAGCAGAAGGGTGGCGGCAACGGTCACGACCCAGAAGGAAGCTTCGATGTCGAGGATTCCCGCGTTCAGCCCGACCGCGTAGAGGGCCGCTGCGTACAGGAGCGACGACCCCAACACCGCCGGATGGAGGGCCCGACGCACCATCCTCCTAGCTCGTTCCAAGGTCCTTGCCCTCGTCCCTGAGGATCGCGTCGAGTCGCATGCCGCGCTCGACCGTCTCGTCGATCACGAACCGGAGCTCCGGCGTGTGACGCAGGGTCAGGCGCTCCGCCAGGAGCGATCGATAGAAACCCTGATCCTCGGCCAGGGCCCGCTCCACGTCCTTTGGATCCACGTCCGCACCCAGGGCGACGTACACCTTGGCGTAGCGGCCGTCCACCGACAGCCGAACGTCCATGACGGTCGGAAACGCGCCCCGGACGACGGGGTCACGGCTTTCGAACTCGAGGATCGCCGAGAGCTCGCGCTGGATCTCCTCCCGAGTCCTTGCCTTCCGCCGAGAGCCGCTCACAGGAACTCCTTCTCCGCTTCGACAATCTCGAACCCATCGCCCCGCTCGATACGCCGCTCAAGCGAAGCGAGAGCCGCGTCCGTCACCTTGGCATCGTTCGACACGTGGGCGATCCGGAGCACCGCACGATCGAGGTCGGTCGAGCCGTCCAGCTCGCAAACGGCGAACGCCGCACCCGAGCGCCGCACCTCGGCCTCAAGGTGCCGGAGGATCGAACGCTTCTCCTTGATGGACTGCACGGAGTACAGACGGTACGAGAGCGTGAGCAGCCCGACTTTCATGTCGCGCTACCGCTCGATCTCCTTCAGGTCGAAGGCGATCAGCTTGTCTCCAATCTCGATGTCGTCGAAGTCCTTGAGGTGAATGCCGCACTCCCGTCCCGCCAGCACTTCCTTGGCATCCTCTTCGAATCGCCGAAGCGAGGCGATCTCGCCGACGAAGATCTCCTTCTCGTTCCGAAGCACGCGCACGTGGCTGCGACGGGTCACCTTTCCATCGACCACCGCGCAACCGGCCACTCGACCGGACGGGATCTTGAACAGGTTCCGCACTTCGATGACGCCGCTCTGGACCTCTTCGAACTCGGGAGCCAGCCGTCGCTTCAGAGCGCGCCCGATCTCGTCCACGAGCTCGTAGATGATGTCGTAGGTGAGAAGGACGACTCCCTGCTGTTCGGCCATCCGCGCCGCCTTGGCGTCCGGCTTCACGCCGAACCCCACGACAAACGCGTCCTGAGTCACCGACGAGGCTAGCAGAATGTCGCTCTCGGTGATCGCTCCGACTCCGGCGTGAAGGATCCCGAGTTCCACGCCTTCGATGTGGAGCGTGTCGAGCTCCCGCTTCGCCGCCTCGAGGCCTCCGGTCGAGGCCGCCTTGAGGACCAGTTCGAGGCGAACCTTCTCCGCGGCATTCGCGAACAGCTCGTCCAGGGTCAGAACGCGGCGGTCTCGCTTCGGCTTCAGGGCCTCCGCTTGCTGTGCGGCCGCCGACTTCGCGTCCGCCTGGCTTTGCGCGACGGCCAGAATCGTCCCCACCATGGGGACCTCGCCGAATCCGAGGATCTGCACCGCCTCGCCGGGCTTCGCGGACGTTCGGCGAGTCCCGGTCTCGTCGAGAAGCGCCTTCACGCGCCCCCAGGCGCCCCCGGCGACGACCCAGTCCTTGTCGCTCAAGGTCCCATTGCGAACGATCGCCGTGGCCACCGGGCCTCGGCCGGTCGACAGGTGGCTCTCGATGATCACGGCCTCGGTGGCGCCTTTCGGGTCGGCGCGCAGATCCTCCATCTCAGCGACCAAGAGGATCATCTCGAGGAGTTCCTCGATGTTCTTTCCCTGAAGCGCCGAGATCTCGACCGTGATGGTGTCTCCGCCCCACGCCTCGGGCGTCAGCCCGTGTTGGGCGAGATCTCCTAGCACCTTGTTCACGTCCGCGTTCGGCTTATCGATCTTGTTGACGGCGACGACCATCGGGATCCCGGCCGCGCGGATGTGATCGATCGCTTCCACTGTCTGCGCCATGACGCCGTCGTCGGCGGCCACGACCAGCACGGCGATATCGGTCGCCTGCGCCCCGCGAGCCCGCATCCCCGTGAACGCCTTGTGGCCCGGCGTATCGATGAACGTGATCCTCTTCCCGTGAAGGTCGACCTGGTACGCGGCGACGCCCTGCGTGATGCCGCCCGCTTCCTTCTCCGCCAAGTGCGAGTTGCGGATCGCGTCAAGCAGCGTCGTCTTCCCGTGGTCGATGTGCCCAAGGACCGAGACGACCGGCGGGCGAGGATCGCCGTGATGGGGAACGCGCACCCTGGGCGCCTTCGTCGGCGCTTCGGCGACCTCGGGCTCGGCCTTCGCGACCTCCGGCCCGGGCTTCCCGGCCGGCGTGGGGGCCGCAGCCTTCTCCGCCGGCTTCTCCTCCGCGGTCGCCTTCTTGCCTTCCTCTCGGTACAGGTTGACGATGAGCGTGTACTCGTCCGCGTCGACCGAGTTGGCCGCCTTCATCCCGGAAAGACCCATCTGCTCGAGCTTCGTGACCAAGTCCTTGCTCGAGACTCCCAGTTCGCGTGCAATTTCGTAGATTCTCTTCCGGACCAAAGAGCTTCATCCTTTCGCTTCTGGAGATGGATCGGCGCGGCACTGACTATACGGAATCGGCTTGGATTCGTCAAACGCGGCGCTGCGCTTCCCGCACCTGCTTCAGGTTGTCGCGGCGGCCACGGTCTACTCCGTCGGTGCGGGCGCCCCGCCTTCCCGCTCGGTCAGCCAGGCCTTCACCTTCTGGATGTCCAGCCACGTCAAGTACTTCGGACTTCCTTTGTCCCGCGACGGATACCGCAACAGGTAGCTCGGGTGGAACATCGGGAAGAGGAGGATGTCCCCGCGCCACGAATAGAACGTCCCTCGCGACTGAGTGATCCCCGGAGCGTCCGGCTTGAGCCACTGAGTGGCCGTGTTCCCGAGGGCCACAACGAGCGACGGCTGGATGAGGGCGATCTGCGCCTCGAGGTACGGCGTGCACGTCTCCATCTCGCCCCGCGCCGGAACCCGGTTTCCCGGCGGACGGCACTTCACGATGTTCCCGATGTAGACATCCTCTCGAGCGATGCCCACCGAGGCGAGAACCTCGTCGAGCTTCTGTCCGGCCGGGCCGACAAATGGACGCCCCGTCGTGTCTTCGACCTCGCCCGGGCCCTCGCCGATGAACATCACGCGGGCGGAGGGGCTTCCCTCGCCAAATACGACGTTCGTCCGCGACGCCGCGAGAGGGCACGCCGTGCACGAGACGACTCGCGATCGCAAGGACTCAAGGGTGATCGCCGCTGGGGCGTCGGGACTCTGCTTCACCATCGCCTCCCGCAGGCACCGCACGCAGATTCGCGTAGGGCGCGTCGAGGCCAAGACAAAAGCGGACAGCGGGACTCGAACCCGCGACCCTCAGCTTGGGAAGCTGATGCTCTACCAACTGAGCTATGCCCGCAAGGCG
>JBFYQP010000159.1:0-6630 GCA_041302745.1 Candidatus Bipolaricaulota bacterium | reverse complement strand
ACGCTCGCCGTCGTTCTCTGGAAGAGCCTGGGAAAACTGCGGGAGCGGAGGAAGTTCCGAACGAGACCGTTCCCGTGGGTGGACCGGCCGGGCGGCCTACGTCCGCGCGGCGGGGCTTGAGTCGAAGGCCGTCTTGCCCGATCGGATCGTCGTTCGAACGTTCAGTCCGGCGTCCAGGAGGACGACGTCCGCGTAGGCTCCGGGACGCAACTCGCCGAGGTCGTTCTCTCTCAGCGCGGAAGCTGGGTTGCGCGTCACGAGGGAGACAGCTTCGGTGAGCGGTATCCCGGCGTAGCGCATCACGTTTCGGAGGGCCGCGTCGAGCGTCAGGGAGGAACCCGCGAGGGTGCCGTCCGGCAGGGAGGCGACTCCGCCGCGCACCACGACGGCAAGGTCACCCACTATGGACGGACCGTCCGGCATCCCGGCGGCTCGGATCGCATCGCTCACGAGGGAGAGGCGTCCCAGCTGTCCCCTTGCGGCGAGGTCCTCGACGACGAAGCGAATCACGCTCGGATGGACGTGGTCCCCGTCCGCGATCAGCTCGATCGTGACCCGCGGATCGAAGAGGGCAGCTCCGGCGACGCCGGGAGCTCGATGGTGGATCCCCGACATGGCGTTTCCCCAGTGCGTGATGTGGCGCGCTCCGCCTTCGATGGCTGCAAGGGTCTGCTCGTAGGTCGCCTCGGAGTGTCCGACTGCCGGGATCGCGCCGACGTCTCGGATTGCGGCCAGGAGGTCCGCTGCGCCGGGGAGTTCCGGGGCCAACGTCACGATGCGGACCCAATCCTCGAACCCCGCGACAAGGCGGCCGAACTCGTCTCGATCCGGCAAGCGAAGGTACGCGGACGCGAGCGCTCCGCGCTTCGATGGGGACACATAGGGCCCCTCGAGGTGGACGCCGAGGAGGCCGGGGAGTCGAGAGTTGGAGAGGACGTCGATTGTACGGCGGAGTCGATCAAGTTCCGCGGGAACGAGCGAGGCCACGACGCGCGTCGTCCCATGCGCCGCGTGGAAGCCGAGCACCGTCTGGGCGGCAGAGGCCGTACCGTCGGAGAAGTCCGCGCCGCCCCCGCCGTGGACGTGAAGATCGACGAACCCTGGGACGACCCAGCAGCCCGATGCGTCGATTGACTGCGCCGCCGGACGGCTCCGCGGGCGAACGATGTCCGTGATGCGCTCGCCGGTCACCACAACGTCGGCTTGCGTCTCCCGCTCTTCGAGGACGCAGCGGCCTCCGGCGATCAGCAGCTCGGCGATCGACTTGTGCCTCATGGGCGCTCCTCTTGTTGCATCGAATCCCGGCCTCCGACCGGGATCCCGGGCCCGCGGGTCGTCGTCCGACCCTGCAGGTTCAGGGACGTTCCCTCCACGATACCCGGCGACGTCTGCCGGGAACACCCGCCGCTCTCCGTGAGCGTTCGGTGGACATCGTCCTTTCTCCCTTCTATAGTCGCATCCTGCGGACCGCCCGAAGGAGGGAGGACGGAGTGGAAACCCAGAAGACGCGAGGCAGGGTGGTTCTCGTTGTGGGGGCTTCCTCCGGGATCGGCCGCGCGTGCGCCGTACTCCTGGCCCGCGAAGGCAACTGGGTGTTCGGCACGACGCGCCGCCCGGCGGCGGACATCGACGCCGACCTCCGGCGAGACGTCACGCCGTGCGCCCGTCTCGACGTGATCGCCCTCGACGTCGACGACCCTCACTCCGTGCACTCGGCCGTGGACACTGTCCTCGCCCGGGCGGGTCGCTTGGACGCCGTCGTTCACTGCGCCGGGTTCGGGATCGGCGGCGCGATTGAAGACACCGCCGAGGACGAAGCCGAAGCGATCTTCCGAACGAACAGCCTGGGCGCCCTGCGCGTCTGCCGGGCTGCGCTCCCGGTCATGCGAGAGCAGGGGGCGGGAAGGATCGTGGTCGTTTCGTCGATCGCCGGACGGGTCGCCGTGCCGTTCCAGGGGCTCTACAGCGCGACGAAGTTCGCGGTCGAGGGGCTGTGTGAGGCTCTCCGGATGGAGGTCAGACCGTTTGGCGTTCACGTGACCCTGGTCGAGCCGGGAGACTTCCGCACGGGGTTCACGGATCGGCGGCTCAGGGTTCGCGCCTCGAGAATCGACGGAGCGTACAGCGAGTCGTGCCGGAGAGCCCTCGAGATCGCGGAGTCCGACGAGCGGCGGGCGTCCACTCCGGAGCGCGTGGCTCGTCTGGTCTCGCGAATCCTGTCCCGGCGAGCGCCGCGCCTTCGCTACACCGTCGGCCCGACCCTCCAGAGGGCCGCCGTGCGCCTGAAGAGCGTTCTGCCGTCCCGAGTGTTCGAGTGGGCCCTCGGACTCTACTACCGCGCCTAGCGGTCGCCGCAACGGTTCGACGAGCCGTGAGGAGGACGAAGTGACCGACCTGTTCGAGAAGTGCCGCCAGTTCTTCACCGATCCAGCGTACGCCGAAGCCCTCGGCTACCCGGCGAGTCCACAGCGCGCCAAGGATCTGGGCGTCTACCCGTTCTTCATTCCGCTCGATCGGAGCGAGGGGACTGAGGTCACGATCGCCGGGAGGAAGCTCATCATGCTCGGGTCGAACAACTACCTCGGGCTGACGATGCACCCCGACGTCCGCCGAGCGGCACAGGAGGCCATCGAGACGTTCGGGACAAGTTGTACGGGATCCCGCTTCTTGAACGGAACGCTCGCTCTGCATGGGGAACTTGAGCGGCGCCTCGCGGCCTACGTCGGAAAGGAGAAGGCTCTCGTCTTCAGCACGGGGTACCAAGCGAACCTCGGCACGCTGTCTTCGCTCGTGGGGCGCGGGGACATCGTGATCTGCGACAAGGAAGACCACGCGAGCATCGTCGACGGGTGTCGGCTTGCGTTGGGAAGGATGGTCCGCTTCCACCACAACGATCTCGCGGACCTGGATCGCGTGCTTGGGAAGTGCCCGGAGGGTGTCGGCCGTCTCGTGGTCGTCGACGGCGTGTTCAGCATGGGAGGCGAGATCGCCCCTCTCGCGGACCTCGTCGGCGTCTGCCGCGCCCACGGGGCGCGGCTCATGGTTGATGATGCCCACGGGATCGGCGTGGTCGGGAGAGGTCGGGGAACCGCGGCGCACTTCGGGGTCACGGACGAGGTCGACCTCATCGTGGGAACGTTCAGCAAGTCCCTCGCCTCGATCGGCGGGTTCGCCGCGGGGGACGAGGCGACGATTCACTGGATCCAGCATGCGGCGCGCTCGCTGATGTTCAGCGCCAGCCTCCCGGCACCCAACGTCGCCGCCGCTCTCGCGGCGCTCGACATCCTGGAGCGCGAGCCGGAGCGAGTCGACCGAGTGAATCGAGTCGCCGATCGTATGAGGAAGGCCTACCGGGACCTTGGCTTCGACATCGGTGGGACCGAGACGCCGATCGTCCCCATCTTCGTGGGAGACTCCCTCCGGGCGATGCACGTGTGGCGCTCCCTGTTCGACGCCGGGATCTACGTGAACGTGGCGATCCCCCCGGCGGTTCCTCCGGGGAAGGCCCTGTTGCGGACAAGCTACATGGCTACGCATACCGACGAGCAGATGGATCGCGTCCTCGACGCCTTCGCCTCGGTCGGAAAGAGCCAGGGGCTCATCCCCTAGCAGCGCGCAGCGGATCTAGCCCTCGGAGAGCGGCCTCGAGACGAGACGCGTCACGTCGTCCTCCCGACGCAGTCGTCGCGCCGTGTGGATGACCCACCCCACCGTGCCGACGAGAGCGACGCAGGCCGCTGCGGGAAAGAGGATCCTCGAGGCGCTGGGGGCCGTGTCCAGCTCGGCGACCAGGGCCGCCGCAATCAGCGAGAAGTCGTAGATTCCGTGAAGGAGGATGGCTGCAGCCAGGCCCTTCCATACGGAGCCGCGGCCTTCCGGCGCGAGACGGGACAGAGCCACGCAGTAGCCGAGCATGGCGCCGGTGGCCGCGTTCATCGGCACGGCTGTTGTGGCGCGCAGGATCGCGGTCACCCATCCGCCCTGGATCGCGTAGAGCGCGTTCTCCAGGGCGCCGAATCCCAGCGCGGCCGTGATCCCGTAGATGAGGCCGTCTGTCTTGCCCCTAAAGCCGGACTGCCGTGCGCTGTGCCCACGAATTACAAGAAGCTTCAGAAGCTCCTCCGGAAAGGCTGTCACGACGAACGCACCGACCGCCGCGGCAATCCAGGGCGAGCGGATGGACGCCCAGGACGCGAGGATCACGACGGCTGTGGCCGGGACCGCCGCCGCAAGTCCCCATAGGAAGGTCACAATGAGAGCGCGCAGAGACCTGCGCCGAGCTTCGCGACGGAGAAAGCACGCCGCCAAGGCCAGGATCGGAAGGGCCGTGAGCGTGCCGGCGAGAACCAGCCTTCCCGTCACCGATCCCTCCCGTTCGCCCACGACCGCACGTCGCGGGCGGTTGGCGGCAAGCGTTCGATGTTGCTGCCGGTCTATCCGAACACATCTATACTACATCATCCGGGAGGTAGATAGCGAACTTGCACCACGGGCCGCCGCCGAGCACGGTTTCGATGACCTCGGCGCGCAGAGGCTTTCCAAAGATCACGTCGTATGGCTTCTTGTGGAACGCGGCGCTGCAGTTGCAGAACGTCGCGGGGACCGGCGTCTCTCCATCGCGCAGCGACTCCCGCGCCCACGGGCAGTGGCAGTAGAGGTACGCCCTCTTCCTCGGGTCGCTCTCCGCGAGGAACTGGGCAGCCATGTATGGGATCTTCGCCTCGTAGATCACGTTGCCGACCCGGACGCCTTGTCGAATCTCCGGATGGGCTTCCACGTAGGCAATGACTTCGTCCGTGATGGGCTGATTGAAATAGAGGCCCTTCTCGTCGCGGATTTTCCTAAGCTCCGCGATGAACTCGTCGCCCTTCTCTGCGAGATAGGCGTCGATCCCCCCGGCTGCCCGGTGCTTCCTCTTCTCGTCGGCGAACCCTTCGTCCGGCAGGTCGCGCAGCCCCGTCCCGAGGATCTCGGCGCACCGCTTGGGGCCGATGTTCTTCTCCAGCCGCTCGACGACCACGCGCATGGCTCGGTGCTTCTCCGTGTTCGGGGTGCCGAGCGGAGGAAGGGCGATCCCGCGGAAGACCCGGTCGCGCTCGTCCGCTCCGAGGTCGTCGGCGAGCTTCGTGAACAGGTTGCCGAGGGCCTCGTGACCGTCGATGTACTCGAGCGCGGCGGCGAAGACCTCGTAGTTGCCGGCGAATCGCCCGCTACGGGCAACGGTCAGGTACGTGTCCCACGTATTGGCGTCCTCTTCGATCAGGGCCGCCGAGAACGCATTGACGTCCTTCCGTGTGGCGGTCGCAAGGTTGCGCGGAGGCTTCCGCTCCCGGAGGAACGTCTCGAAGCGCTCCACAACCCCAATGGATACCTCGATCTGATTCTCGGCTAGCTTCCGCTCCTGCAGGTAGCGGCGGAACCCCTCGCGATCCATCTCCTCCTCCTCACGAGACAAGCTCTTCCGATGACTCTCGCGGCGCGCAGCAGCCGACCTCTGATCCGTACGCGACGCGCTCGCCGAAGCATCGTTGCCGCGCAGCGTCTCGGCTCCGTTGCGCCCCCCGGCGACGCCGAGACCTTCCTCCGGTAGAATCCTGGCCGTGTGCCGAATGCTCGCTGCTCCGCTCGGACTGCCAGGTCACGCCGTCCTCGGGCCGTTTCGCGCGATGGCCCGCGGGGAGAACCGCGCGAGGAGACACGGCAACGGATGGAACCATCCGCACGGTTGGGGAATCGTCTATGGGGAAGGCGCCCGGCTTCGCTGCCATCGAAGCGCACGCCCGTGCTGGGATGACCCGGACTTCGACGCGTTCGGGAAAGCCCGCGTCTTCCTGCTCCACGCGCGGAAGGCGACGAATGGAACCGTGTGTGCCGAGAACGCACACCCTTTCTCTCGTGACGTCGACGGAACGGCGTGGTTCTTCTGCCACAACGGGACGGTCCGGGATCCGCTTCCGTTCCCCGAGGAACGTGCCGACGCGGATTCGACCGACTCGCATCGGCTCTTCCAGAGCCTTGCCTCGGAGGACCTCCGAGCGAGTCCCGGCGCCGCCCTTCGCTCGGCCTACGGAGGACTCCGAGACTTCACGTCGCTGAACACGTTCCTCTTGGGCGATCGTGAGCTCTGGGCCGTCTGTCGATGGATGAGGGACGAGGCGTACTACACCCTCCATCTCGGGGAGTCGCGGGGCGGTCCGCTTGTCTCGTCGGAGCCGCTCGACGGCGTCGGCAAGACATGGACTTCCTTGCCCAATGGATCCGTGCTCCGAGTCGATCGGCGAACCGGCGCGGTCGAGCGGCAGATCCTCTCGGTGCCTTCCTAGGAGAAACGCGGCTCGCAAGGAAGGCGCCGGGCCGGCTTTGCCCCACGTCCCCGGAACCCGCCGACGTACGGCGGCGACATCCTGCGCGTTCTGGACGTCTCCGCCCGTCCTCGGCACGGTGGTTCCGAGCCGCGTGTGCGCGGCGCCGGTCCTCCAGCCCGCTCGAGAGCTTCTCTCTTCTCGAGCTTCGCTTCACAGACCCTGATCGGAAGGACGCGCGGGGCTCCGTGAGGAGCCCCGCGCCCGACTGTGTACAAGCTTCCGAACGTTCTCTCTTGGTCTATTGGTTCACGAACACGATCCCCTT
>JBFYQP010000054.1:0-23365 GCA_041302745.1 Candidatus Bipolaricaulota bacterium | reverse complement strand
GCCGGCTATCCTGGCAGGGAGAAAGGGAGGCCGTCATGTTCAAGCGTCGTCTGGTTCTTGCACTCGGAGTCCTTGGCTGTCTTCTGCTCGCGGGGTGCGAGCTCTTCCAGCAGCCGCCCGTTGCGAAGTTCGTCCCTGTCTACAACGTCGACGAGACGGACCCTCGGGTCGTCAACCTCGATGCGTCCGCCTCCAACGACGCGAACGGAGAGGCCATCACTCAGTACCAATGGATCTTCGGAGAAGATGTGACGATTCTGACGCCGCTCGACTTTTCCAAGACCGTGACGGTGCCCGTGCTCACGGTGCGCTATCCGCTGCTCAACGAGACCTACACTGTCACCCTGGTGGTGGTCAACGAGATCGGGGAGATGTCAGCGCCGGTCTCTGGGGCTGTCATACCGTCGAGCGAGTGACCCGGGCGAGCGCCCTGCGCGGCGCTACGCGTCCGGCGTGAACCGCTTTGCGTAGTAGATGATCTCCGGGTGTCGCGCGTAGCCGAGCTTCGCGAACGCCGTCTGGGAGATCGCGTTCTCTTCCTCGATGAGGCAAGCGACGATGACGATGCCGAGTCGGCGAAGGCGCGCCTCGACCTCTCCCACGAGCGCCTTGGCGAGGCCGCGGCGGCGGCAGTCGGGAGCCACGGCCAGTCGGTTGACCCACCCCTTCCGACCGTCGTGGGTGCCGAAGACGACGCCCACAACGCGACCGCCCTCTTCCGCGACGAGGAACAACGATCGACGGCCCTCAAGCTCCCGCGCGATCGCCTCGCGGCAGTCTCTTCCTTCGGGTCGGAACGGGAGCCCCGCCTCGGTCCACAGACCGATCACGGCGTCGTAGTCCTCGATCCGGAAGTCACGGATGCGCATGAACCCTCCTTGCGTTGCGGAGAGCGTACCGCGGGCGGGGTCTCCGTCAACCCCGGCGTCCGGCCTTGAGCGGACACGCATCCCCGCAGGGCAGCCCGTTCGCCGCACTTCCGGCCCGCCGCGCATCGTAGGATGCGGCACGCATGATGAACAGGGGATTCGCCTGCTGTGTGCTTGGGACCGTCCTTCTGGTCGCCTGCGCGGGAAGCGCTCCCGCTGCCCTCGCGCCTGCCCTCGCGTCGATCGGATTCGGCGTCAGCGTTCCGTACGAGCTTCCCGTTGACTGGGCGGCGTCGTTCTCGTTCGTCACCCTCGAGCTGTTGCTGTCCCCGCACCTCACGACGATGTTCGACCTCGGCACCTATCCGGCGAGCTTCCCCGACGTCTTCGAGGTCGGCGCGTCTCTCCTCGTGAAGGGCTGGGTGGGACCGACCGACGTGTTCGGCGGAGGCGGCATCACAACCCAATGGACTCGCGTCGGCTCGGCGTGGTCGATCCGGCCGCTCTGGACCCTGCGCGCCGGCTACCAGATTTGGCTTGCGGAGGCCGCAGCGATTCAGCTTCAGTTCCGGACGCTCGAACCTCTCTATCTGAGCGAGTGGACGTTCTCGCCGGAGATCGCGCTGGGGTTCTGCGTCGGGCTCGGCAACGCGCGTCCGGCCTCCCCCCAGTTCGACCTGGCCTACCTTTGGTTCATCGTCGGACTCGGCGTCGCCGCGCTCCTCGCCTTTCTCCCGCGACAGTAGGTCGCAACCACGCACCGCGGCCGGAGAACCCACTCACCTTCACCGACTGGGACTGTTGTGCTATACTTGGGCACGAGATTGACCCTTATTGAGGGGAAGAAGAAGCATCGCAGGTAGGAGCGCATACGCGAAGCCTGATCGGAGGCCTTTGAGGCCGTCCGGTTTCATTTCGATAGCACCCCCACTTGGCATGCCGGCCAGGAGGAGCCATGAAAGAGCCAAGGGCGACGATCAGCTTGAGCAAGAACTTGAGCACGAAGGCCAATGACGATTACGACATTGACCTGATGGACGATCGTCCCGCTCACGCAGACAACCCGATTCGCACCTACTTCGGAGAGATCAGCCGCGTCCCGCTGTTGACTCGCGAGGACGAGGTGCGGCTCGCGAAGCGCATTGAGGCCGGGGACCAGCGAGCCCGCGAGGAGCTCGCGGAGGCCAACCTCCGCCTCGTCGTGTCCATTGCCAAGAAGTACCGCGGCTGCGGCCTTCCCTTCCTCGACCTGATCCAGGAAGGGAACCTCGGCCTGATGAAGGCGATCGAGAAGTTCGACTACACGAAGGGCTACAAGTTCTCGACCTACGCCACGTGGTGGATCCGGCAGGCGATTCTGCGCGCGATCACGAACCGATCGCGCACGATTCGCGTGCCGACCCACATCAACGAGCTGATCCGCAAGATCTACCAGGTGGAGCGGAACTTCCTCAAGGAGAACGGCGAGCTGCCGACTCCGGAGAACCTCGCTCACGCCCTCGAGACCACGGTCGACAACATCGTGAAGGCCAAGAAGACGGCGCAGAGCATGACGTCGCTCGACACCCCGATCGGGTACGACGACGACGGATCCGTGCTCGGCGACTTCATCGAGGACGCGACCGTCGAGTCCCCCGAGCGTGAGACCTTCGAGCACCTCTTGGTCGAGGAGCTCGAGCGGGCGCTTGAGGAACGGCTCACCGACCGCGAGAAGCGGATCCTAGAACTACGCTACGGGCTCAACGACTACCAGCCGAAGACGCTCGACGAGGTCGGGATCGAGTTCGGGATCAGCCGCGAGCGCGTTCGTCAGATCCAGAAGGAAGCCCTGGCGAAGCTCCAGGATTCGGATCTCAAGCAGCGTCTCGAGTGGTTCAAGCTTCTGTCCGAGGCCGCGTAACTGCCCTAGCAGCGTAGCGGCTGAACGCCTAGCTCTCGTGCGACGCCGAGGCGCCGCCTTCGGGTTCTTCTCGGTAGCCGCACTCCTTCGACGTACAGCGAAGCTCCCCCTGCTTCTCCACGACCAGGCCCGTCCCGCAGGACGGGCACGCCTTGACCGGCCGATCGCTCACCGCGAAGCGGCACTTCGGGTAGCGATTGCAGCTGTAGAAGGCCCTCCTGCGTTTCGTGGAGTACTTCTCGACAAGCGTCCCTTCGCCGCACTCCGGGCACGCAACGCCCGTAGACACCGGAGCCGTCTCGCCGCAGTCCGTGTTCGTGCAGCGATAGTAGCGCCCGTACCGGCCGGTGCGCAGTTCCATGTCGCCGCCGCACTTCGGGCATTCGATCGTCCCGATCGACGTCGCCGCCGCCTTCTCGAGCGCATCCTTGGCCTTCACGACGCTCGAGGTGTAGATGACCTCCACGTTCGGCGGAACGTTGACCGTGTTCTTGCACTCGGGATACCGCGAGCAGCCGAGGAAGTGCGTTCCCTTCCAGTACCGAAGCTCCATCGGCGAGCCGCACACGTCGCAGGCGACGTCGGAGGGGACCTGGAACGGGCGCTCCTCGCCGGCCTCGAGCTGTTTCTCGAGCGCCCCGAGGCGGGCGGAGAAGGGGCCGTAGAACTCGTTCAAGGCGTCGACCCGCGACATCTCCCCTTCCTCGATCCGGTCGAGGTCCTCCTCCAAGTGAGCGGTGAAGTGGGGTTCGACGGTCTCGGCGAAGAAACGATTGAGGAAGTCGACGACCATCTGCCCGAGGAGCGTGGGGCGGAGGCTGCCGCCGTCCTTGATCGCATACCCGCGCTCCTGAATCACGGAGACGATCGACGCGTAGGTGCTCGGCCGGCCGATCCCCTCCTTCTCGAGCAGATTGACCAGCCCGGCCTCGCTGTATCGCCGCGGCGGCTCCGTGTACTTCTGCCGCTTCGCCACAGACAGGAGGGCGAGGGCCTTTCCCTTCCGAAGGTCCGGCGGAAACGACGTCTCCTTCTCCCGCCGGTCGGGGAGCGCGCGCAGGAATCCGTCAAACTCCAAGCGGCTTCCCGTCGCCTGCAGGGTGAACTCCCCCGCTGTGACGGCCACGGTACGCTGGCGGAACACCGACGGAGTCATCTGCGTCGCGAGGAATCTCCCGTAGATCAGGCGGTACAGCTTCAGTTGGTCCGCTGTGAGGTGCGATGCGATTGCGTCAGGGCTTCGCCGCACATCCGTCGGACGGATCGCCTCGTGCGCATCCTGGGACCGCCGCTTGTTCTCGAACGTGCGCACTGTGGGAGCGAGGTACTTCGAGCCGAACGTCTTTTCGATCTCCTCGCGCGCCGCCGCGATCGCCTCGTCGGAGAGCCGAATCGAGTCGGTTCGCATGTACGTGATCAGTCCCTCGTTTCCCTCAGGCAGGCTGATCCCTTCGTACAGCTCCTGGGCCACGCTCATCGTCCGCTTCGGCGAGAAGCCGAGGAACGAGGACGCCGCCTGCTGGAGCGAGCTCGTGATGAGCGGCGCTGCAGGATTCCGCAGCCGGTCCTTCTCCTCGACGGAGGCGACCACCGGCTTCGCCTTCTTGAGCGCCGCTTCCACCTTGTCCGCCTCGGCCTGCGAGCCGACCGACAGCTTCTCGTCGCCGCGGTGCGTCACCGACGCGGTGAACGCCTCGCCGTTCCCGAGCTCCGCGTCGATCTCCCAGTACTCTTCCGGCACGAACTCGGCGATCTCGGTCTCACGGTCGCAAAGGAATCGCAACGCCACCGACTGGACTCGCCCGGCCGACAGCCCGGCGAACCGACTCCCCGCGAGGATCCTCGACAGCAAAGGGCTGACCATATACCCCCTAAGCCGATCGAGGATGCGCCGGGTGCGCTGCGCCTCGACCCGGTCGAGGTCGATCGCCTCCGGCTTGGCCAGCGCGGCCTGGATCACCGGCTTCGTGATCTCATTGAAAATGGGGCGAGAGAACGCCTTCTCGTTCTTCACGACCCGGTTCAGAATCGTAAACAGGTCGTAGGCGATCGCCTCCCCCTCCCGGTCGTGGTCGGTTGCGAGGTACACCCTGTCCGCGCCCTCGGCGGCCTTGCGCAGTTCCGTCAGGAGCTTCGTCCGCTTGGTCTCGAACTTCGGCTCGAACCCGTTCTCAATGTCCACGCCGAGGTCGTTCTGCGGGAGGTCTCGCACATGACCCTGCGACGACAGCACGCAGTACTCCTTCCCAAGGTACTGGCCGATCGTGCGTGCTTTGGTCGGCGATTCGACGATGATCAGCTTCTTCAATTCCCCAGGCTCCTTTCGAATTGGCCCATTATACAGGCCGCCCCCGCCGTGTCGAGGGCCACGCGGCCCCCGCCTGGCGCACTCTCCGGCACGCTGTATGATGCCGTCGTGAATCGGGCAAGCGTGCGACATGTCGTCGTCGAGGGGCTACCGGCCGTCGGCAAGACCGAGACCCTCGCTCTCTTGGCGCGTTTCTACCCTCAGTCGGTGCGCGTCCTCCCCGAACTCGTCAAGGAGGTGGTGGAAGCGGAGGGGATCGACCTCTTCCGCGAGCGCGATCGGCTGACCGATGCGCTTCGCCGCGCGATCCCCGACCGGGCACGCCACATCCGCGAGATCCTGGCCGCGGGGTATTCCTGCTTGGAGGAGTCTCATCTGGGCGTGCACCGCGCGTACTCCCGGACGCTCGGGGACTCCTCGTTTGTCCGCGCGTACGACGACCTCGAGGCGCGTCTTCCCAAGCCTGACCTCTACCTCCGCCTGGACCTTCCGATCGAGGAGTCGATCGCGCGGCAGGCCGCACGCGGCACGCCCCAGTACGCGGTCGACGCCCCGCAACTGAAGCAGTTCCTGCACGAGCTCGCGACCTGGCACGACGAGCGTCGCACGCAGCTTCTGACGATCGACGCGGACCGCTCCGCGGCCGCCGTTGTCGAATCCATGGAGCGCGCCCTCGGCCTCAACTACTCCCCGGAATCCGCTTCCGCTGCGATGACCTTCGGTGTTCTCCTTCTCTTGGGCCGTCCCGCGAGCGGGAAGAGCGAGTTCATCGACTTCGTGTCGAGACTGCCGGCCGACGAGCGGGCCGCCTCCTACCACCTCGGTCCCCTCGAGGTCATCGACGACTTTCCCATCCTGTGGCAGAAGTTCGAGGAGGACGACGCGTGGGAGCGGCTCGGCCGCCCGCGCCTTCACTCGAGGCGCGCAGACGGGAACTATGCCGTCACCGACGACGCCATCTGGGAGTTTCTGATCGACCGAATCAACGCCTCCGCCGCGAAAGGCCTGGCGCGGCGGGTCGGCTCGCCTGGGACCCTCCTGATCGAGTTCTCGCGCGGCGGAGCGCGGGGGTATGCCGACGCCTTCGCGACGCTCTCGGACGCCATCTTGTCGAGGGCCGCCGCTCTCTACGTCTCGGTGTCGTTCGATGAGTCGTGGCGACGAAACCTCGCCCGCTACGATGAGAAGCGGCGGAGCGGCATCCTGACCCATTCCGTGCCGCGAGAGGAGATGGAGCGGACGTACGGCGCCGACGACTGGTCGCTCCTCGCCCCCGGCGAGTCCGGACTCCTCGACGTCCGCGGCCACGGCATCCCCTACGTCACCATGGGGAACGAACCCGAGTCCACGGATCCACGCGTCCTCGGCCCCCGCTACGGTCGCGCCCTCGACCTCGCTTTCGCCCTCTGGGAGCGTCGGCACGCTCCGCGCTAGGGGA
This sequence comes from Candidatus Bipolaricaulota bacterium, assembly GCA_041302745.1. Classification (GTDB taxonomy): domain Bacteria; phylum Bipolaricaulota; class Bipolaricaulia; order UBA7950; family UBA9294; genus JAPLGD01. Next base: position 16,850 of record JBFYQP010000054.1, on the reverse strand, counting down.
GCACCTCCGTGAAGACGCGCAGGAAGTTGCCGTGGCAGACCTTGTCGATCTGCCGGTCCGAGAGCCCGGCGGCTCGGAAGAGCGGCACGAGCTTCGGGTAGTCGGCGACCGTCTCGATGCCGACGGGCAGCCGCTCGATCCCGTCGAGGTCGCCTCCCAGCCCCACGACGTCCTCTCCGCCGACCCGCATCGCGTGCAGGACGTGAGTTACGGCCGAGGCGACGCCTGGGGCAGGGATCGCCGATCGCCGGGCTGCATCCTCGGCCTTCTCGGCGGGCGACATCGGATGCGGCGGCGCACTGCCTCGAACGGAGGCCCAGGCGGCCGAAAAGGCCGGGTCAAGGAAGTGGGGCGCGAGGTTGATCCCCATCACGCCGCCTTGGTCGGCGAGCTTCCGGATCATCGCGTCGGTGAGGTTCCGCGGGTGAGGGCACACCGCGCGGCAGTTCGAGTGGCTCGCGATGAACGGGCGGCCGCTCCTCTCACAGACGCCGTCGAAGGCGCGGTCGGAGAGGTGGGAGACGTCGACGATCACCCGAAGCTCCTCGGAGAGCCCGAGAAGTCGCTCACCCTCGCGAGAGAGAGGCGCGTTCGAGCCGAACGCCGTGCCGCTGAACTCGTTGTCTTTCCACGCGAAGATGAGTTGCCGAACCCCTCGGTCGGCGAATTCCCGCAGGTTCTCCGCGCGGCCCTCGAGCGGGTCTGCGCCCTCAAGCCCGATGACCGCGGAGATCGGTCCCCCGCCAAACGACCGTCCGAGGTCCGCGGCCGTACGGGCGACCGCCATCCGCCCGCCGGACTCCGCCGCCATCGCCGCGATCGCCTCGACCATGGCCCAGCCGCGCTCGGCGTAGGCTTCGCTCGGCCGGTCAGGGTAGACGACACAGCAGGCAAACGCTTGCACACGGACGTTCGCCGAGAGAAGCCTCGGGAGCGAGACGTGCGCCGGGCTCGCCTGCGACTGGAAGTCGGCGCCCTCGTCGATCGACTTCATCACCGCGTCGCAGTGCGCGTCAAAGAAAGCCTCGGCCGGTCCGTCGCGCGGCGCCTCGAACGTGCTCCTCACGGGACGAGCGCGACCGCCTCGATCTCGAGCGGCGCGTCGAGCGGAAGCCGAACGACCTGAATGGCCGATCGAGCGGGGAACGGTTCTTTGAACCGCTCTGCGTAGACCTGGTTCACGGCCGCGAAGTCCCCCATATTCGTGAGGAACACCGTCACTTTCACGACGTCGGCCATCGATGCGCCTCCGGCGGCCAGGATGTTCTCCACGTTCGAGAGGGCCTGCCGCGCTGCACTCTGGATGTCGCCCCGAACCATCTCTCCGGCCGGCGTGAGCGGGATCTGGCCGGATGTGTATAGCAGCTGGCCCGCTCGGATCCCCTGGGAGTACGGCCCGACGGCGCCGGGCGCCTTGTCGGTTCGAATCGCTTCTCTCTTCATGCTCGGATCGCCCCCAGCTCGCGCCCGACTTGGGCGAACGCATCGATCGCGAACTCCAGGTCCTTCCGGCTGTGGCCGGCGGACATCATGACGCGGAGTCGCGCCTTCCCTTGCGGGACCGTCGGGAAGGCGATCGCCGTCGCGAACACGCCGCGGGCGAACAACGCCTTCGAGAACGACCACGCCGTGGCCGCTTCGCCGAGCATCACCGGCACGATCGGCGTCTCGCTCTTCCCCGTGTCGAACCCCAGCTTCTTGAGGGAGATCTTGAAGAACTCGGCATTCTCCCACAGCCGGCGAACCGGCTCATCGCTCTTCTCGAGGATGTCGATCGCTTCGATGCACGCGGCCACGTCCGGCGGCGTCGCCGCGGACGAGAAGAGGAAAGGCCGCGCCCGCTGGCGGAGGTACTCGATGACCTTCGCGCTCCCCGCCACGTAGCCCCCCATCACGCCGAACGCCTTCGACATCGTTCCACACTCAACGTCCACCCGACCGTGGAGGCCGAAATGGTCGACAATGCCTCGTCCATGGCTTCCCAGAACGCCTTCCCCGTGAGCATCGTCGACCATCACGATCGCCTCGTACGCGTCGGCAAGCTCGACGATCTTCGGAAGCGGAGCGAGGTCTCCGTCCATCGAGAACACCCCATCGGTCACGATCAGCTTCTTCGCCGCCGCGCGGTTCTCCTCGAGCAGCTTCGCCAGCGTCTCCGTGTCACGGTGCGGGTAGATCACGCGCGTTGCCTTCGTCAGGCGCACGCCGTCGATGATCGACGCGTGGTTGAGTTCGTCGGTGAACACCACATCGTCCTTGTCGAGAAGGAGCGGAAGCACGGAGAGGTTCGTGTTCAGCCCGGACTGGACGGAAAGCGCGGCCTCGGTTCCCTTGAACCGAGCGATTCGCCGCTCCAGCTCGACGTGGAGAGTCATCGTCCCGGCGATGGAGCGCACGGCGCCGGGTCCGACTCCGTACTCGTCGATCGCTCGCTTCGCCGCGTCTCGCAGTCGTTGGTCGTCCGCGAAGCCGAGGTAGTTGTTCGAGCACAGGTTCAAGACCCGCCGGCCATCGATCTGAACCCACGCGCCGACCGAGCTTTCGATCGTGCGAATCGTGTTGTAGAGCCCCTTCTCGCGCAGATCCGCGAGGGCCCTGTCGACGAACGTCAGCTTCCCCATCGAAGACACCTCCACACTCCGGCTTACGGGCCGCGCCTCCGAAGCCCGGTCCCTCTCACGCCCCCGCGTCCTCGAGTTCGTCGAGGAAGGCGAACGCACGGCGCAGGTGCGGAATGACGATCGATCCCCCGGCGACGAGCGCCACCGAGAGCGCCTCCACCACTTCGTCCCGGGAAACGCCGACGCCGTGAGCCTGCTGCAGGTGGTAGCGGATGCAGTCGTCGCAACGGAGGACCGCCGAGGCGACGAGGCCGAGAAGCTCCTTCTCTTTGCGAGACAGAGCTCCGGCAGCGTACACATCTCCGTCGAGCGCGAGGAACCGGCGCATGGGCAGGTTCGCCGCCTCGAGCAACCGCTCCTGCCCTTTCGCCCGACGCTCCGCGAACTCCCGAACCGACTCGTCCTGCATGGCCTACTCCTTCGCCCCGTGCGCTCCCGGAGTCTCGCGCCGCCGCGCCTCGAGGAAGGCGTCGGCCAGATCGAGGATCCGACGGCTCTCCGCGTGCGTCAGCTTCGCTCGGGCCCGGCGTAGATCGAGCCACTCTGCCTGGTCGTGCTCGTTTGAGATCCGCACAGAGGATACGTTGGTTCGTCCGAGGAAGTAGTCGACGGTCTTCTCGAGGCTTCGCCCTCCGCGGACCACGCGATAGCGGCTCCGCGCGACAAACCCCGGCACCGACATCACGTCGGAGATCCCCGTCTCTTCCCCGATCTCGCGCAACGCGGCCTCCGTCAGGCTTTCGCCCGGCTCGAGCCGCCCCTTCGGGAACCCCCAGTGGCCTCCGTCCCGGTGGAGGAGGATCAGGTAGACCCGTCCGTCGTCCGCCTCGCGGAAGACGACGAATCCCGCCGCCCGCTCCTCCCCGTCCGGACTATGGGATGTCGACTTCGTATCCACTGCGGTCATACACGCGCGGGTAGAGACCAAGGCTCCGCAGCTCGCGCAACAGGACCTTGAACGACTCCGGAAGGCCAGGCTTCGGGAACTCCTCGCCCTTCAGGATCGCCTTGTACAACTGGATGCGCCCGCGCGTGTCGTCGGACTTCACGGTGAGCATCTCCTGCAGCAGCGCCGACGCCCCGTACGCCTCCAACGCCCAGACTTCCATCTCGCCAAGCCTCTGGCCGCCGAACTGCGCCTTCCCGCCCAGCGGCTGCTGGGTGATCAGCGCGTACGGCCCCGTCGATCGGGCGTGGATCTTCTCGTCGGCGATGTGCTCCAACTTCAGGATGTACATGTGCCCTACGGTGATCGGCCGCGCAAACGGCTCTCCTGTCCGGCCGTCTCGCAGGGTGACCTTGCCGTCGTGGTCGTCGCCGTCGGCGAGCCCCGCCTTCTCTCGCTCCTTGCGGAGCGCGTCCAGAATCTCGTCTTCCTTCGCTCCGTCGAAGATCGGGCTCGCGACAAGCTCGCCTCTCAGGTGCGCCAGCCAGCCGAGGTTCGCCTCGAAGATCTGTCCGAGGTTCATGCGCGACGGCACGCCCATCGGGTTCAGCACGAGATCGACCGGCGTTCCGTCCGGCAGGAACGGCATCTCGGCCATCGGTCGGACTGTGGAGATGACGCCCTTGTTGCCGTGGCGGCCGGCAAGCTTGTCGCCGATGGAAATCGTCTTGCGCTGTGCGACAAAGACCTTGACGAGCTCGTTCACCCCGGCATCCAACTCGTCGCCCTGGTCGCGGGAGAACTTCTTGACCTTGATCACCTTCGCCGTCCCCGCCACGGGGCGCATGCGCAACGACGTGTTTCTCACGTTCCGTGCGCGCTCGCCGAAGATCGAGCGGAAGATCTTCTCCTCCGGCGTCGGTTCCGATTCTCCGCGCGGTGTGATCTTCCCAACGAGGATGTCCCCGGTGCGAACGACCGTTCCCTCGCGGACGATGCCGTCCTCGTCGAGGTTCTTGAGGTCTTCCTTCGAGATGTTGGGGATGTCGGCGGTGATCTCCTCGGGACCGAGCTTCGTCTCTTCCGCCTTGACCTCAAACTCCTCGATGTGGATGGAGTCGAGCAAGTTCTCGCGGACGAGGCGATCGCTGACGACGATCGCATCTTCGTAGTTGTAGCCCTCAAACGGCATGATCGCGACGAGCAGGTTCCGCCCAAGCGCCAGCTCTCCGAAGTCGCTCGAGGGTCCGTCGGCGAGCAAGTCGCCGACGGCGATCGTGTCGCCTTCTTCGACGACCGGGCGCTGGTGCAGAATCGTGTCCTGGTTCGAGCGCTCGAAGCTGACGAGCGTGTACGTCCGCTTCTTGGCTGCTTTCCCGGTCTTCCCCTTCTTTCCCACGACGATGTGGTCTGCGTCCACTTCCGAGACGACGCCGTCTTCGTCCGCGACCAGCAGCATTCCTGAGTCCATGGCCGCCTGCCGCTCGAGGCCTGTCCCGACGAGCGGAGCCTCCGGCCCGAGGAGCGGCACGGCCTGCCGCTGCATGTTCGCACCCATCAAGGCGCGGTTCGAGTCGTCGTGCTCCAGGAACGGGATCAGCGCCGACGAGATCCCCACGAGCGCTCGCGGCGACACGCCGATGTAGTCCACCTCATCCGGTTTGACGAGGATCACGTCTTCCCGCCCCGTCCGAACCTCGATCCGTTCGCCGAGGAGCTTGCCGCCGGCGCTGACCGCCGCCGTCGCGGGTGCGATCTTCAGGCTCTCCTCGTCGTCGGCCATGAGGTAGTCGATCTGATCGGTGACCTTCCCTTTCGTGACCTTCCGGTACGGGGCCACGAGGAACCCGAACTTGTTCACCCCCGCGTAGCAGGCGAGCGACGTGATGAGCCCGATGTTCTGCCCTTCCGGCGTCTCGATCGGGCAGATTCGCGCGTAGTGCGACGAGTGGACGTCGCGGACCTCGATCTTCGCCCGCCGCTTCGTGAGGCCTCCGCCCAACGCGTTCAAACGACGCTTGTGCGTCAACTCGGTGAGCGGGTTCGTCTGCTCGAGGAACTGCGAGAACCGCCCGGTGTAGAAGAGCTGGTTGATCGACCCCTGGACCGTGCGCGTCGAAATCAGGCGTCGGATCGTGTCCTTCTCCTCGAGCGCGTACTTCGACAGCTTGTCGCGCGCGATCCGGGCCATGCGTACGAGACCCGTACGAAGCGCGCTCTCGGCCAATTCGCCCGGCAGGCGAACGCGCTTGTTCGCCAGGTGATCCTTCTCGTCCAGGAGCTCCGGACGCTTCGGGACCTCGATCAGCACGCGGATCGTCCGCACGATGTCGGCGAGGTACAGGACCGGTTCTTTCAGACCCATTCCAAGCTTTCGGTTCACCTTGAACCGCCCCACCTCGGACAGGTGGTAGCTCGTCGGGTGGAAGTACAGGGTCTCGACGTACTCGCCCATCTGCGCCGGCGAGGATCGGTCCGACGGCCGAAGCTTGCGGTACACGGCGCGTAGCGCTTCTTCCTGGCTCGTCGTCTGGTCTTCCTCCAGGGCCCGCTGGATGTAGCGATTCACGAGTCGGACCGACTTGACGCCCGCCGCTTCGAGCTTCGCCAGGTGGCTCTTCTGAAGCGTCTCTCCGGAAGCGAGGATCACTTCCTTCTTGCCCTTGCCGACGTCCTCCACAACACGGTACCCCACGTAGGGGGCCAGTTTCTCCGCGGTCACGGGGGAGACCGTGAACGAGAAGTATCGGCAGATGCGCGGCTCGTCGAATCCGAGCGCCTTCAGGAGCACGGTGACGACGACGCGCCCCTTCCGGTCGAGGTTCGCGCGAAGAGTGCCTCGCTTCGTGTCGAGGAGGATCTCAAGCCACGCGCCGAGCTCGGGGAGAATGTGACCCTTGTACTGGTTCGTATCCTCCTGCGTGAAGTACACGCCGGGAGCCCGAGTCAGTTCGTTGACGAGTGCGTTCTCGGACCCGTTGATGATGAACGTGCCGCGGTTCGTCATGATCGGGAAGTCGCCGATGTAGAGCTCGGTCTCCTGCAGGAGCTTTCCCTCCTGAAAGAGCCGCGCACCGACGCGAAGCGGGCGAGAGAACGTCAGATCCTTGTCCTTGCACTCGGCCTCGCTGTTCCGGGGATCCCCGAGGTACGGGTCGACGAACTCCATCCGCAGTCCGTCCTTCCCGTGCCCCTCGATGGGCGTGACGTCCGCGAATGCGCGTTTGATCCCCTTCTCGACGAACTCCTCGAACGATGAGCGCACATCGGCCAACAGGTACGGCGGGGGAAGGATCTCTTGAATCCGTCCGTAGGATCTTCGTTCTCGGTACCTCATCTTCTCCCCTTACAAAGAACGCTCTGCCCTAAGGCCTCACGGGCCCTAAGGCAGGCGCATCCAGATCCCAGATCTCTCTGGTGTGTGAGGTTATTCCAATGCGATCTCAGCCCCGGCCGCCTCCAGTTTCTCCTTGATGCTCGTCGCCTCGTCCGGGCCGACGTTCTCCTTGATGGTCGCCGGGATCTTGTCGGCGAGCTCCTTGCATTCCTTGAGCCCCAGGCCGGTGATGTCCTTGATCTCCTTGATGACCTGGATCTTCTTCTGCCCGGCGCTCTTCATAATGACCTTGTAGGTCTCGGCTTTGGGCGCCGCCGCGTCTCCGCCGCCGGCGGAGGGAGCCATCGCCACGGCCACGGGGGCCGCCATCGCCGCCGAGACCCCGAATCGCTCTTCGATCATCTCGACGAGCTCGGCCAAGTCCTTGACCGACATCTCCTCTATCTGCTGGAGGATGTCCTGGTTCGCCATCGCTTATGCCTCCTCTTTCTGTTCCTCACGCTGCTTCTTCACTTCGTTCAGGACGATCGCCATCTCGCGAATCTTGGCCTGCAGCACGACGGCGAGCGCGCGCATCGGGCTCTGGAGGAGCATCGCCAGTCTCGCCAGCAGCTGCTCTCTCGAGGGCATCGTCGCGTACTTCACGACGTCCTTCTCCGCCACGACGGCCCCCTCGAAGAGGCCGCCCTTGAGTTGGTATTTCGGCGCGTACCTCCGCCGGCACTCGTCGGAGATCTTGAAGGCGACGGCCGGGTCGTCGTATCCGATCGCGACACCGATCGGGCCGGAGAAGAGATCGGAGAGACCTTCGATCCCCGCCTCCTTCGCCGCGATCTTCGCGAGCGTGTCCTTGACGACGCGGTAGTCCAGTCCCTGCTTCGTGAACTTCGCACGAAGCTCGACCATCTCATTGGCCGTCAGGCCGCGGTAGTCGGCAAGGACCAACGAGACTGCCTTCTCGAACTGCTCTTTGAGTCGAGCGACTTCCTCGATCTTTGTTTGGGTCGGCATCTCGCGCTCCTACTCGACGGATTCCGCGACCGCGGTCACTTCGGCTAGATCGATCGTGATTCCCGGTCCCATGGTCGAGGCGACGCTCACTTTCTTGATGTAGCGTCCCTTGATCCCCTCGTCGGGTTTCCGCTCCGCCACGCCACGGATTACGGCAATGAGGTTCTCCTTCAGCGCCGTCGCCTCGAACGAGGCCTTCCCGAACACGGAGTGCACGACACCCGTTCGGTCCGAGCGGAACTCGACCATTCCCTTCTTCAGCTCCCCGATGACCTGGCCGATGTCTCTCGTCACCGTGCCGGTTTTCGGACTCGGCATCAACCCTCGCGGACCGAGGACCTTTCCCAGTTTTCCCACGACGGGCATCATGTCGGGAGTCGCGACGACCTTGTCGAACTCGAACCACCCCTCCTGGATCTTCTTCGCCAGGTCTTCGCCGCCGACGTAGTCGGCTCCGGCCTTCTCGGCCTCAGCGATCAAGTCTCCCTTGGCGAACGCCAGGATGCGGATCGTCTTTCCGGTCCCGTGGGGCAGATTGCACGTTCCGCGAACGATCGTTTGGCTCGACTTGATGCCGAGCACCACCGACACCTCCGCGGTCTCGTCGAATTTCGCCGTCGCCGACGCCTTCAGTTTCGCCATGGCGTCGTCGAACCCGTACGTGGCGCGAGGCTCAACGAGTGTCGCCACTCCGGTGTAGCGTTTGCTTCGTTTCACGCGTCCACCACCTCGACTCCCATGTTCCGGGCGGTGCCCTCGATGATCTTCATCGCGGACTCCAGTTTGTAGGTGTTCAGATCCGGAAGTTTGCGCTCGGCGATCCGGCGAACCTGCTCCCGCGTGATGCGGGCCACCTTGTTCAGGTTCGGTTGACCGGACCCCGTCTGGATCCCGGCCGCCATCTTGATCAGCTCCGCGGCCGGCGGCTGCTTCAGCACGAAGTCGAACTTGTTCCCCATGTAGACGGAGATGATGACCGGGATAATCACCCCGGGCGTTTCGCCCTTCGTGGCATCGTTGAACTTCTTGCAGAAGTCCATGATGTTGAGCTTGTGCTCGCCGAGCGCGGGTCCGACCGGAGGCGCCGGCGTGGCTTGGCCAGCCGGGATCTGCAACGTGATCTTCGCAATGGCAGTTCGTGCCATACGACCTCCTCCCCTTTCCTCTCGTTTCTCGAACTACAGCTTCTCGATCCCCTCGAACCCGAGGCGCACCGGCGTCTCGCGTCCGAAGATCTTGACCATGACCGTAATCTCTTCGGCGTCCTTGTCGATCTCTTTGATCTCCCCGGTGAAGTCCGCGAACGGGCCGTCGACGATCTCGACGACCTCACCCACGGTGAAGTCGACCTCGATCTTCGGCTCGCCGGACGCCGTGGCGAGCGAGGCGGAGGTCGCACTCGAAGCGACCGGCACGGCCAGGAGGCCGGCCTTCCGCTTGATCAGCTTCATCTCCGGTCCCTCGATCGGCATCGGCTTGAACTTCGAGCCGACGTAGCGAACCGCGCCCTTGATCCCCTCGATCAACTCCATCATCTGCTCGTCCTCGAGCCCCAGTCGCCCGAAGACGTATCCCGGGAACAGCCGCCGCTTCTCGATGCGCTGGATCGTCACGACGCGCTTGTCCTTGTACTCCTTCACCTTCAGAAGTCCCGACGCGCGGCTCGGAATCGCATCCTCGTCCTCGATCTTGTCACCCTTTTCGAGCGTCTGGCCTTTGCGAACGCGCGCCACGTACTTCTCCGGGATCAGCCGCTTCTTCTCTTTCCCGTCCGCCTGTTCGAGGGTCACCCGGCGCACCTTGTCTCGCTGCACGACGGACCCTCGGTTGGCGATGACGAACCGCTCGTCGCTGTCCGTCGTCAACGGGACGCCATTGCGGATCTTCTCCCCGACGCGGATGTCGCGACGAACGTGCTTGTCGGCTGGAACGAGGTACGTCTCCTCATTTCGGTTCGTGAGCTCGATGATGACGCGCTGCAGCATCTCGACGTCGGTGATCTTCGCGCCCTCTTCAATGTGACGCTCGGGCTTTCGAGCGAGGGGCTCACCGCGCTGGATGCGCTCGTTCGGCTTGGCGACGAGATCGTAGTCGTACGGGATCCGGTACTCCGTGGCCGACCCGCGCCGGCTGCGCGACGTGATGACCTCTTCCACCGGTACGAGGAAGAACGTCTCCTCCCCCTCCACGGTGAAAGACTCCGCGGCTCTTTCCCAAGCGCGCTTGCGGATCCGCTCGTTGAGGTCTTCCTTGACCTTCAACTCGGACCCCGCATAGGTCTGGATCGCGTACCATTTCTTCAGTCGCATGGTGGTTGGAATCCGCTATGCTCGGAAGACGTACCGAAGGATCAGGCCGATGACTCCGTCGACACCCCAGATGTAGAGCGTGAGAACCACGGTCAACAACAGGATCAACGCCGTCAGCGAAATGACCTCGTTGCGCGTCGGCCAGCTGACGCGCGCGACTTCCTGCCGCACTCCTTTGAGATAGTTCACCATCCGCTCGATCATCTACGTCTCCTCGCCTAGGGATCGCTCTTGCAGGCCCGGAGGGGCTCGAACCCCCGACCTTCCGATTTGGAGTCGGATGCTCTGCCAATTGAGCTACGGGCCTGTATCACACCTTCGGTCCGACACGGGCCTGTGTCACACCATTGGCCCGACGCGGGCCTGGTTCACACTGGTGGCCCCGGCCCCGCGAGCTATCGCTCGTCGGCCCGACGGGGGTCAAACCTCCTTGTGAGGCGTGTGCTTGCGGTCCCACTTGCAGTACTTGTTCAGCTCAAGCTTGCCTCGAGCGGTGGCCTTGTTCTTCTTCGTGTGGTAGTTCCGCCGGCCGCACTCGCTGCATGCGAGCGTGACGTGGACGACCGCTTCGCCCTTCTTTGCCATGAGCCGATTCCTCTCTTAGGCTACTCGAGAATCTTCGCCACAACACCGGCGCCGATTGTCTTTCCGCCCTCGCGGATTGCGAACCGGAGCCCGACGTCCATTGCCACGTGGTGCATCAGTTCGCCCGTGAAGACGACGTTGTCGCCCGGCATGACCATTTCCACGCCCTCCGGCAGGATCACGGTGCCGGTGATGTCCGTCGTGCGGAAGAAGAACTGCGGCCGATACCCCGTGAAGAACGGCTTCTGCCGCCCGCCTTCATCGCGGGTCAGGACGTAGATCGATCCTTCGAACTTCGTGTGCGGCGTAATCGTCTTCGGAGCGGCGAGAACCTGTCCGCGCTCGACCTGATCCTTGTCGATGCCGCGCAGCAGGATTCCGACGTTGTCGCCGGCGATCGCATACTCGAGCGTCTTGTTGAACATCTCGAGGCTCGTCGCAACGGTCTTCACGATCTGATCGTGGATTCCGACGATCTCGACTTCCATCCCCGGAGTGATCTTGCCGCGGTCGACGCGGCCGGTGACGACGGTGCCGCGCCCCTTGATCGAGAAGACGTCTTCGATCGACATCAGGAACGGCTTGTCCTCCTCGCGGTCCGGGAGCGGAATGAACGAGTCCACCGCATCCATCAGGTCGAAGATCGGCTTGGCGGCCGGCGAGTCCGCGTTCTCCGCCTGCATGGCCAGAAGCGCAGAACCGCGGATGATCGGCGTCTCGTCGCCCGGGAACTCGTACTTCGACAGGAGGTCCCGGATCTCCATCTCGATCAGGTCGATCAGCTCGGGATCGTCGACCTGGTCAACCTTGTTCAGGAAGACGACGATCGCCGGGACGTTCACCTGGCGGGCAAGAAGGACGTGCTCTCGCGTCTGCGGCATCGGACCGTCCGTCGCCGAGACCACGAGGATCGCGCCGTCCATCTGCGCGGCGCCGGTGATCATGTTCTTGATGTAGTCGGCGTGTCCCGGACAGTCGATGTGGGCGTAGTGGCGAGCCACCGTCTCGTACTCCACGTGCGCGACGTTGACCGTCAGAATCTTCGTTGCGTCGCGTCGGAACAGCTTGGCGTCGGCCTTCGCCACCTGATCGTACGATCGCTCCTGAGCCAACCCTTTGGACGCCAGCACCTTGGTGATCGCCGACGTCAACGTCGTCTTGCCATGGTCGATATGGCCGATCGTTCCGATGTTCAGGTGAGGCTTATTCCTCGCAAATGCTTCCTTCGCCATTCCTTAGACCTCCTCAGCGACAGTAGGTTCGACGATCTTCCGTCCCATCAAACAAAAAACGTCCGCCGCGAGCATAAGCCCGCGGCCGGAGTCGAACCGGCGACCTCCCCCTTACCAAGGGGGTGCTCTACCTCCTGAGCCACACGGGCACGTCCAACTCCGCCGGGTTTGCAGTGTACCCGAAACCCGCGGGGGCTTCCAACTCAAGTGGAGGGGGAGGGATTTGAACCCCCGTAGGCGTACGCCAACGGATTTACAGTCCGCCCCGTTTGGCCACTTCGGTACCCCTCCGAGACAGCGACAAGAGCCAGCGGCCAGAGTTGAACTGGCAACCTACTGATTACAAATCAGTTGCTCTGCCGGTTGAGCTACGCTGGCAGCTTGCTCGAGTCGTGGGAATTGTAACCAGGGGCTCAGAGTGCGTCAAGAACGCCGTTCCTGCCTGCCTGGTCGTCCTGGCAGTTCTCCTCGTCAGAGCCGCGACTCCAGAGACAAGAAGGAGGAGCTGGACGGCAATAGACACGTGTCGGCCGCGAGCGTTCGAGGTCTTCTCCCGGTTGAAGCGGCTGTTCCGGGGAAGGGTGAATACATGCGGAGCGGCTATCGAGAAGCTCCGCCAGTTCCTGCCTTGCGAGGCTGACGAAGACGGGCTGGAACGAAGCAAGGCAGCTTGTCGTTCACTCACCGCCCGTGCCGGACTGCCGCGATGGGCGCGCGGTCCGTCGAGCCCCCTCCCGCGACGCCCTTCGTGGCCGTCCCGGAGTCCTCGCTCCCCGTCCTCATGGTGCCGGAGATGCGGCTTCCATGTAGATCCGCGAGTCCAGGCCCTTCGCGAAGAGATACAGACGTCCAAGGAAGACCGCCCCCGTCAGGGAGGTATTCGTTAAAGCGCTGTCAGGAACAACGCCCCACGCGGTCCACGTGACTCCGTCACCCGTCGAGCTTTGGTAGATCTTCAGGTCCAACCCTTTCGCAAACAGATGCAGTCCTGATGCGAACGAAACCGCAGCCAAAGGAGCGTTCGTCAACCCGCCTCCCGAAGACACGCTCCACCCGGCCCATGTAGCTCCGTCACCCGTGGAGTTCACCCAGATCCCCGGGCCCAAGATGCCCTTGGCAAAGAGATACAGCCGCCCGGAGAACGCAATCGCCGCAGGGGCTGCATCGCTCAGGCCTGCACCGGGAACTTCGGCCCACCCGGACCAAGCGACCCCGTCACCCGTCGAGTTCACGTAGATCTTGGAGTCCAGGCTCTTCGCGAAGAGACGCAGTCGCCCTGAGAACACAACGGCCGCGAGTGGAGCGTTCGTCGCCCCCTTGCCGAAGACTTCGCTCCACCCAGTCCACGTAGCGCCGTCGTGCGTCGAATTCACATAGATCTTCGTATCCGGGAGACCCTTCGCAAACAGATACAGGCGCCCCGCGAAGGAAACGGCCCCTAGTGCAGCGTCCGTCAATCCGCCTCCCGGAACCTCGCTCCACCCGGTCCACGCTGTCCCGTCGCCCGTTGAGTTCACGTAGATCTTCGGATCGACAAGGCCTTTTGCGAACAGATACAGACGCCCCGAGAACTCGACTGCTGTGAGCGCCGCATCGGTCGTCGCACCTCCCGGCACACTTCTCCAGAAATCGAAGACAAGAGACCCAGCCGCCGCAGAAAGGCCCACGAAAGCAGGGAGCATCAGAACTGCGACGACAACCAACATCACCGAGCGCCTAGCCATCTGCGGCACCTCCGGTTCCCGCCAACTCGCCAAGAACACCCTACTCCACATCGCCATGGAGGAACCAGTGTGAAGCAACGGACCGGGTTAGGAGGGCGACTCACCGGGAAGCTCCCTCCGCGGTATGGGGCGACAGCAGGATCGCGGAGTCGGGCGGTCTCTGGCAGGGGAGATGAGGGGAAGACACCGCTCTCTGGGAGCGGCCGGCGTCGGACTCGCGACCTAACTGATGGCACGTCAGTTGCTCTGCCGGTTGTGCACTCCGGTAGCTGATTCCAGTTCGGGAAGCCGCATCGAACCCGCTCCGCTCGGTCAAGACGCTACGCCCGAGCTTTCCGCACCCTTGCCCGGTTCACGCGAGAACGAGACGGAGTCCTAGTTCCCGCGATCGAGGCGCCGTTCGAGCTCCGCCCGCAACTCCTCGCGGTCGCCGATTCCCTGCACCCGCAGGATCACGTCGCGCCGCTCGCCACTTCCGGACCCGTTCGTCATGCTGACGATGTGGATGTTTCGGGCGCGGAGCACGTCGAGGACTTCGTACAGCTCCAGAGACCCCGCCTGGAGTCGAAGCTCCATCCGCGTCCCCTCGAGCCCGATGCCGAGGCCGTCCGCGAGCCCCCGAAGGACCGCACTTTGCGTGATGACGCCCACCAGCAGGTCTCCGTCCGTCACCGGCAGAACCACAAGGCGATTCTCCAGCATGATCAGCGTCGCCTTCTCCAGCGTGTCCGTCGGCGAGACCGAGAACCTCACAGGGTGAGCGATCGCCTCGATCGGAGACTCCCAATCAACGATCCCCTTGAGCGATCCGCGGGTAACGAACCCCCGTAGGCGGCCGTCCTCGGAGGTCACAAGAAGGACCCCGAACCCGTGCTCTTCCATCAGTTTGCGGACCGTCCCGGCCGTGGTGGACGGAAGAGCGGTCACGGCATCCCGCTGCATGTGTCGCGCGACGTTCATTCCTGCTCGGCTTGGGCCTGTGCGACGACCTTCTCCTGGATGTTTCCAGGAACCTGTTGGTATCTTGCGAAGTCCATCCGGAACGTGGCTCGTCCCTGCGTGCGCGACTTGAGGTCGAGGGCGTAGTTCAACAGCTCGGCGAGCGGAGCCTCGGCGACAACCACCGTTGTCTTCCCCGCCGGCTCCATCCCCAAGATGCGCCCGCGGCGCCCATTCATGTCGCCGATGATGTCCCCCATATGATCCTCAGGCACGCGCACCCTCACGGACATGATCGGCTCGAGGAGGCACGGTTCTGCGTTGTCGAACGCCTCACGGAACGCGCCCCTTGCGGCGAGTTTGAAGGCAAGCTCGGACGAGTCCACCGGGTGGAAGCTTCCGTCGAAGACCGCGACGAGGATCTCCGTGACCGGGAACTTCGCCAGGCTGCCCTGTTCCAGCGCCTCTAGAATCCCCTTCTCGACGCCGGGCACGTACTGGTTTGGGATCGACGCGCCCTTGATCTCGTCGACGAACTTGAACCCGCCTTCGCCCTTGTACGGCTCGACGCGCAACCACACCTCGCCAAACTGGCCGCGGCCGCCCGTCTGCTTCTTGTGACGGTACTTGGCCTCAGCCTTTCTCCGGATGGTCTCCTTGTACGGAATCCGAGGCTGTCGAGTTTCGAGCGACACGTTGTATCGGTTCTTCAGCCTCTCGATGAACACAGAGAGGTGCACGTCTCCCATCCCGTGCAGCGTGAGCTCCTTCGTCACGGGATCGCGTTCCACCACGATCGTAGCCTTGGTTGCCGCAATCTCCTTCAGCGCCGCGCCCATCTTGTCGACGTCCGCCTGGCTCTTCGGGACGATCGTCCGCGAGAAGACCGGCCTCGGGAACTCCGGCATCCGGAACGCCTCTCCGCCTTGGCTGACCCCGAGCGTCGCCCCGAGCGCGATGTGTTCCGCCTTGGCAATCGCGACGATCTCGCCGGGCCCTGCTTGGGGAACGCGCTTCTGCTTCGTCCCATCGAGGGCATAGAGGTCACGCACGTCGACCTTCGCCCCGGACACGACGTCCACAAGGCCCTTCCCTTCTTGAACGGTTCCCTCGAGCACGCGCACGAAGGAGAGCCGCCCGAGGTACGGATCGCTGGCCAAGTTGAACGCCACGGCGCGGCACGGCGCCCCTGCGTCCCCCGTCCGCGGCGCGGCGTAGCCGACCAACGCTTTCACAAGCTGGTCGATCCCTTTCCCCTCCGTCACCGACGAACAGAGGACCGGGACGATGGCGCCGCTCGCGATCCCCTTCACGAGCGCCTGGGCGATCTCGCTCTCGCTGATCGCGGCCTCATCCAGGAACTTCATCATCAACTCATCGTCGGCCGCCGCAACTTCCTCCAGAAGAGCGCCGCGCGCCATCTCGACTTCATCGGCCAGCTCGGCCGGAATGTCCTTCTTCCCCTTGTCGGCGAAGCTGACGAGTCGGTTCGACACAAGGTCAACCATGCCCGTGAATGCTTCACCGCTGCGGATGGGCATCTGGACGGCGACGAACTTCCCCTCGAACTGGCCGCGCAGATCGGCCAACACCTTGTCGAAGTTGGCGTTCTCCTTGTCCATGAGGTTGACGAGGACGATCGTCGGGCGCTTCGCGCCGCCGGAGATCTCCCATGCGCGCTCCGTGACAACCTCCACGGCCTTCTCCGCGTTCACCACGAGGACCGTCAGATCCGCGATGGGGATTCCCTTGTACATCTCCTCGATGAACTCATCGCCGCCCGGCGTGTCGAGGAGAGTGATCGGAACACCGTCCACCTGGAACGCGCCAAAGCCCATGTCGAGCGTGTGGCCGCGCTCCTTCTCCTCCTGCGACGCGTCCAGCGTGATCTGCTCTTTGGTGCCCGCACGCGTCAAGAGCGCGGCGGTGAGGGCCGTCTTCCCAGTACCGGAATGCCCCACCAAGCAGATGGTCCGAGCCTGCCCCATGTCGATTTCCCCCTTGGGTGAACGATAAGTGGTCTTGCGCAGTATATCGGCCCCCCGCGAAGGGAGCAAGAATCGCCGCTCCGGTTGCGGTTCCGCCCTTCGTACACGTTCGCCGCCCGCACTCCGTACGCTTGCGGCCCGCACTCCGTACGCTTGCGGCCCGCACTCCGTACGCTTGCGGCCCGCACTCCGTACGCTTGCGGCCCGCACTCCGTACG
>JBFYQP010000029.1:0-3223 GCA_041302745.1 Candidatus Bipolaricaulota bacterium | reverse complement strand
AGAACAGCGTCGACGGCGTCGCTCTTCGGAAGGAGCTTCTCCCAAGCCGCAAGAGCCGCTCTCCGATCTCCCGCAGCCTCGAGCACCGTCGCAAGCTCCCTCTGGACCTCGGTTGTCGGGTGAAGCGCCTGGGCGGCGCGCAGGGACTCGGCGGCTGCGGCGTAGTCTCCGGCGGCGGCCCGAGATCGCGCGACGAGCAGCCGCGCCTGCCATCCTGCGCCGTCTTGGCGCGCCGCCAGTGCCTCCAGGGCGCTCTGCGTCGCGGGCAGTCCGGCTTGGGCTCGATCGAGCGCCTCGTAGGCGGCATACCCCGACGGGGGCGCGAGCGTGGGGACGAGAATCGCCGCCGCCACGCACACCGCGACCCCGGCGAGGAGGCCGGCGTAGAGTGCCCACTTCATCGTCTCACCGTATGGCAGTGGAACGTCATCACAGTGATCGGAACGTACCCGGAGAGCGACGCCTGACCAAGGTCGCCCCCGCGATCTGGAGGGGACGTTCGGCCTGGGCGGGGCGGCCATAAGGCTGGCCGAGCGGCGCCCGACCCTCGCGCCTCGATTCAACTCCAGCGAGGCCGTGCCTATGATGCATGGGGTGACCGTGATGCTCTCCATCCGCGAGACGCAGGCCGAGGACGAGCCGTTCGTGCTCTCGTGTTCTCACGCCGGGGAGTCCGCCGAGATCGATGCGTGTTCCGCGCGGCGGGGTCCCCTGGTGCGGCGCCTGCGATCGGGAGGCGCCGTGGCCTTGGCGGCCTTCCTCGACGGCGAGGCGGTCGGGTTTGCTCACGGAGTCCCCATCGAGATCTCTTCGTGGGGTCCACTCGGCGAGGGGATCTTGACGCTTCCGTGTCTGTACGTCGTGAAGAAGGCGGCCCGTCTGGGGGTGGGCCGAAGGCTCGTGGAGGCTATCCTCGAAACTGCGCGGCGGCAGCGACGTGCCGCCGTCGCGACGACGGCCTATCGCGACCTGCCGGGAGCCGAGTGGTTCCTGCCCGCAGGGTTCTTCGAGTCCGTGGGTTTCGGCGTCGTTGCCGAGCGCGGGCGGGAGGTGCTTCTCTGGAGGCCCTTGCGGAGCGACGCTTCGCCGCCTCGCTTTCTCGAGCCGACCTACCAGTTCGAGCCCGTGCCCGGCTGCGTCGCCGTCGACCTTTTCTGGAACGGTTTCTGCCCGACCAGCGACATCGAGGGAGAACGGGTGCGGAGGGTCTGCAGAGCGTACTCGCCACGCGTCGTCCTTCGCGAGAACTGCGCCGAGGATCGGCACGTGCTCCTCGAACATCAAATCCCGCGGGGCATCTTCGTCGACGGTCGGGAGATCGGCTGGGGGTACGAAGCCCCCGAGGAGGGAATCCGCGACGCGATCGAGGCCGCGCTCCGGCGGCGTCAGCCGAACAGCTCCGGCTGCTCGGCCGACGGCGCCAATCTTGGGCGCACGGATGTGCGAACGCCAAGTTCTGCACACATCGCTCCGAACGACGCGCGGAGCGCGTCGGCGTGCGGTGACGGGCACATGTAGTCGTTCCCGAAGGCTTCCTCGTACTGCCCCCGAAGTCCCGGGAAGAGTTCGTCCAGCTTCCGGTAGTAGTAGGCGCGCTGTCGGTCCCGAAGGCTCATGCCGAACCAGGGGATGACCGTGCGGACCCCGCGGCGATGCGCCTCTCGGACGACGGCCGAGACATTGTCCCATGCGTCCTCCAGGAACGGGAGGACGGGCATCAGGGCGACGCGCGTCTCGATCCCGGCGGCGGAGAGCACGGCGAGCGCCCGGAGGCGTGCGGACGCGGGGGGAGCTCCCGGCTCGATTCGCCGAGCCAGCTCGTCGTCGAGGGTTGTCAGCGTCAGCGAGACCGCCGCGGTCGAGGTCCGGGCGATTCGTTGGAGTAGGGGGATATCTCGCAGGACAAGGTCGCTCTTCGTCACCACGTGGACGCCGAAGCCGTGCCCTGCGAGGACTTCGAGCGCCGCGCGCGTGAGCCCGACGCGCTCCTCGAGCGGCATGTAGGGATCGTTCATCGAGCCTGTGCCGACGACACCCTTCCGCCGCTTGGCGCGCAGCTCCTTGGCGAGCAGGTCGACGGCGTTCGTCTTCACGAGCACGTCGTCGTCGAAACGGTCGTTCCCGTAGCACTTGCTGCGGGAGTCGCAGTAGATGCAGTGGTGCTGGCACCCGCGGTAGAGGTTCATGCCGTAGTCGAGACCGAAGTACGTATCCACTCCGGCAACGCGCGATAGGACGGTCTTGGCGAGAATCTCGCGGATCATCAATCCTCCAGTGTAACGAGCCCGCGGCAGCGGGTCGCTTCCCTGCGCGGCAAGTTGCTGTACAATGCGAGCTTGCCCCGGGTGGGCGGAGTGAATATGACGAAGACAAGAAGGATCGCTCACGCTGTGGTGCTCCTGGTGGGTGTCGGACTCCTTGCGGCGGCGAGTGCGGCGCAGACCCCGAAGAACACGTCACCTGTCGCCTCGTTCTCCGCGTTCCTCTCTCAAGGGGCTGGGGCGACAGTCGAGTTCGACGCATCGGCGTCGACGGATTCCGACGGCCGAATCGTGACGTACCAGTGGGTCTTCGGAGACGGGAGCACGGGTTCCGGCATCGTCAAGGACCACGCCTACGCGCGCGTCGACCGCTACAACGTGACGCTGCTCGTCATCGACGACGCCGGGGCGACCGCCATGGTGACGCGGACGATCCACATCGAGGACCTGCAGCCGCGAGGCACGCGGAGTCCGAAGGCGGCCACCCCCGCGCCGACCGTGGGCCTGTCGACGGCTCAGGTCGGCAATCGCGTCGGGATGAAGGCGCCGGAGTTCTCGATCCCAGGGACCGACGACGCCAACGTCCGGCTCTCGGACTACGCCGGACACGTTGTGATCGTCGAATTCTGGACGAGCACGTGCCCGGCGTGTCAGGCATCGATGGCGGGGCTCGAAGCATTGCGTGTCCGCTACGAAGCGCAGGGGCTCGTCGTCATCCTCGTGTCCATCGACCAGACCGCGACGGGACCGAACGACTTCCTCGCGAGGTTCGGCTACGCGGGCTTCGTCTCGACGATCGATCCCTACCCGGCGAGAGTGACGCGCGCCTCGTACGACGTGAGCCACGTTCCGCACACGTTCCTCATCGATCGCAACGGCGTGATCCGCTACAGCGGATCGCCCGGGAATCTGACGCCCGCCGCCGTCGAGGCGTGGATCTAGAGCCCCGAGCGGGGTTGGCC
>JBFYQP010000011.1:0-11396 GCA_041302745.1 Candidatus Bipolaricaulota bacterium | reverse complement strand
AACTCGGACGGCAGGATCGGCAGACCGTGCCAGTCCCACTCGCCCATCATCGCGAGCCAGATCTTGGTGAAGACGCGGGCGTTCTCGACTCCGCCCTTCGAGAGGATGAACCGGCGCGCCTCGGACATCTCGGCGCGTTCGGGCGGGATTCCGGCCATCTTGAGTGCAAGGTAGGCCTCGATTGTCGTCGAGAGCTCGCCCGGTCCGTCGTGCCAGTTCGCCCACGTCCCGTCCGCACGCTGCTTCTTGCCGATGTAGGCTGCAGCGCGCGCCCGCTCCTCCGGGTCTGTGTTCCCGAGGATGTGACGCAGGAAGACGTGCTCGGCCGTGATCGTCACGTTCGACTCAAGTTCGGCCCACCAGTAGCCCGCGTCGTACTGGATCTCGAACAGGTGATCAACCGCACGGTCGATCGCGCGATCGAGGTCCGCCGCCTCGACAGCAGCAGACCCTGTCCTGGTCGGAGCCTGCGCGGCTCGCGTCGCGCTAGCCACGGGCACTCCTTCGCTCGACGAACGTCCGCACGGCGGCGACCACTTCGTCGACGAGCCGAGTCTCCGGGACCGACGTCGCCGCGGGCTCGCCGCTCACGTACACCGTCCCCTGCCCACGGCTCCCAACGAGGCCGACGTCGGCGTCCTTCACCTCGCCGAGCCCGTTCACCACGCAGCCCATGAGCGCGACCTTGACGGGCTCGACGACGTCGACGAGCGAGCGACGAACCTCGTTGGCGATCCGCGCGAGGTCGATGCCGGTGCGCCCGCACGTCGGGCACACGTGGAGGTCGATGCCGCGCTGCCGCAGGCCCAGCGAGCGCAGGATCTCGTAGGCGGCTGCGACCTCGGCGACCGGATCGCCGGCGAGGGAAACCCGCAAGGTGTCGCCGATTCCCTCGGCCAGCAGGATGCCGAGCCCGACGGCGGAGCGAATGGCTCCCTCCCACGCCGTCCCCGCCTCGGTGATTCCGATGTGGAGCGGGTAGTCGACTTCCGCGGCAACCGCCCGGTACGCGCCGATCGTCATCCGCACGTCCGTCGCCTTGAGCGACACGACGATGTCCTCGACGCCGTGGCGCTCGAGGAGTCGGATCTCGTTGAGGGCGCTGTCCACCATGCCGGACGCCGTCGCCCGGCCGTGCGCGTCGAGGTAGTCCTTGGCCAGCGACCCCGAGTTCGCTCCGACGCGGATCGGGACGCCCGCCTTCCTCGCCGCCTCCGCCACCTCGGCGATGCGCGCAGGGTCGGTGATGTTCCCCGGGTTGAGGCGGAGCTTGTCGACGCCGGCCTCGATCGAGGCGAGGGCGAGGCGGTAGTCGAAGTGGATGTCGGCGACAAGGGGAATCGAGATCGACCGCTTGATCTCGGGAAGCGCCTCGGCGGCGGCGAAGTCGGGGACCGCAACGCGGACGATCTCGCAGCCCGCGGCCTCAAGGCGCCGGATCTGGGCGACCGTCGCCGCGGCGTCGGCCGTGTTCGTGTTCGTCATCGACTGGACGACGATCGGCGCGCCGCCGCCGATCGGAACGCCGCCCACAACGACGCGCTTCGTCATGCCGCCGCCTCCTCGAGGACCTCGACGATCCCGTTCACGGCGCGCCCGAGCTCCCGCCCTGCGAGCGACGAGCGGCGAGCGAGGTCGAGGGTCGCTCCTGGATGGCGCAGCGCCGACACCCAGAGCGGCCGATCGCTCGAGAAGGGCACCTCGGTCTCGGCGGCGTCGAGGACGACGCGGCAGGAGAGGAACGGCACGCCGCGAGCCGCCGCCCACCGGGCGAGCGGTCCGCTCTCGAGGTCGACGCTCTTCGCCCCCGTCTTCCCCAGCTCCCGCTTCGCGTCGGCGCCGGCGACGGCGTCGACGGAGGCGCAGGTCCCAGTCCACACGGAGACTTCGAGTCGATCGAGCGCGCGCCGCGCGCGTTCGACGAGGGCGTCGGAGACCGCCAGCATCTCACCGCGGTGCGCGATTGCCCGCGCAAGGAAGACGTCGCCGGTCCTCATCCCGGCGTCAAGACCGCCCGAGAACCCAACGGAGAGAAGGAAGGACGGGCGCAGGTCACTGCCGACCCGCGCGTCGAGGTCGACGGCCGACGCCTCGCCCATCCGCGTCCGCACGACGCGGAGGCCGGGGCGCCGTTCGATCCACCGTGTCTCCCGCCGGAAGCAGCCCGCCACGACGATCATCCCCACACGCCTCGCGCCACGCGGGCGAGGGCCGCCGGCTTCCGCAAGGCGTCGAGGATGCTTGCGCCCTCAAACGACGAGTGCATCATGCAGTTCCCGCAGCGCGGGTCGACGCCCGGCCCGTACTTCGTCCACACCTCCGGCGCGAACAGCTCGGCAACGTCGTCCGTGTGCCGATCCGCGAGCGCGTAGCACGGAAGGCGCCATCCCTTCACCGTGTACGTCACCGTTGTCCACGCCGCGCACGCGTACTGCCGATCCCCACGCAGGAAGTCGAGATAGAGCGGGTTGTTGTAGAACGGGAACCCCTTCGTCGGATCGAGGACGCGGCGGAAGACGGCCACCGACTCCTGCCGCTCGAGGAAGAGGTCGCGATCGGAGACGTCGCCGTATGCGTACCCCGGCGAGACCATGAGGCCCTCGACCCCGAGCGCCTGAAGCGTCGCGAACAGCGTGTGCAGGTCTTCGACGTCGGAGCCGTGGAAGAGGGTCGTGTTCGTGCAGACGCGGTGCCCACGAGCCACGGCCTCGCGAATCGCGGCGATCGCCGTCGCGTAGGTCCCAGGGCGCTCGGTCACGCGGTCGTGCACGGCCTCCGTGCCGTCGAGATGGACGACGAAGGCGAGCTGGCGCGACGGCTTGAACAGGTCGAGCTTCTCCCGGAGCAGAAGGCCGTTCGTGCAGAAGTACATGTATCGCCCGTCGTCCTCGAGCGCGCGGACGATGTCGCCGATCTGGGGGTGCAAGAGCGGCTCGCCGCCCGAGACGGACACGATCGGCGCGTCCGACGCGCGCACCGCGTCGAGGCAGGCGTCGACGTCGAGGCGGCGATCGGCGACGTCGCGGTACTCGCGAACGCGCCCGCACCCGGCGCAAGCGAGGTTGCACAGCTCGAGCGGCTCGAGCATCGTGACGAACGGGAACCGCTTCCGCAGGCGAAGCTTGTTCCCCGCGATGTGCCGCGCCACCGCCGCGTCCAGCAGGAACGGACGACTCATCTCTCCCTCCCCGCGAGGTACCCAAACAGCGAACGGGCCTCGCTCTTCCCCATCGGGGACAGCGGCAGGGCGTCAAGCCCGGCCTCGGCCTCCGCCAAGTACTCGCGCACCTTCGCCGCGCCTTCGTCGCGCACGCCGAGCCGCTCCATCGTCGCGATCACCCAGCGCACGTCGGCCTCGGACACCGGCTCGCTCGCATAGATGGTCTCGAGCCGCGCCCGATCCGTCGCCGCGGCGCGCGCAAACGCGACCACGACGGGGAACGACTTCTTCCGCCGCCGCACGTCGGAGCCGCGCGGCTTTCCCACGACGTCGCCGTTTCCCCAGACGCCGAGGAGGTCGTCCTGGATCTGGAACGCGCGGCCGACGGCGCTCCCGAGCGACCCGAGCCGCTCGCGGACCTTCGCGTTTGCTCCGGCCACGATCCCGCCGAGTTCGAACGCGCAGCGCAGGAGCGCCCCGGTCTTCTTGTCGACCATGCCGAGGTACTCGTCGACCGTCGCGGACCTCTTCTCGAACGCGAGATCGAGCGACTGCCCCTCGATCATCTCGGCGGTCGCCGCCGCGAGCGCGGCGGCCGCCTCGCCGCCGGCCCGTTGGACGACGATCGCCGCGATGGCGTGCAGCAGGTCGCCGGCGTTGATCGCCTCAGGAATCCCGCAGCGCGCCCAGACGGTCGGGCGGCCGCGCCGCGTTCGGTCTTGGTCTTGGATGTCGTCGTGGACGAGCGAGAAGTTGTGGGCAAGTTCGAGGCCGACGGCGGCGGGAAGGGCCTCCGCCGTCGGCACGCCGAGCTCGTCCGACACGAACAGGACCAGACTCGGCCGAAGCAGCTTTCCCATTCCGTCGATCGCCCGACCGCCCTCGTCCTCCAGGCCTACGTGAACCCGGAGTTCCTTCCGGAGCGGCGTGTCGCCGTGCAGGGCCTCTGCGATCGCAGTCCGGATCTCGTCTCGATGCGCATCCAGGATCTTCGAGGTCATCTCACCCACGTCCGGTTCCGGGGAGGCCAACGGCAACCCCGAGCCGCTCGGCTGCCGCGACAAGGTCTGCGGCCGAGCGCGCCCCAAGCTTGTGCATCAGACGAGCGCGATGGTTCCGCACCGTGTGAATGCTTCGGTGAAGCAACTCGGCGATCTCCCCGTTCTTCTTCCCTTCCACCACGAGCTGGAGCACCTCCCGCTCCCTCGACGTCAGCGGCTCGTCGACCGCCTCGCCGTCGTCCGCAAGGCACGTCTCGCCGGCGGCCACCCGTCGGACCACATCGAGCAGGCGCTCGACGGCCGAGTCCTTCAGGACGTATCCGCGGGCTCCGGCCCGCCGTGCACGGGCGACGAACGAGGCGTCGTCGTGCATTGTGAGGATCACGACGCCCGTCTGCGGCGAGAGCCGCGCAATCCGGCGAGTCGCCTCGATCCCGTCCAGAAGAGGCATCGAAACGTCCACGAGCGCCACGTCGGGACGATGGACCCGCACGTCTCGGAGCAGGCTCCGTCCGTCTCCCGCCTCCGCAACGACCACGACGCCGCTCGAGGCGAGCAGGGCCCGAATCCCCGAACGGACCAACGCGTGATCGTCGGCCAGCACCACCCGGATTGACCCCATGCTCCGATTGTATGCCGCTCGGTCGCGGCGCGACACGGGGAAACCGTACTCATTAGGATTCCCTAGAACGCGATCCGCCGTCCGTACGCCACGAGGGCGGCCCGGGTGTGAATCTCGAGCTTCTCCATCAGGCGCCCGCAGTGGCCGTCGACCGTCTTTCGCTTCATCCCGAGCTCTTGGGCGACCTCGTCGTTCGACCGGCCGGCCGCCACGAGCGCGAGGACCTCGCGCTCCCGCGGCGAGAGCCGTTCCGCCGACGGGAGGGTCTCCCCGGCCGCGACGCGTCGGATCGCGTCGACAAGCGTCTCCGCGGACGCCGCCTTGCCGACGAGGCCGCAGGCGCCGCGGGCGATCGCCTCGGCGGCGTACTCCGGCTCCGAGTGCATGGACAACATCAGGACTCGTGTTTCGGGGTTTCGGCGGCGGATCTCGCCGACGAGATCGAGTCCGTCGGCATCCGGAAGGGAGATGTCGAGGAGCACGACGTCGGGGCGGCACGCGGCGAGGAGCTTGAGGGCTCCCGCCCCGTCGCCGCACGAGCCGACGACCGAGAAGCCCGCCTCGAGCGCCAGGAGGCGCGCAAGGCCGTCGCGCACGAGCGCGTGGTCATCGACGATCGCGATCCGCGTCGTCCCCACAGGGAACCTCCACGGTGACGATCGTGCCGCGTTCGGGAGCCGAGGCGATCGACACGGTCCCGCCGGCGATCGTCACCCGCTCCTCAATCCCGCGCAGTCCCAATCCTCGCGGGCCGTCGGGGGCGATGCCGATCCCGTCGTCCTCGATGGAGAGACGGACCCACGCGCCCTCGCTCGAGATCCGAATCGCAACCCGGCTCGCCTTGGCGTGCCGGACGACGTTCTCCAGGGCCTCCCGAGCGACGTGGTACAGGAGCCCCTCGGCCTCGCGGTCGAGCCGCCCGTCGAGGTCCGACTCGACGCGGACCGCAAGCTCGTTCTCCTCTCCGACGCTCTCCGCCAGCCGGTCGAGCGACGGGACGAGCCCGAGGTCGTCGAGCAGCGGCGGACGGATGGAGTAGGCGAGGGTTCTCGTCTGACGGATCGCCTCGTCGACAATCCCCGCGACCTCGCTGTAGCCCTCCTCGCCGAGCTTCGACTTCGCTGGGGCGAGATGGAGTTTGATCGCCGCGAGGGACTGGATCAGTCCGTCGTGCAGCCCGCGGGCGATCCGCCGCCGTTCCTCGTCCTGAGCGCCGAGGAGCCGCTTCGACATCCGCGCCAGCGCCTGCTCCCGCTCCGCCAGCATCCGGTTCTTCTTCGCGTCGATCGCCGCGAACGTCCGCACGGTAAACGCAACCACCGCGTACAAGGCCACCGTCCCCGCCAGGATCGTGGCGACGTTGTACGAGAGGCTCTGGTACGGGTCGCCGGTCAGCGCGAACAGGGAGCGGTGCGGAAGGGTCCCGCCCGCTTCGAGCAGCACGAGCGTCGCGTAGCAGGCGACGACCCAGCCGGTGACGAGCGCGCCGTACACGCGCGGGAGGAAGTAGTTCGCGTAGAGGACCGTGAAGAGGTAGAAGATGTTGCCGATCCAGGTGCTCCCGCCCATGAAGTGAACGAGGACCGTAATCAGCACGCCCTCGGCGAGGTAGAACCCCGTGTGCGCCCAGTGAAGGGCCCGCTCGGTGCGCAGGCGCTCGATCAGCGCCTTGAACGGGAACGTGAGCAGGAACCAGAGAACCGGCGAGTAGAAGAGCGGGTTCTTGTAGGAGAGCCGGCTCGTGAACAAGACCACGAGCGCGACCGCGGAGAAGACGCCGAGGGTCAGCCGCCGCACCAGGATCGTGCGGACGACCCCCGCCTTGCGTTCGGCGAACCCCGCCCCACGGTCCATGGGAGGGACGGCCTTACGTCAGCGTCGGCGGAAGGGCGATCTTCCCGAAGTTCTTCTCGTATCGCTGCAGGTTCTCGCCGATCGCCTGGTAGAGCCGCTTCATGTGCACCGGGTTGAGGATCATGCGCGACTCGAGGATCGCCTGCCCCTCCTGTGGCGAAGCGGCTTGAGGGTCCACGAACAGGAAGTCGACGACGAACTCCTCTTGGCGATGGGAGATCAGGGCGAGGTTGGAGTAGTGACCCCGCCGTGTCTCGTTGTCCGCTGTGATCTGCATCTTGCGCTCGGGCATGAACGCTCACCTCCACCGAGCCCGCATGGTAGCGGCTCGCGCGAATCGACACAAGGAAGCGTCCGTGGGGATCTGCGTCGCAGGCGGCCTTCTCTCCCGCGGCGGTGAGGCCGCGGCGACGGCGGCGGCCGCCTAGGTCGCCGGGCAGCGGCGGAACCTCGCCCACCCCTAGGTCGCGAGGTACCGGCGCAATCTCGCAGCGATCTACGTCGCGAGGTAGCGGCGCAACCTCGCCCTTGCCTACGTCGCGAGGTAGCGGCGCAACCTGGCAAGGTTACGTGGCCAGATAGCGGCGGAACCTCGCTCGTGGCTAGGTCGCGAGGTAGCGGTCGAAGAACCGACGGATGGTCTCGCCGTGGCGGCCGGCGAGCAGGATGTGGTGATTGCCGAGCGGCGAGGAGAGGAGCTCGTCGACCGGCTCGTCGACGACGACGCGAACCTGCGTCCGGCAGAGGTCGTCACGGAACGGAGCCTCCTCGATTCGCCCCTCGCGGAGGAAGAGCTGGTCGAGCCTCTCTCCGCCGAGTCGGAACAGCGTGCAGTCTCCGGCGGGAATCGATCCCGAGAGGCCGACGCCGATCCCGGACTCGAAGTGGCTGCGGATCGCGTAGCTCGTCGTCATCGAGAGCGGGCACGTGCAGTGCGCGATGCCGACGGCGGGCGTCTTCGTGTCGACGTCGGCGACGTTTCCCATGAACGCCGTCTGCCCCGACAGGAGGAAGGCCAGATACAGCGTGATAAGCGCCTGCAGGTCGCCCTCGCACCCCGCCGGCACCCGCTCGTCGTTCAGGCGGGACACCGCGTAGCACCCGGTCGTCTTCATGCGCTTCACGAGGTCGAAGCATCGCACGGTGCACGCGGACAGCCGGTGCTCGTCGACGAGGCTTCGGAGGCCCGCGTACACCTGGACCGCATCGCGGATCTCGGCCGGCTTCGGCTCGGCCACGGCCTCCGCCCGCTTCGTCAGGCTCGCGACGTCCTTGCGTGGAGCCTCGGCGGCCTTGACCCGATCGAGCAGGGTCTCGATCGGAATCTGCACAAGCTCGATCGACAGACGTCCCTTGAGGAACGCGCGATCGACGTCGCTGGCCACGAGCCAGTCGGAGGGCTCGCCGATCAGACCGATCCGTGAGAACCGGAGCGTGTCCCAGGCGTTGGCGAGCACGAGTTCCTGCTTCAGCCCGGCCACGATCTCCGGCGGGGCTCCGAACAGGATGCGTCCCTCGCCGCCGTCTTGGCGGATGCGCGCCAGGACCTCGAGCGACGCGGGAAGCGAGTTGTCTCCGGGGTGGGCGATGAGGAGCGTGGGGGATGGAAGCTGGGCGACGGTCTTCAGCACGTCACGCTCCACGCCCCCGGTGAGCACAAGGATCGCCGTCAGCTTGTCGGCGGTCGGGTGGGCGATCTCCTCGATGCCGAGGCCGTCGCTCGCGCGGAGCTCCGCCAGGATGCGGTCCCGCAACGAGTCGACGTGGCTCTTGTCGTGGAGGCCACTCGCCCGCACGATGACCCCGATCTTGTCCATGGAGTCATCGTAGCCTCCGCTTCCGCACCCCCTCGATCCATTCGCGGACCCGCGCCCCAGACACGGATCACCCGAGCGCCGAACCAAGCGACACGTGGATCCGGGCCGCTCTCCCCTCCGAGACGGACGCCGGACGTCGCCCGGCGCACGAACCCTGCGACGCTTGATCGAGCGGAGCCGGCCTGGATACTCTTCATCCGATCGACGCCGCGACAATCGACGAAGGGAGGCCGCGTGACCTTTCTCCAGACGACGTTCTACAACAACCCCGTGGGGCGATGGCTCGCCGCCGCCGGCGTCGTCCTGTTCACCTGGGTCTTGCTCCAGGTGGTGACCCGCGTCGCCATCCGGTATCTCCGGAAGGTCGCCGAACGGACGAGCGGACAACTCGACGACCTCCTCGTCGAGCTGCTCCACAAGACCCGGTTTCTCCTCGTGTTCGTCATCTCCGCCTACGCGGGGTCACAACTCCTGACCCTGCCGACCACGGCGACGAAGATCCTCCACGTCGGCTTCGTGATGGCGATGCTCGCCCAAGCCGGGTACTGGGGAAACGGGCTCGTCACCTTTTGGCTGGCGCGCATTGTGCGGCGGCGCTTCGGCGGCGACGCCTCGGCGGCGACGTCGCTCGCCGCCCTCGGATTCATCGCGAAGCTCGTGATCTGGGCCATCGTGCTCCTCATCGCCCTCGACAACATCGGCGTGAACATCACAACGCTCGTCGCCGGGCTCGGGATCACGGGACTCGCCGTCGCGCTCGGCGTTCAAAGCATCTTCAAGGACGCATTCGCGTCGTTGTCGATCCTCGTCGACAAGCCGTTCGTCATCGGCGACTTCATCGCCGTGGGCGAGCTTTCGGGGACCGTCGAACGGGTCGGCCTGAAGACCACGAGGGTCCGCAGCCTCTCCGGAGAACAGATTGTGTTCTCCAACGGCGACCTGCTCGACAGCCGCGTGCGCAACTACAAGGCGATGACCGAACGCCGCATCGCCTTCTCGTTCGGGCTCGAGTACGGCACCCCGACGGCCGAGGTCGAGGGGGTTCCCGCACTCGTCCAAGCCGAGATCGGGAGGGTCCCCGGCGTTCGCTTCGACCGCTGCCACCTCAAGTCGTTCGCCGATTCGGCCCTCTCGTTCGAGGTCGTCTACTTCGTGCTGACGGGCAACTACCTCGAGTACATGGACGCCCGGCACTTGATCAACCTCGGCATCCTTCGCGCGCTCGAAGAGCGAGGGCTTCGCCTCGCCTACCCGACGCGGACTCTGTACGTTCGCTCCGGAGCGTCCCTAGAAGACGACAAGGCCAACCAGTAGCGTCACCCCCGCGCCAACCACGACGGGCGGAGCCAGGCGCCGCACGAGCGCACCGATCGACGTGTCGAAGTACTCGACCGACACGGAAACGCACGGGTGGACCGGCGTGACGACGTAGCCGAGGAACGCCGCGTAGTACGCCACCGCGAACCCCGGCAGCGTGATCGGCCCGTACGTCGACGCGTAGATCGGGAGGATCACCGCAAGCGGGGCCTCGATCCGCCCGGTGACGAGGCCGAGGGCGAAGGCCACGCCGACGCACAAGGCGAGCGGAGAGAGACTCATCTCCGCCAACCGCTCGGGGGCTCCCGACGAAGCAAACACGTTCAGGAAGGCAAACATCGCGACGACGATCGCCGCGTACGTCCACGGACGCGCGCGGACCGCGACCCGCAGGAGCTGCTTTGGACCGATTCGGCCGACGGCGGCGGAGAGCGCGAGGCTCAGCAGGACGCCTGCCGCGGTCCCGACCTCGCGAATCGGGAGCTGCACTGCGCTCGCGAGGATGAGGTCGAGGGCGGGGGCGGCGAGCAGGATCCCGAGAGGAACGAGCAGGTCGCGCAACGAGAACGCCGTCGCCTCTCCGCAGGCGCCCGGTTCCGCCGGAACCGCGCTCTTCCTCGGCGCCTTGCGCAGGAGGAAGACGCCGCCGAGCAAGAGAGACAGAGCGAACGCGGGGGCGAGGTACGGGATCGTCGCGTACACGTCGAGCCCCGCGATCTTGGCCGACGCGATCAGCGCCGAGCCGAGCGGGTACACGATCAGGAGGACGTGACGAAACCAGACGTTGGCCGCCGCCTTCACGTCCGCCGCCACGTGGCCCGCGCCCCGCTCCACGAGAGGCGCCGAGAGAAGCGCGCCCCCGGGCATCGGGAGCATGCCGAGAAGCCCCGGCGCAAGCGCGAGGAACGGCCGCACCCCCACGTGCAGGTTGTCGACAAGGCGCGCCATCTGCCCGGAGACTCCCATCGCGCCGCCGAGGACGGGGATGAGGAGCACGACCAGCGCAAGCAGGAGGACCGAGGGATCGGACACCGTCTTCCAGAGCGCCGCGCCGATCTCCGCGGGGGAGAGCGTCGCCGCGCCGAGGACGAGGGCGGCGGCGGCCAAGCCGAGAGCGAGGCTCCGCCGTGAGAGAACGACAAGGAGCACGACAGCTGCAGCGAACCCAATCCAGAGAGACACATGCACCCCCATAAGCCCCTGACGCGTGAAGCGTACGTGACGCGCCGTCTCAATCCCAGACCGGCCGTTGGCGCGCGAGTCTGCGTTCGGCACAATGGCGCCGGGTGATCGTTGTGTGCGAGTTGGATCAGGCGATCCGAGAAGCCGCGAGTGGCGGGCTCCTTCCGTGCGCGGCGGCGTTTCGCATCGCGGATCGGCTCGGCGTGGCGCCGGACACGGTCCGAGCGAACGCCGATCGCCTCGGCGTTCGGATCTCCGTCTGCCAGCTCGGCCTGTTCGGATACGATGCGTTCGGCGAGCGCCGCGCGGCCCACAAGCTCTCCGACGTTCCTCCGGAGTTGCGCCGCGCCCTCGACGAGACGGCCGACGGCGGCCGCCTGACGTGCGCCGCGGCCTGGCGCCTCGCCGACGAACGCGGACTGCCTCGCCTCCTCATGGGATCG
>JBFYQP010000005.1:0-25821 GCA_041302745.1 Candidatus Bipolaricaulota bacterium | reverse complement strand
AGCGCAAGGCGACGACGCGGATGAACCCGCAGACCGGGCAGCGCATCAAGACCCCGGCCAAGGTCGTTCCCGCCTTCAAGGCCGGGAAGAACCTGAAGGACATCGTCGCCAAGAAGGCCGCGGGCAAGAAGTAGTCCCGCGCTCCTGACGACCGGCCGTCGTGAGGCGGCCACACAAGATGCGAGAAGAGGAAGCGAGAGCTTCCTCTTCTCTTTTCTTCCGGAGCCAGGCTCGTTCCTGAGCACTCTCCGCGCTTCGCCCCCCGGGCGTATACTGGCGCAACCATGGACCTCTCGGATCTAAACGAGTTGCAGCGTGCTGCGGTCACGCACGGCGAAGGCCCGCTCCTCGTCGTCGCGGGCGTGGGAACCGGGAAGACCACGGTGATCACCCGCCGCATCGCGTGGCTCATCTCGGAGAAGCGCGCGGAGCCGGAAGAGATCCTCGCCCTGACGTTCACCGAGAAGGCGGCGGCCGAGATGGAGGAGCGCGTCGACCGGCTCGTCCCCTACGGCTACGTCGAGGCGCACATTGGGACGTTCCACGCGTTCTGCGATCGCCTCCTGAGGGAGAACGCCGTGCTTCTGGGACTCCCTCCCGACTACCGAATCCTGACGGAGCCGGAGCAAGCGCTCTTCCTCAAGGAGCACCTCTTCGACCTTCCGCTCAAGCGGTTCCGCCCTCTCGGGAACCCGCTCCAGAATCTCCGATCGCTCCTCTCGCTCTTCTCGCGCGCCAAGGACGAGGACGCCTCGTCCGGCGACTACGAGGCGTACGTCGAGCGACTGGCTCACGACTCTCCGCCCGCTCTCGAGGACGCAGCGCGGCTCGCCGCCGATTCCCTTGCCGACCAGACGGAGCTGGCCGAGACCTACGCCGCCTACGATCGGCTCCTCCACAAGCACGGCTTCGTAGACTTCGGCGACCTGATCGCGCTCGCGTTGCGCCTTCTCCGCGAGCACCCCGCGGTGCTCGCGCGGTCGCGAGAGCGATTCCGCCACATCCTCGTCGATGAGTTCCAGGACACGAACTACGCTCAGTTCGAGCTGGTGAAGCTCCTGGCCTCGCACCGGAACGTCACCGCATGCGGCGACGACGACCAATCGATCTACAAGTTCCGCGGCGCCGCCATCTCGAACATCCTCGGCTTCCAGAGCGCGTACCCGGACGGGCGAGTGATCGTGCTTCACGAGAACTACCGCTCCACTCAAGCGATCCTCGACTCCGCATACCGGCTCATCCAGAACAACAACCCCGACCGTCTCGAGGTCCGCGCCGGCATCTCGAAGCGACTGCACGCGACGTCGGGCGTCGGACACGCACCGCACCAGCTTCATTTCGAGACCCTCGATGAGGAGACGGACTTCGTCGCCGAGACGATCGACAAGCGCCGCCGCGAGGAGGACCGCCCCTACGCCGACTTCGCCGTCCTCGTCCGCTCGAACTCCCAGGCGACCCCGTTCCTCGCCGCGCTGAACCTTCTGAAGATCCCGTGGCGATTCTCGGGGAGCCGCGGTCTCTACGATCAGGAGGAGATCCGCGCCGCCCTCGCGTTCCTCCGTGTGCTGGCCGACCCGTACGACAACATGTCGCTCCATTACCTCGCCTCGTCGCTCTTCTACAACGTCGACCCCGAGCCCCTTGCCCGAGCCACGGCGCTCGCCGGCCGGCGCAACAAGAGTCTTCTCGACGTTCTGCGCTCGATGCGCGCGGGCCTCGAGCCCTCGGAGGCGGACGAGGAGAACGCGCGACGCCTCGCCCGACTCGTCGACGACGTCACGGCCATGGTCAGCCTGTCGACGAAGGAGCGGACGGGCGAGGTCTTGTTCCAGTTCCTGACGACGCAGACCGGAACCATCGAGCGCCTCTCCAACTCCGGCGAGGCACAGGACGCGCTCCGGATCCAGAACCTAGCGCGCCTGTTCTCCCTCATCGAGCGGTTCAGTCACGTGGCGCGCTACGACAGGGTGCCGTGGTTCATCGACTACCTCGACGCCTTGATCGACGCCGGCGACAACCCGCCCGTGGGCGACGCAGCGTGGGACACGGACGCTGTCTCGATCCTCACGATCCACCAGGCCAAGGGGCTTGAGTTCCCGATCGTCTTCCTGGTCGGCCTCGTCGCCGGCCGCTTCCCGTCGACCCACCGTGCGGATCCTATCCCGCTCCCCGACGCGCTGGTCAAGGACCTCGTCTCGAGCGCCGATTTCCACAAACAGGAGGAGCGCAGGCTCTTCTACGTCGGGATGACGCGCGCCAAGGAGGACCTCTACCTGACGAGCGCCCAGGAGTACGGCGGCAAGAGGCCGCGGAAGCCGAGCCTGTTCGTCTCCGAGGCCCTCGACCTCGACGCCTCGCAGCTCGCTCCGCAAGCGCGCCAACCGCTCACGCCGATCCTCCGCCACGAGCGGGCTCGACGCGCGGAGGAGCCCGAGGAGCCGGTGGTGGAGCCGACGCTCGTGGACCGCGGCGAGGAGGCGCTCGCGCTCAGCTACCGGCAGGTCGACGACTACCTCTCGTGCCCTCTCAAGTACCGATACATCCATGTGCTCCACGTGCCCGTGCGCCAACACCATTCGCTCGTCTACGGGAGTGCGATCCATCAGGCCGTGCGCTTCTACAACCTCCAACGACACGCCGGACGCGATGCAACGATCGACGAGCTGCACGCGATCTTCCGGAGCCAGTGGCTCGCCGAGGGGTTCCTCACACGCCAGCACGAGGAGCTTCGGCTTCAGGAGGGGCTCGAGGCGCTGCGCCGATTCCTCGCGTTTGAGAGCGCCGAGCGATCCACGCCCACGTACGTCGAACGCCGCTTCTCCGTGCCGGTGGGCAGCGTGCGTCTCGTCGGGATCTTCGACCGGATCGACATCACCGGCGACGCAGGGCGGATCATCGACTACAAGACCTCCGCCGTGCTCACTCAAGCCGAAGCGGACAAGCGCGCCGCGGACAGCCTCCAGCTAGCCATCTACGCCCTCGCGTACGAGAAGCTGTTCGACGGGCCTCCGCAGGCCGTGGAGCTGCGGTTTCTGACGCCTGACGTGCTCGTGGGACGCGCCGTCCCGTCTCCGAAGCGTGCCGAGCACGCGCAATCGGAGATCGAGAGGACGGCGGCCGGAATCCGCGCGGCCCGGTTCCCCGGCGATCCCGAGTACCGCGCCTGCAACTACTGCTCGTACGCGGGGATCTGCCCGTCTCGTAGACTGGATTGAGCGCTTGCCGCGTCGGCTACTCGGCAAGCGTCGCTAGGGCAACGATGTGGTCGGCCCAGAGGGAGTCGAGGTCGTAGAAGGCGCGCGCCTCCCGGTCGAAGATGTGGACGACCACGTCGCCGTAGTCGAGCACGATCCACTTCCGCTCTGCTAGGCCCTCGCTGTGGAGCGGGGTCTCGGGGAGCTGCTCGCGCAACGCGGTCACCAGCGCCTTCGCGTGGACGGGGTTGTCCGCT
The DNA here is from genome assembly GCA_041302745.1 of Candidatus Bipolaricaulota bacterium. Taxonomy (GTDB): domain Bacteria; phylum Bipolaricaulota; class Bipolaricaulia; order UBA7950; family UBA9294; genus JAPLGD01. Next base: position 22,370 of record JBFYQP010000005.1, on the reverse strand, counting down.
TCCGCGATGACGAAGTACGAAGCGGGCATCGAGACGTCGCCGAGGTCGACGATCACGGACTCCTCTCCCTTCTTCTGGGAGATGATCTCGACTGCCTGTCGAACGAGCTCTCGATCCGTCATCCCGCAAACTCCATTCCCGCCCCAACGACGAAGACCAGATCCGTGCCTGCCGGGACCTGGCTTCGTAGCGCCTCGTAGTGGTCGGCGAACTCTTCGGGAGACACCACCATCGCCTCGCCGGGGAGCGCCTCGCGAAGCATCCACGCCTTGGCTTCGTCTGTCAAGACGACGATCGCGCTCGTGGCGTAGGAGAAGGTCTCCGCGTTCGCCGTCGCGGACACCTGGAACCCGCGCGCCTTCAGGTAACCCGCCGCCCGGCTGGCCGAAAGCCGAACCCCATTCCCGTTGAACACGGCCACCGTAATCTTCGCGGACGTGAGGAGATCCGCTCCGCGAACGAGCGTCGCGACGACACGCTCCGCTTCCGCCACGACCGCGAGCCGCTCGGACGCTCCACCACGAACCACCTCACGCGTCGGCAGCACGGCGGACGCCGTGTCGGTCGATTGCGCAATCCTCGTCCAGAGCGCGACGCAGTCCTTGTCGCTCACGTTGGTGGTCGCGCCGGCCGCCACGGCTCGAAGCTGCCGATCGAAGGCCTCGTCCGTCGAAGCAGAGTGTACGGAGCTCTGGATCCCCTCGAACGCCCGGCGATCCCGCTCGGCGCGGCTGGCGCGCGACGTTCCGCGAAGGAAGGCCATCATCTCCCTCGGCGCGAGCGCCCGGTTCCCCGCATCGATCCGGATGGCCGGGCCGCCCGAACCCTTCCCATCGGGACCGGTCACGGGATCGTCCACGGAGACCGTGACCCGTGGGAAGAGCGCGAGAAACGCCGAGAGATCCCCGGCATCGAGCGCGATGTAGCGACTCACGGAGACGCCGAGCAGCGGGACGAGGGCGCGGCACGCGGCCGCCCAGCCCTCGCGGGCCGCGATCTCGCCAAGCTTTCCGGACGTGCCGTCGCCGGACTTCACCCACAGGTCAACGGGGACGAAGAGAACGCTCACCCGCCCGCGGTCGGTCGTGACGATGGAGACGCTCTCGACGATCGGGCCCTCCGGGCCTGCGGAGGTCGCCGCACACAGGACGTGAACCCTCGTGCGGAGCCCCAGGGTTCCGAACGGGTCCCAGCCCAGCACGAAGTGCCAGACGAGAACCGCGATCCCTAGGACGACGACGATCGTCGCGACGTAGAGAATCGGTTTCCGGACTGGATTCCCCCGCATGCTTCCACCCCAGGGCCGAACCTACCACAGCGCTCCGGGAATGTCAACTGGGCCGGCCGCCGTGCCTCCTGGCGCCGTCCACTCTGCGCTGCACCCGCGGCCCGCACTCCGTCCGCTTGCGGCTCCGTCCACTCTGCGCCGCACCCCGCACTCCGTCCGCTTGCGGCTCCGTCCACTCTGCGCCCCACCCATGTTGCATTCTGTGCGGGGCCCGCTACGCTACGCCTGACGATGCGAGAACCCTCGACTCCAAGCCCGCAGGGCCACGAACGCGCCGCGGCGCCGCACGTGCCGCCGTCCGAGACCGTCCTCGCCGGTTGCCGCGTGGCGATCGTGACGTTCGGCTGCCGCGTGAACCAGTACGAGTCGGCGATGATGGCTCGCGCCCTCTCTCGGCTCGGAGCCGAGGTCGTCGAGGGAGAAGCCGACGTGGTTGTCCTGAACGCGTGCACGGTGACGGCCCTCGCCGAGAGGAAGGCCCGCCACGCCGCCCGGCAAGCCCGCACCGCGGGACCGGCGGCGGTGGTCGTCCTGATCGGATGTCTCGCCGACGCCGTCGAGCGCGGAGTTGCGCGCTTCGCGGAGGCGGACCTCATCGCTGGCAACTGCTGGAAGGCGCGCATCGGCGAGGTGGTGGGCGCCGTCCTCGGCGGCCGTCGCGGCCTCCTTCCGCGCGCGCCGCTGCTTCCTCTCGACGCCGAGCGCGCCGCCGCCCCTACGGTTCGCGTGCGTGCCTACCTCAAGGTTCAGGACGGCTGCGCCCACGCGTGCACCTACTGTCGGCCGACCTTGGTTCGCGGGCCCAGCCGCAGCAAGAGCCTCGCCGTCGCCCTCGAGGAAGCCGCAGAGCTCGTGCGAAACGGGGTCCCCGAAATCGTCGTGACCGGCGTCGATCTCGCCGCGTACGGCGCTCCGGACGCCTCCCTTCCGGCCCTGCTGGGACGCCTGCTCGAACTCCGGGACCTTCGCCGCCTGCGAATCGCCTCGCTGAACGTTGACGGCGTCACGGATCGGCTTCTCGAAGTGTTCCGGCGCGACCCGCGCTTGTCTCGCCATCTCCACATCCCCGCCCAGAGCGGCGACGACGCCGTCCTCGCCGCCATGGGGCGCCGCTACACGACCGCCGCCTATCGCGCGGCGATCCTGCGGGCGCGTGAGGCGCTCCCGCAGGCGACGTTCGGCACGGACCTCATCGTCGGTTTCCCCGGCGAGACGGAGGACGCGTTCGAGCGAACCTGCCGACTGGTCGAGGACGTGCGATTCTCGAACCTGCATGTCTTCCGGTTCTCCCCCCGCCCTGGAACCCCGGCCGCCTCGATGGCCGACGCGGTCCCGGGCCCCGTTCAGCGATCCCGAGCCGAGCGCATCCTCGATGCGTGGCGCCCTGTGCTCGGCCGCTTGCTTGACGGGCGTATCGGAACGGTCGAAGATGTGCTCGTCGAGGACCGAGACGGCGGTCGGCATCATGGCTACACGGCCGATTACATTCGCGTCGCGTTCGACTCCCCGACACCCCGTCCCATCGGTCGCGAATGTCCGGTGAGGATCACGAGAGCATCGGCGGAAGGACTCGAAGGAGTGAGCGAAGATCGAGACGATCCAGACTGAGATCACCCTGCGCGACAACGCGGAAGCGACGGCGGTTCTCGGGCAGTACAACCGCAACCTCAAGGAGATCGAGAAGTCCTTCTCGGCGAAGATCCTCGCCCGCGGCGAAACCATCCGCATCGAAGGGCCGGCGGAGGAAGTGGAGCGGGTCCGCGCCCTCTTTGAGAAGCTGCTCGGGCTCGTCGAGAAGAATCACTGTCCGTCGACGGCCGACATCCGCTACTTGGTCGAACAGATCAAGGCCGGCGCCCACGTCGAAGGCGTCCTCTCCGATGTCGTGCGCGTTACCCACTGGGGCGAGGAGATCCGCGCGAAGACCGTGGGCCAGCACCGCTACGTGCAAGCCGTCCGCGAGAGCGACGTCGTCTTCGCGATCGGCCCGGCGGGGACGGGAAAGACCTACCTCGCCGTCGCCATGGCGATCGACTATCTGAAGCGAGAGAAGGTCAAGCGCATCCTCTTGACTCGCCCGGCCGTCGAGGCGGGCGAGGAACTCGGCTTCCTGCCCGGCGACATCCAGGCGAAAGTGAGCCCGTACCTCCGTCCCCTCTACGACGCCATGTTCGACATGATCCCGGTGAGCGAGTTCGAGAAGCTCACGGAGTACGGCCGCATCGAGATGGCCCCGCTCGCCTTCATGCGCGGGCGAACGCTCAACAGCAGTTTCGTCATCCTCGACGAGGCCCAGAACACGACGCCGACTCAGATGAAGATGTTCCTCACGCGCCTCGGCTTCCACTCCAAGGCGATCATCACGGGCGACATCACCCAGGTCGATCTCGAAGAACGCGCGTCCGGGCTGATTGCCGTCCAGGACGTGCTTCAAGGGATCGATGGGATCTCGTTCATCTACCTCGACCGCTCCGACGTCGTGCGCCATCCGCTCGTCGCGCGGATCATCGAAGCCTACGAGCGTCACGAGATGAAGAAGTCGGGAAACAGCCGCTAGCCGCAGCGGCGGGCGTTGGTTCCCACCAACCCGTCGTGCTATGCTGATTTCGTCCTTCCGGATCCTCCATTCTGGCTCAGATCCGAGGCAACGGAGAGGGAGGGTCGATGACGCGGCGCACGGTGGCTGTCTTGGCGTTTCTGATGGTGGCTCTGGCCCTGCCTGCGATCGCCCCCGATGCAACGTGCGGATCGATTCGCATCAATGAGGTCTGCTGGGGCGGCAGCGCTCACGACCCCGCCGCGGAGTGGATCGAGCTCGCCAACGCGACCTCGGAGGCCGTGGATCTCCTCGGCTGGCGCCTTGTCTCCTCGGACGGCTCGCCCGACATTCTGCTCTCCGGCGCCCTCCTTCCCACCGATCCCGCAACCCCGAGCGTTGGCTACGTCCTTCTCGAGCGTGACTCCGACGAAGCCGTTCCGGATGTCGCGGCCGACCTGATCTACCGCGGCGCGCTCAACGACCGGGGCGAGATCCTGTTCCTCTACGACCCAGAGGGCCGTCTGATCGACACCGCCAACGCACTTCCGGACTCCTCGGACGTTCCTCCTTGGCCGGCGGGGACGAACGCGTACGGAACTCCTCCCTATCGATCCATGGAGCGAATCGACACGCGCCTCGACGACGCCCCCCGCTCCTGGGCCACGTGCCCGACGCTCTCCGACGGGGCTCCGGAGCTCGACGCCGGAACGCCGAGACGCGAGAACCGCGCCTCCGACGTCTCCAGGAGCACCTGGTTCCGCGTCGACCCGCCGTCGCCCCAGCCCGGGAAGGCGGCGGTGTTCGAAGCGACAGAGCCGGCCGATGAAGCTGGGGCAATCGGGACCTACGTCTGGGACTTCGGCGACGGCACTCTTCAGACGGGACCCGCCGTGGCGACCCACGTGTACGCCCGTCCCGGACACTACGCTGTGTCCCTCGCCGCGCGCGGTCACGAGGGAATTGCCGCTTACACGGAACGCTGGATCGTGGTTCTGACCTCGCTCCCGCCGATCGCCGACTTCAGCGTGGTCCCGGGTTCCGGCCGCCGAGAGCTCACGACCCTCGATCGACTCCGCTTCCAGGACGAGTCGAGTGACGAGGAATCCGAGGTCGTCGCCTGGGCTTGGGAGTTCGGCGACGGCTCCTCGGCAACCGAGCAGCACCCGACCCACGTCTACCTGCGGCCGGGGACGTACGCGGCATCTCTCGCCGTCGAGGACGCCCAGGGAGACCGGGGCCTTCAGACGCAGTCGTTGGTCATCGGAAACCGGTCCCCCGTCGCCGCCTTCTCCTTCAGCAGCCCCTCTCCGTCGCAGGGCGAAGCGCTCGTCTTGGATGCCTCTGCGTCCGTCGACGAGGATGGCCTCATCGCGACGTACGCCTGGGATCTCAACGCGGACGGCATGAGCGACCTGACCGCGGACTCGCCGACAACCGAGTACGTGTGCCGCGAGGGCGGCGAGTTGGACGTCGCCCTTGTGGTGACCGACGACTGGGGAGACTGCTCGCTCGCGGCGTCGGGCTCGGTCTACGTGAACTACGCGCCGGTCGCGCAGTTCACCGCCTCGTCCTTCGCCGTCGCCGAGGGGGAGGCCGTCCGGTTCTCCGACTGCTCGTACGATCCCGACGGCTCGGTTCGCGAGTGGTTCTGGGACTTCGGGGACGGCGTTTCCGACTCGTCGGCATCTCCTGCTCACGCCTACGACGCCGACGGGGAGTACGGCGTGTCCCTCTCCGTGCTCGATGACGCGGCCGCTTTGGGCACGACCACCGCTTCGATCTCCGTCTCGAACCTGCCGCCCCGCGCCGCGATCTCCGCCGACGTCTTCGAGCGCGAGACGGGGGAGGCGTTCGCGTTCGACGCCGGAGCCTCCGACGATCCCAGCCCCTGGGGTCGGATCGCTGTCTACGAGTGGGACTACGACGGCGACCGGACGTACGACCAATCGACAACCTGTCCGACGGTTCGCCACGCCTACGACGACGACGGGGCGTTTGCCGTCCGCGTCCGGGTCACGGACGACGACGGCGCCTCGTCGGTCTCGGACCCGATTCACGTGACCGTGCGCAACCGGCCTCCGAGCGTCGGCACGGCGACCTCATCGCCGCACCCCGCGACCGACGAAGACGAGATCGTCTTTGCCGCCGTCGCGGTCGATCCCGACGGAACCGTCGTGCGCTGGGAGTGGACGTTCGGCGACGGCACGTCCTCGTCGGCGGGGGAGCCACGGCATCGCTTCCCCGACAACGGGACGTTCGCCGTCTCGGTGACGGTCGTCGACGACGACGGCGCCCGCTCTCTGCCGGTCTCGCTTACGATCGACATCGCGAACGCGGCGCCGCAGGCGACCTGGGACGACGCGCGAACTCCGGACTGCCCCCGCGGCGTCGTCTTCGACGCAAGCCGGTCCTACGATCCGAGCCCCACCGGAACCATCGTCCACGTCGCGTGGGATTTCGGCGACGGAACGACCTGCCCGGGGACGGAAGGCTCGTGCGGTGGAGATCGGCTGCGCCCGATCCATTGCTACGCGCGACCTGGATCGTATATCGTTACGCTCATCCTCATCGACGAAGAGGGAGCGGCTGGGCGTTTCTCGCGCTCGATCGTGGTCCTTCGTTAGAAAGGACATGCATGTTCCGGATCCGCGTCGCGACCCACGATGACAATGACGCCTTGCTTCACCTCGAGTCGGAGAGTCCCCAGGGGACCGGGATATCGATCCTTCTCGACCGCCAGGACTACTTCTACCGCTCTCGAATGCACGACGGCGCCCGGGTGATCATTGCGGAGGAGGATGGAAAGATCGTCGGCGTGATGGCGTACGCCGTCAAGGAGGTCCTCCTCGACGGCGGAACCGACCGCGTCGCGTACTTCTACGACCTGCGCGGCGAGGCCACGTACCGGCGCAGCATGAAGCGGGGTCTTCTCCGGCTTTGGCATGCCGTCCACGACGAGATCCGCGAGAGCGGCGCGGCGTTCCTCTTCGGCCACGTCAAGGCCGACAACTACGACTCCATGAACGTTGCGACCCGGACGGGCGCGAAGCCCGCCGCGTCGTTCGACATCCTGTCGACGACGTCCCTTCCGGGAAAGCGGGTAGACCTCGATCCCCACGTCGACCGCCTCGAGGAAGAGGTGGCGAAGATCGATCGCGCGGTCGGCGCACGGTCTCTCAAGCCCCAGAACTTCCTCTCCGCGTATGCTCGCGGCGCCGAGCTGGGATACTTGAAAGGGATCTACCGCCTCGAGTCCGGAGACTCGTTCGCGCAAGTCAGCGCCTGGGACCTTTCGAAGATCTACTGCGGGCGCGTCCTCCGCATGCCTCTCTGGATAAGACTCCTCGGCGACGTCCTCAATCCCCTTTCGAGCGTCTTCCCCGTCCCACGCATCCCGGTCGTCGGCCAGCAGATCACGTACCTCCAGCTCTTCGACCCCATCGCCCGCGGAGCGCGGGGCCAAGTTCTGCTCAGCCGGCTCTTGTTGCAGCTTCGGCGAAACGCCCGCGCAGACGGGACGGACATCCTCACGCTCTTCCTGTACCGCGACGACCCGCTCGCGAGGATGCCGCACGCCATCCCAAACACCGCCCTCCATTACCACACGATGGTGCATCCGATGCGGACGGAGGCCCTTCCGAAGCCGCCGCTCTATCTGGACATCCGGGACATCTAGGCCTTCCGGCTCGCGCCCGGCGAACGGCTGGAAACCGCACAGGGCGCCGAGATCGCGGAGGAACGCTGAGGGAGCGGCTCCACCGGACGCCCGGGCTCCCGGAACATCGGCTTGCAGGTCCGAGAGTCTCTCCGGGCGGGCGCGCCTTCCACGGTGAGAGGAATTCGACGCGGAGAAGGCGGGCTCGAGCACGCCTCCGCATGGGACCGAAGGGTTGTCGCAACGGACGGGGGGCGCTAGAGCGCGAGGCGATATCCGAATCCTCGAACGGTCAGGATGATCTCGGGGCGCGTCGGGTCTCGCTCGATCTTGCGACGCAGGAGATAGACGTACTTCTGGGCGTCCTGCCCCGTGGCGTACGACGGCCTCGACCACAGCGCCTCGACGATGTCGTCGCTCGAGAAGACCTGGCCCGGGGACGACGCCAGCAGAGAAACGAGGCTGTACTCCTTCGGCGACAGCGTCACGCAACGCTCTCCAATCCAAACCTGCTTCCGCTGGTCATCGATCCGCAGCGGCAGTTCGGACAGGCTGGGGTGGGTCCGCCGCAGAACCGCCCGGACGCGCGCCCTCACCTCGACCGCATCGCACGGCTCGAGGATGACGTCGTCGGCCCCGGCGTTCAGGGCGCGCACGCGATCGTCGAGCCGACCGAGCGACGTCAGGACAAGGATCGCCGGCGGATGCGGCCTTTCGCGCAGCGAGCCGAGCAACCTCCACCCCCCGTGCCGCTGGCCGGGGATGGACAGCTCGAGGAGGACGAGGTCCGGCTTCCACGCATCCAAGCGCTCGAACACGCCCTCGCCGCACTCGGCCCGTTCGACGTCGTACCCCTCTTTCTCGAGCTCGGAGACGAGGGTCGGACCGGGCCGCGAGTGGCACACCAGCACCCGCACAGCATCCATCGTCTCGCCCCCTCCTTCGTCGGTCTCGGCCCGGAAGCCCGGGGATGCGCGTCTTGGCGACTACTCCTCATCCTTCTTCTCTTGTTCCCGCCGCAGAAACGTCGGGACATCCAGATCGGCCTTGCCCGAGACCCGCTCGCGCTTGACGTGCCGTTTCTGTTCCCGCTCAATCGATTCTTCCTTGCGGAAGGCCGCGGCAATCACCGTGATCCGGATCAAGCGATCGAAGTCGTCCCGAATCACGGCGCCGAACACGACGTCACACTCCGTCGCCGTGGCTCGTCGGACGTGGTCCGCGGCCAAGGTCACCTCGCCAAGGGTCAGATCGGGACCGCCCGTCACGTTCACGATCATCTTCCGAGCCCCGCGGATCGAGTCTCCTTCGAGGAGTGGGTTCGTGCTTGCCGCCTTCGCCGCGGCAAGAGCTCGCCCCACTCCCGAGGCCTCCCCCATCCCCATCATCGCGTCTCCGGCGTTGGCCAGGAGGCTGCGGATGTCGGCGAAGTCAAGGTTGATCAGACCTCGCACCGTGATCAGGTCCGAGATGCCGCGCACCCCCTGGTGCAGGATCCCGTCGGCCAGTTCGAACGCTTTCGTCATCGGCATCCCGCGCGCGCTCGTCTCCAGAAGGCGGTCGTTCGATACGACGATGACGACGTCGGCCGACGCGCGCAGCTCCGCAAGCCCCGATTCGGCGTTCGCTCGCCGAGTCGCCCCCTCGAACGTGAACGGCTTGGTCACGACGCCGACCGTGAGCGCACCCTGTTCGCGCGCAACCTGCGCGACCATCGGAGCCGCGCCCGATCCGGTGCCCCCGCCGAGCCCTGCCGTGATGAAGACCAGGTCGGCTCCACGAAGGAGGTTGGCCACCTCCCATCGCGACTCCACCGCCGCGCGCCGCGCCTTGTCGGGGTCTCCCCCGGTTCCCCGGCCTCCCGTGATGTCGGCCCCGAGCTGGAGCTGTTCCTTCACCGGCGCGGCTTGGAGAACCTGTCGATCGGTGTCGATGGCGATGAACCGCACACCCGTGAGGCGTTCCTCGCGCATCCGGGCCACGGCGTTCACGCCACCGTCGCCCACTCCGACGACGATGATGCGCGCGTTGGCTCCGCGGGCCTGAGGCTCACTCACTCGAGCCTGCTCGAGGAGCGGCGGCTCGCCGATGACGACCTCGGTCACTCCGAGGATCCGCTCGGCCGCCTCCTGCAGCTTGTCCAGCTTGCGGAGGCAGTACTCCTTCTTGAACTCGCTGTCGACCAGGACGTAGAGACGTCCCTCGCTCTCCGTGACGGCCTTCGCATCGAGCGGAAGGCAAGCCCGCAGGATGCGATCGTCGATCGCATCCCGGATCGCCTTCCACGATCCCCGCAGAGAACTCTCCCTTGCGCCGTCCTGTTTCGCGTCGGCCATACCCACGTGCCTCAGGGCCATTCTGTACGCGAAACGCCTCCAAGTCAACGAACCAGAACCGGAGGGGAACCCGGAGAGCCGCCGTGCCGCGGAGCGCCGATCCCTCCAACGTGCCGCGGGAAGGCGCAGCGAGCGATGGCGATGCCGAAAAGAAACGTCCGGCCCGCGGGCCGGACACGACGCTCAGGCCGAAGAGAACGGCGCTACTCCTTCGCCTCTTCCTTCCTGGCCACGATCTCCATTCCGTTGTAGAAGCCGCAATGGGGACAAGCCCGATGGGGCAGCTTCGTCTCGTGGCAATGCGGACACTCGGTGGAAGGCACTGGATCCATCTTCCTCCAGTGGTTCCGCCGCATGCGGCCCTTGGATCTCGACGTTCGGTATTTCGGTACGGCCATTCTGCCTCCTCAAGCACCAAGCAAAGCGCCGCCGACCTGCGGCTCACGGGACAGGAGTTTACTCGCCGTCCTCCGACGGCGCAAGCTCCCGAGCCTTCCCCGCTTCCTCAGGCGGCACGACCTCCAACACGAGCGTCACGGGCCCATCGTTGACCAGCTCGACGGCCATCTTCGCCCCGAATCTCCCGGTTTCGACGCGCACCCCTTCCGCCCGCAGGCTCGCCACGAGCGCGTCGAAGACGGGCTCGGCCGTCTCAGGCCGCGCCGCCTCGGTGAAGCTCGGACGGCGACCGTGCCGAACGTCGCCGTAGAGCGTGAACTGGGACACCGCGAGGATCTCGCCTCCCGCGTCCCGGATCGAGCGGTTCATCTTCCCGTTCTCGTCCTCGAACACCCGGAGGTCAACGATCTTTCGCGCGACCGACGTGAGATCGAGTCGCCCATCGGCCGGCGCGATCCCCACCAGGAGGACGAGCCCTCGAGCCGTCGCGCCGACCTCTTCGCCGTCCACGCAGACCGACGCACGCGCAACCCTCTGCAGGACGATCCTCACAGGCTACGACCCCTCTTCCTCGAGGCGTTCTGCGTAGTTGACGAGCTTCTCGAGCGCGGGTTCGCTCAAGGCCGCGGTTCGAGCCAGAAGCAGGAGTTCGAGCCGCTCACGCGTCATCTGCGCCTTGATGGTCCGATGGAACGCCTGCTCCACCAACCGGGGAGCTCGCAGGTTCACCTTGGCGTCGACGTAATTGACGCGCCACTGGGGAAACTGGTTCAAGAGCCCCATCGCAATCTCGACGAGGTGTTTGATGTGCGGCTCGCGGGTCTCGAAGACGCCGTTCACGTGGTTCGCCAATCGCTGGTTGTCCGTGAAGAAGATCACCGTCTCCGGCTTGTAGGGGATCGCGCTGCGGCACGCCTCGATCAGAGCGCGGTACTCGGCAACCTCCGTCGTAGAGCGTCCGATCAGGCGCGAGATCTCCTCGACAACGCCGCCGTCGGCGTCGGTCATGGCAATCCCGATCCCCGCCTCGCCCGGCTCTCCGCGGGCGCCCCCGTCCACGTACACAAACAGCTTGTCCATCTTCTGGGTCCACCAGGTCTCGAACCTGGGACCTACCGGTTATGAGCCGGCTGCTCTAACCCCTGAGCTATGGACCCCGCCTTCGCCCGCACTATACGTGCCGCACGAAAGCTCTGTCAAGGACGCACTCGGGTCGGCTCGCCGCTTGCCGGCCCGCGCGTCGCCTTGATCCAGGGCATCCGAGGGGCTAGCCTCCGGCACAGGTCGCCGGCGAACCGGCGCGTTAGGAGGAGAGGCGATGCAGCAGCTGCTTGAACGAATCGCCGCCGAAGCGGAAGACTGGACGGAGCTCCGCTTCCAGGCGCGTCAGACGCGGACCCTCACGGTCCGAAATGGGCTTCTCGAATCCTCGACGAGCGTGCGTCTCAAGGGCGTTGGGGCACGCGTCCTGGCGCTCGGAGTCTTCGGGTTCGCCAGCACGACCGACCTCACCGAACGGGGGATCCGCGCCGCCGTCGCCGCCGCCCGCAGCGCGGCGCGGACGTCGGCCGCCGCGAAGCGGGATCGGGTCGACCGCTTGGCAAACGCCTCCCTGGCACGCGGCGTGTTCCCGGTCGACACCCGCGACCCGCTCGACGCGCACCCCCTCGAGGAAAAGCTCGCCCTCGCGCTCGAGACCGAGGCGCACGTGCGAGCCGCGTCGGCCAAGATCGTCTCCGCCGCCGCGACCTACGACGAGATCCAGGACGAGAAGATCCTCGTTACGAGCGACGGGGCGTCGGCCCACATCTTCGACTCGAAGCCGAGCTTCCGGGTCCTCGCCGTCGCGCGCGATTCGGGGGACCAGTCGCTGGGATATGACACCGTCGGCGTCACCGGCGGCTGGTCCGACCTGTTCGCCGCTCGCACGACGGACGAGCTCGTCGACCACGCCGTTCGGCTCGCCGTGGACCCGCTCTCGGCGCCTCAACCCGAGGGCGGTACGGTCCCCGTCGTGCTCGACCCTGAACTCGTCGGTCTTCTCTGCCACGAAGCGATCGGCCACACGGTCGAAGCGGACATCGTCCTGGGCGGCGCCGTCACGGCGGACAAGATCGGGCAGCGTGTTGCCTCGGAGCTCGTCACGATGTGCGATAGCGGCCTTTCCCCGTACGACCTCCACGCGGTCGGCACCCTGCCCGTCGACGACGAGGGGGTCGTCACCGGACGCACCGTCCTCATCGAGCGCGGCGTGCTCCGCTCCTATCTCCACAACCGAGAGACCGCAGCGCACTACGGAGTCGCCCCGACCGGCAACGCCCGGGCCTTCGTCTACAGCGACAACCCGATCATCCGCATGCGCAACACGTACATCGAGCCGGGCGAGCAAGAGGTGGGCGCGCTGTTCGCGGGGATCCGCCGCGGCTACTACCTGAAAGGGTTCGCCATGAGCGGACAGGCGGACTCGAACGCCGAGTTCATGTTCGGTGTGCGCGAGGCCCGCCGCATCGTGGACGGCCACGTAGGCCAACTCGTGCGCGGAGCGACGATCTCGGGGAACGCGTTCCGCGTTCTTGAGTCCGTCGACGCTGTGGGAAACGATTTCGCGTGGGAGAAGGGGGCGGGGGCCTGCGGAAAGGGACAGGCCGCCAAGGTCGACTCGGGCGGCCCCCACATCCGGTGCACCCTGACGATCGGAGGTCGACAAGAATGAGCCAGTCCATCCTGGATTTGTGTCGGAGCGGGGTCCGAGCGGCCCTTCGCTTCGGAGCCACCGACGCCGAGGTCTACGGGCAGTCGGCCGAAACGACGTCGGCCACGATCGAGAAGCACGACCTCTTGATGGCGAAGACCCAACAGGAAACCGCCTTCGGGATCCGAGCGTTCGTCGGAAGCCGGCTCGGGTTCGCGAGCACGAACGACGTCGCGGACCTAGAGCGAGCCTGTCGCGAGGCGGTCGTGCTCGCCCAAGCGTCCCCGGCCGACCCCGGGAACGTCCTTCCGAACACGCAGACGATCGCGCCGGTCGACGGCCTGTACGACCCCGCGGTGGAGCAGTACACCACCGACCGGGTCGTCGAGAAGGCAATCGAGATGCTGCGAATCGCCGAGTCGGTCGACCGCCGGGTTGTCCTTGGGGACGCCGAATTCGCGTCCAAGCGGAGCGAGAGGGCCGTGGCCAACACGCGCGCCCTCGCCGCGAGCGAGCGCACGACTCTCTTCCTCTACTCCGCACTCGCCACCGCCAAGGACGGGGACCGGGTCTCGAACATGGATTACCAGTTCGGCGCGACGCGCAGCGTCGGCGAGATCGATGTGGAACCGATCGTGCGTCGGGCGAGCCAGAACGCCCTCGATTCGCTCGGCGCCGAGCCGTGCGGCTCGTCGTTCCGCGGGCCGATCGTGCTCTCCCCACAAGCGGTCGAGGCGCTCCTCGTCGGGCTCATTCTGTACCAGGTCAACGCCCGGAACGCGGTGCGCCGCCAGAGCCGGTGGGGCGACGCCCTCGGCCGGAAGGTGGCCGCGCCGTCCCTCACGCTCGTCGATGACGGACGACGCGCAGGAGGCGTCGCCGCGTCCGCATTCGATCGGGAAGGAACCCCACACGCCCCCGTGACGATCCTCGAGCGAGGCGTCGTCGTCTCGCTCCTTCACAACGCCTATTCGGCCGCCGCGCTGTCCCAGCCCAACACGGCCCACGCGGTCGGCTCCGCCCAGACCGTGCCGGCGATCGGACCGACGAACCTCGCGATTCTTCCCGGATCGGCGTCCAAGGACGACCTCATCGCGGAGATCCGGCAGGGCCTCCTCGTCACCCGGTTCTCGGGCAACGTCGATCCGGTGTCGGGGGATTTCTCCGGCGTGGCCAAGGGAGCGCAGCTGATCGCGGACGGACGCCTGGAACGCCCCGTCAGCGGCACGCTCATCGCCGGGAACGTCTTCGAGTGCCTCGAAACCCTCTCGGGAGTCTCGCAGGAAGAGGAGACAATCGTCAGCTTGACCCTGCCCTACGTTCGAGTCGAGGGGATCTCCGTGACGGCCGCCTAGGTCGGTCCTAGAGGGTCGCCTCGGCGGCCGCCTCCGGTTGCGCGTCGGCGGGAGCGGTCGCCGGGGTTTCGACGGAGAAGCCCTCCTCGATGCGCCCGAGGTCGGCGGACACGCGCTGCGGAATCGAGTCCGTGCTCGTCTTGATCAGAAGCACACCCCACTGGGGAGCGGAGCCTAGGACGACGCCGTGCACTCGGCCTCCGTCGCTTCCCGGCGCGTAGGTGAACGTCGCTCGGACCCGGCCTGTCCATGACGTCTCCGCCGCGAAGAACTCCGCGACCGGGCGCCCGCACGACGGGCAGGGGTCGATCTTCGTCCACGCGTCGGCCAGCGCGGCCTCCGGCGTCTCTCCTTTCGCTGCGACCGCCCACCCCTCGACCGCGGAGACCGGAGACGCGATCACGGCCCCGTAGTCGGTCTCGAGGGCGCTCCATCCGGCCGGCACGGGGAATCCCAGGGTCGCGCTCTCGAACGCCCGATCGACGGCAACGAACCCACTCGGCCCTCGATCGGGCATGTACGCCACCGCATACGCAATCAGAATGATCGCGACCCAGATCCCCGCAAGCAAAAGCGCATTCCTCATTCCCGCACCTCCTCCGACACCGAACCCACAGAAGCCCCCCATTCTAGGGCCGCCCCGGCGGGCCGCCAACTCCGGCCGCGGCGGGATCGCGTCGCCGGGCCGCGGCGGACCGGCAACTCCCGGAGCGGAATGTGGCACGCTCTTTCGCTCGGGTCCCGCCGTTTGCCTCGCTTGCCCATGACCCCTACAATCGGATGGGTGAGCAAGATGAAACGGGTGCCGGATCTCCTGACGTTGTCGCGGGGCGTCCTTGCCGTGACCATCTTCTCGTTGGGGTTCGTCGGTAGGAGCGCCCTTGAGGCGGTGCTTCTTCTCACCATGATCGGCTGGACGACCGACATCTTCGATGGTCGTTTGGCTCGGAAGTACAACAAGCCGTCGACGTGGGTAGGCGAACAGGAATTCACGTTCGACATGATGATGGTGTTCTCCGCGCTCTGCTTTCTCATCATGGTCGGCCTGGTCCCCCTCATCCCCGCGCTGATCTACGTCGCCATCGCCGCCGCATGCATCGCGTACTTCCGCTCCAAGTCCGTGACGATGTCGTTCGCCTTCCCTCTCGTCGCGTTGCCCCTCATCGTCGCGACCTGGGAGGCCCCGCGCGCCGCCCTCATCTACCTCGCGTGGATCGTCGCCGCCCTGCTCCTTGATTGGGGACGTTTCAAGGGCGTGGTCTCGGAGTTCATCGTCAACGCCAAGAGACTGGCCAAACGCTAGAGGAGTCTGTCGCTTCGAGGCTTGCCTAGATGCTCGTACGTGCGGTCCGTGGCGACGCGACCTTGCGGAGTCCGCTGGAGGAATCCTTCCTGAAGCAGGAACGGCTCGACAACATCCGTGATCGTGTCCTTCTCCTCCGACAGGCACGCGGCAAGGGTCTCGAGCCCGACCGGCCCGCCGGCGAACTTGTCGACCAGTGCGCGGAGCACGGCGCGGTCCAGGCCGTCGAGGCCGGCTTCGTCGATCTGGAGCATCTCGAGGGCCGCGCGGGCGATCTCGCGGTCGATTCGGCCTTCCGCCTTCACCTCGGCGTAGTCGCGCGTCCGGCGGAGCAGGCGGTTCGCGATCCGCGGCGTTCCTCTCGCCCGCTTCGCCAGTTCCGCGGCGCCCTCCGGCGAGACGCCGATCCCGAGCAGCTCGCCGGAGCGGACCACGATCCGCGTCAGCTCGGCGACGGTGTAGAACCCCAGTCGGAAGGAGACCTCGAAGCGATCCCGCATGGGCGCGGAGAGCAGCCCGGCCCGCGTCGTCGCTCCGACGAGCGTGAACTCAGGAAGATCGATTCGCAGGGATTGCGCGTTCGGGCCCTCCCCGAGAATGATGTCGATCTTGCCGTCCTCCATGGCCGGGTACAGGATCTCCTCCACGTTGCGGCGCAGCCGATGAATCTCGTCGATGAAGAAGACATCGCCCGGACGCAGGTTCGTGAGAATCGCGGCGAGGTCTCCGGCCTTCTCGATCGCCGGCCCCGAGCTGACGCGCAATCCGACCCCCATCTCGGCGGCAATGATCTGGGCAAGCGTTGTCTTGCCCAAACCCGGAGGCCCGTTCAGGAGGACGTGGTCGAGCGGTTCGCGGCGAGCTTTCGCCGCGGAAATGTAGATCCGAAGCTTCTCCTTGATCTCGTCCTGGCCGACAAACTCGGCGATCGTCCTTGGACGAAGCGATCCCAGGGCGGCCTCGTCCTCGGGCTCCGTCGTAGAGATTCGCTCCGTTCTCATCGCGACGGCATTCTACGGTGCCCGCTCCGCACGCTTCAACTCGGCATGCACGACCGATCGGGGCGCGCTACCATCGGCACGGAGGGTGAACGCGTGGAAGGGACTGCAGTCGCGATTGGAACGTTCGACGGCGTCCACCGAGGGCATCAGCTCATCCTCGCCGAGACCGGGAGGCTCGCCGACGCCGACGGTCTCGAGAGCGTTGCGTACACGTTCGAGAGTCCTCCCCGGTCCTTCGGGGAGAGCAGTCCGCCGTCGCTCCTCCTGCCGCCCGACATCAAGCGCGGCCTCCTCGCCGCGTGGGTCGATCGGGTCGTCTCTGCGTCGTTCCCGTCCGTGCGCGATCTCGAGCCCGCCGCGTTCGTCGACCGCGTCCTGATCGGGGAGCTCGCGTGCCGCCTTGTCGTCGTCGGCGCGTCGTTCCGCTTCGGACGGGAACGACGCGGCGACTCCGCATGGTTGGTCTCCTGCGGCGCGGAGCGGGGCGTACGCGTTCGGGTCCTTCCTCCCCTGGAGGTCGCGGGCGCTCCCGTGAGCAGTACGCGGATCCGCACCCTTCTGCGAGCGGGAGAGGTCGAGCGCGCCGCCGAGCTTCTCGGGCGCCCTCCGATGCTTCTCGGGACAGTCCAACCCGGCGACCGGATTGGCCGGACTCTCGGGTTTCCGACCGCCAACCTGTCGATGGACACGCGCGTAGTCCTCCCCGCTGCGGGAATCTACTTCGCTCACGCGCTCGGCGCCGTGTCTCCCTCCCATGCGCTCCTCTACGTCGGCACCCGGCCGACGGTGTCGGGCGCAGAGTCGCGGTGCGAGGTCCACCTCCTCACGCCCCCCGATCGGGAGCTCTATGGGCTCTCCCTTGAGATCCATCTGCTCCGACGCATTCGAGAGGACCGGAGGTTTCCCAGCCTCGACGCGCTCCGCGCCCAGATGCAGGACGACCTCGCGCAGGCTCGGAGCCTCGAGGCCTCTTTTCCGATCCCCGTCCGACCCGCGGCCGGTTGAAACGTGCATCTCCGTCTCCTACCATTGGGGTTGGCATGATCACGCTCGGAATGGACACGTCCGAGGCTCTCGGCGGCGTGGCGCTGCTCGGCCCCGACGGGTTCTGCGTCGAGCGAACGCTGGATGAGCCAGTTCGGTACGCTGAGTTGGTCCTATTCGTGTTGCGGGAGCTCCTGGATGAGTCCGGCCGAACCATCGAAGATGTCCGGGACGTCAGCGTGAACCTCGGGCCGGGATCGTTCACGGGCCTCCGCATCGGTCTTGCGACCGCGAAGGGAATCTGTCAGGCCCTAGGAATACCGCTCTCGGGCGTGGACGGAAGCCAGGTGTACCGCGCGCAGGCTGCGGACTCGCACCGAGTGTGCGTGATCATCCCGAGCCGCCGCGACCTGCACTACGTGCGGTGGTTCGTCGGAGCACGAGCGAAGGGCCCCGCGATGGTCCTGCGAGAGCGGGAGCTTGAAGAGACGTTGAAGGCGGAACAGCGCGAGCTTACGTTGGTGGGAAGTGGAGCCGCGGGCATCTACGATCGGATGCCCCACCATGGAGCCGTGAGCCTAGGACGGCCGGAAGCTCTGCGCCCATCCGCCGCGGCGGTGGCCCGACTGGGCACACGGGGCCCGGGCGACGGCGTCTATCGGCTCGCTCCGATCTACGTCGAGTCAACGCCGGTCGAGACCGGTCGAGAGAGGTGAAAGGCTATGTCGAGAATCTGCACAATCTGCGGGAAGCGCCCTCAGGCGGGCAATCAAGTGAGCCACTCCCTGCGCCACACGCGGCGCGTTCAGGCGCCGAACCTGCAGCGCGTCCACGCCGTCGTCGACGGCAGGAAGACGTGGATCCGCGCCTGCACCCGCTGCATCAAGTCGGGCCGCGTCGTTAAGGCGTTGTAGTTCACGCCCTGGAGCCCGACCATGTCGAACGGCGCATCCGCTTCGGATCGCGAGAAGGAGATCGTCCGCGGGGAAGTGATTTCCGTCGGCGACGACGGCCTTCACGTTCGGCTTGACTCGGATGCCGTCGTCCCTGCGTCCGCTGACCCTTCCGCTGTCGTGAGCGAAGGTGACCGCGGCCTGTTTGCGGTCGAAGAGGCCAACGCGGAGGGGGTCGTCCGAGTCTCGTGGGTCTCCCGCGAGCCGTCCGACGAGCTGACCTCGTTCGACGAGGAGTTCGACGAACTGCAAGGCGCGCTTCGCCATCATCAGCCGGCCCCGCGCCGCGTCGCCGAGATCCCCACGCACACGCTGGACGAGGAGCGTATCGAGGCCTGGGCAAAGCGGGTCACGACGGCCCTGGCTCAGCTACGCAAGCATCGCGCCAAGCGATTGAGCGAGCACACCAACGAAGGCACCTAGAGGGAGGTCAGGATGCCCCGCGGAACCGTCGTCATCGACGCGGAGCGCTGCAAGGGCTGCGGGCTCTGCATTGCGGCCTGTCCGCAGAAGGTTCTCGCCTTCTCCGGCACGCTGAACCCAAGCGGCTACGACGTTGTCCGCATGGAGAACCCGGAGGCTTGCGTCGGGTGCGCCTTCTGCGCCCTGACCTGCCCGGACATCGCGATCACCGTGTATCGCGAGAAGAAGAACGCCTAGGGAGGCGACATGGCGGAACGACAGCTCTTGCGAGGGAACGAAGTGATCGCCGAGGCCGCCCTCCGGGCGGGCTGTCAGTGCTACTTCGCCTACCCGATCACACCGCAGGCCGAGCTCCTCGAGCACATGGCCCGCAACATGCCGCGGATGGGGCGGACGTTCATCCAGGCCGAGAGCGAGGTCGCGGCGATCAACATGGTGTACGGGGCCGCGTCGGCCGGCGTCCGCACGATGACGTCGTCGTCCTCGCCCGGAATCAGCCTGAAGATGGAAGGGATCTCCTACCTCGCCGGCTCGAACCTGCCCGCGGTCATCGTCAACGTCGTCCGCGGGGGACCGGGACTCGGCAACATCGCCCCCTCTCAGTGCGACTACTTCCAGGCCACGAAGGGCGGCGGACACGGCGACTACCACATGATCGTCCTCGCGCCGTCCACGGTCCCGGAAGCGGCGGGGCTGACCACGCTCGCATTCGACCTCGCCGACCTCTACCGCACGCCGGTGATGATCCTCACCGACGGCCTCCTCGGCCAGATGCTCGAGCCGGTCGAGCTCCCAGACCCGATCGACCCCACCTCCCTTCCGCCAAAGCCTTGGGCGACGACCGGCGCCGCCGGACGAGACCCGAACATCATTCTGAGCTTCGACCTCGGACCCGAGAACCTGAAGCGGATGAACGAGGCGTTGCAGGCCAAGTACCGCGAGATCCGCGCGCGCGAAATCCGCTACGAAGAGACGGACGTCGCCGATGCCGACCTCGTCATCGCGGCCCATGGGAGCACGGCGCGGATCGCGAAGAGCGTTCTACGGATGGCGCGAGCGGAGGGCCTCAAGGTGGGCCTCTTCCGCCCGATCACCGTGTGGCCGTTCCCGTACGACGCGCTGCGCGCGGTCGCCGACCACGTGAGCACCGTCCTGACCGTCGAGATGAGCGCCGGGCAGATGTGGGAGGACGTGAGGCTCGCCGTCGCCGAGCGAGCCGCGACGCCGTTCTATGGCGAGATGGGCGGAGTCGTCCCGACGCCGAGGAGCATCCTGAACGAGGTGAGAAAGCATGCCCGTTGATGTCGCCCGCATGACCAAGGTGTTCGAGCGCCCGAAGAGCCTCACCGAGGCTCGGTACACGTACTGCCCGGGCTGCCATCACGGAATCATCACGCGGATCATCGGCCAGACGATCGATGAGTTGGGCATCGCCGAACGAACCGTGGGCATCGCGCCGGTCGGGTGCTCCGTCTTCGCCTACCTCTGGTACCGCTGCGACGCCGTTCAGGTTGCCCACGGCCGGGCCAGCGCCGTGGCCACAGGGATCAAGCGAGCCAAGCCCGAGCTCATCGTCTTCTCGTACCAGGGCGACGGGGACTTCGCCAGCATCGGTACCGCCGAGTCCCTCCACGCCGCGAATCGGGGCGAGAACATCACCGTCATCTTCGTGAACAACCAGATCTACGGGATGACGGGGGGCGAGATGGCGCCGACCACCCTCGTCCACCAGAAGACGACGACCACCCCCGACGGTCGAGATCCCGCAACGTGCGGGTACCCGATCCGCTTCTCCGAGATCATCGCCACCCTCGACGCGCCGGTCTACGTGACGCGGCAAGCGCTCTACGACACGCGCCGAATTCAAGACTGCACGAAAGCGGTGAAGAAGGCGTTCCAGAACCAGGTCGACGGGAAGGGATACTCGCTCGTCGAGATCCTCTCGACGTGCCCGACCAACTGGCGGATGTCGCCAACCAAGTCGAACGAGCACGTGGCCAACGTGGTGACGCAGGTCTTCCCGCTGGGAGACCTCGTGGACAGGGGGTAGCGGTGGAACGCTCGGTCATCATCGCAGGTTTCGGCGGGCAGGGCGTACTGCTCGCGGGGAAGATCCTCGCTCAGGCGGGGATGGATCACGGGTTGGAGGTCACGTGGCTCCCGTCGTACGGACCGGAGATGCGGGGCGGCACGGCGAACTGCACCGTCGTCCTCTCGGACGCCCCGGTCGGGTCGCCGATCGTCGACGAGCCCGACGCCGTGATCGTTCTCAATCGCCCGTCGCTTGACAAGTTCGAGGCCTCTGTCGCCAAGGGCGGCACGATCATCGTCAATGCTTCCCTGATCGACCGGAAGGTCGAACGAAAGGATGTCGCCGCGCACTACGTGCCGATCAACGACATCGCTCTCGGGCTCGGCGACGCCCGGGTCGTGAACATGGTCGCCCTCGGCGCCTACCTCCGCGCGACGGGCACCGTGCCGCTCGATGCCGTCAAGCAGGCGATGGCGAGGGCTCTCGAGGATTCCGGCAAGGGCAAGTTCGTGCCGATGAACGACAGGGCACTCGACGGCGGATACGGAGCCGTCTCCTAGGCAGTCCGGCTCGCCGGCGCCACGGGCTCTCTACTCGAACAGGTCGATGAGGTAGAAGAGCCAGTCCTCGATCGGCCGTGGCTGCGCGAGCGCTTCGCCGAGCGGCACCGGCACGATGCGAATCCCCTGAAGCGCCGTCATCACGTCGAACTTCCGTTCCAACGCGAACTCGATCGCCGCGGCCCCGAACCGAGTCGCGAGGATGCGGTCGAACGGCGCCGGGCTCCCGCCCCGCTGGAGGTACGCCAGGTTCGTCACGCGCACCGGCACGTGCATCCGATCCGACAACTCGTTCGCGAGGTACTGCCCGATGCCTCCGAGCCGGACGTGGCCGAACGCGTCGACCTCCGCCTCCGCGACAACCTGGCCGTCGCATCCTTCCGGTCTCGATCCTTCGGCGACGATGATGATGCTGAAGCGCTTCTTCTGAGCTTCCCTCTGTTGGATCTTGCGGAAGATGGCTTCCACGCAGAACCGCTTCTCGGGAACGAGGATTACATCTGCCCCGCCGGCGACGCCGCCCATCAGGCTGAGCCAGCCCGCGTCGCGGCCCATGACCTCGAGGATCAGCACCCGGTTGTGGGACGCGGCCGTCGTGTGGAGTCGATCCATCGCGTCGGTCACGGCGTCCAGCGCGGAGCAGAACCCAAGGGAGTAGTCGGTCATCGCGATGTCGTTGTCGATCGTCTGGGGAATGCCGACAACGCTCACGCCGCTGCCCGCAAGGCGGTGGGCAACGCCCATCGTGTCGTCGCCCCCGATCGCAATCAGGAAGTCCACCTTGTTTCTCCGCAGGTTGCCGAGCACTCGCTCGGCGCCGCCTTCGATCCGGAACGGATTCGTCCGCGAC
>JBFYQP010000001.1:0-13080 GCA_041302745.1 Candidatus Bipolaricaulota bacterium | reverse complement strand
TCTCGCACAGGAGCAGCCCCAACATCGCCAACGACACCAGGTAATACACCGCTTTCCCGCCCAGTAGCTTCTTCACTTTCTCCTCCCCACTTCGATTGAACCCGCCCCACTTCATGCTCGTCTCCTCGTTCCCCGACCGGCTAGCCAGGATGCCACTTAAAGTTCTCGCACAGGAGCAGCCCCAACATCGCCAACGACACCAAGTAGTACGCCACCTTGGCGCCCAAGAGCTTCCGCACCTTCTCCTCCGCCTTGCGATTGAACCCGCCCCACTTCATGCCGACCTCCTCACCGTCTAGTGCGCGCTAACCCTCTCGACCGACGGGTCCGCCACCGAGGACATAGAATAACCATCCATGCTTCTTTCATCAACTTTGCATATTAGATATAGGGCAACCCTCAGGACTCCGCCCAGGACGTCGGTCACCTCAACTCTGGATTGTTTGCCGCTCGTTGCTCCCACGGGACTCGGCGCGTCGGGCAGAGGCGGGCGGTGCGGCCGCGCCCGCCGAGCGACCGCGCGCCGAATCGCGCACCCTCCTGCGGTTTGACTTCCCCAAAGCCCAGCGATACAGTTTCGCGAAGACCAATAGAGAGGTGTCAGAGTGCGAGAGTACGAGATTGTCTACGTGATTCGGCCGGACCTGGCCGACGAGCAGCGATCGGCGAAGGTGGAGAGGATCCAGTCGCTGATCACGGACAACGGCGGAGAACTCGTCAAGACTGAGGACTGGGGACGGCGTGTGTTGGCCTACCAGATCCGCCACTACACGGACGGAATCTACGGCTTCACGGAGTTCCGTCTTCCTCCCACCGCCGTGAAGGCGATCGAGGGGCGACTGAACATCGATGAAGAGCTTCTTCGCTACCAGATCGTGGTCAAGAACGTGGTCAAGAACGTGGTGAAGAAGTAGGAAATCATGTCCGGAAGCTTGAACCGCGTCATCCTTCTCGGCAACCTGGCGAGCGATCCCGAGATGAGGTACACGGGCTCAGGAAAAGCCCGAACCAGGTTCCGGCTGGCGGTGGGGCACCGATTCAAGGACACGACGGGTCAGATCCAGGAAGACACAACCTTTGTGACGATCACAGTCTGGGGACCTCAGGCTGAAAGCTGCGCGCAGTACCTGTCGAAGGGCCGCTCAGCGCTCGTCGAAGGTCGGCTTCGCATCTCCAGCTACTCGGATGAAGAGAGCAAGGAGACGCGCTGGTTCACCGAAGTGGTCGCTTCGAATGTGCAATTCGTGGGCGGACCGCCGCGGTCGAGTAGTGATGAGCCGGGCACGGTCACCGCGCCGGCGCCGGCGACGAGCGACGAGGCTCAGCCATCTGAGGAGGAGGTTCCTTTCTAAGCTATGTTCCATAGGCGAAGACGAAAGTGCCGTGCGTGCGAGAATCAGGTAAGTCTGGACTACAAGAAGCCCGAAGAGCTGAAGCAGTACATGAATCGGCTTGGCAAGATCCTCCCCAAGAGGGCGACGCGCCTCTGCGCGAAGCATCAGCGCCGCTTGGGCGTGGAGATCAACCGCGCGCGCAAGCTTGCTCTGCTCCCCTACGTCGGGGAGCGAGAAGCGATGAAGGTTCGTCGCTGAGCCCCGCAGCTCCCCTCTCCGCGCGTCGCTTCCATGAGGAGTGACCGACTCGCGGGATGGCTTGCCGGTCGGGCGACTCCCGAAGAACCTTCCCAAGAAGCCAAGAACCTCCTCGGCGTCTCAGACACGGCGTCCGAGGAGGTCATGCTTCCCGGGGTTCAGGAGCCGGGGTTCCCCGACACTCTCACGTTCGAATCCGAGACGCCGTTTGACCTTCGCTTTCCGGCGGTGGAACTCCTGCAGGCGAACGTCGCGCGCATGCTTCACCTGCTCTACGGCATCGGGACGTGCCGGAGCGAACAGCTCCGACGGCAGGGGTATGAGACGCTTGCCGACCTCACAACCCACCCGCAGTGGGGCGAAGGCGCGCGGGCGCTGCTCGAAACGTGGGGAAGCGCCTGGGACGCCGAGGCCGTCTTCCGCACCCTAAGAACGTGGCTGCCCGCGTCAGATCCTTTGCTCCTCGCCGCCCTCGGGCTCGTGCCGCGGGAGCGCATCCTCTTCTTCGACCTCGAGACGTTGGGGCTGTCCAATGCTCCGATCTTCCTCATTGCGACGGCGCGACTCACGGATCGCGCGCTCCTCGTTCGCCAGGACCTCGCGACGTCTCTGGCAGGAGAGCGATCCCTGCTGACCCGCTTCGGCCGCGAGCTGGAGAAGACGACAGCCCTCGTATCCTACAACGGCAAGGCGTTCGACTGGACCCTCTTGCGGGAGCGCTCCGCCTACTACAGCCAGAGTCTGCCGTCCGTCGAGATCCACGCGGACCTTCTCTATCACGTCCGCCGGCGGTTCGTGGGGCTTCTCCCCGACGCTCACCTGGGAACGATCGAGGAGAACGTCCTCGGCGTTCGACGAGCGAACGACTTGCCGAGCTCCCTCGTCCCGTCCTTCTACTCGATGTACCTTGAAACCGGAAGTCCGGCGCCTCTCCGGCCGATCCTCGACCACAACCGGCAGGACATCGAGAGCCTCGCCGTCCTCTTGCGCGCACTCCTCGGGGAGGCGACCGATGCGGCTTGATGAGTTCTTGTCCGCGCTCGACCGCAACCCGGACTACCGAGGCCAGGTGGTCTACGCGGCGTCCGTCCCCCCTCACGTCCCGGAGTACGCGGAGATCGCGCTCTACCCGAAGGTCGCGGCGGCCCTCGCCCGTCGGAGCATCCGTCTCTACCGCCATCAAGCCGAAGCGATCGCAGCCCTTCGCGCCGGCCGCGACGTGGTCATCACCACGCCGACCGCGTCCGGGAAGACCCTCGCCTTTCACGTCCCGACCGTCGAGTGGTTGAGCGACGACCCAAGCGCCACGGCTCTCTATCTCTACCCGCTCAAGGCGCTCGCCAACGACCAACTCGAGAAGCTGAGGACTCTGGACGAGGAGTGCGGCGCGGACCTCCGCCCGAGCACGTACGACGGGGACACGCCGCAGCAGAAGCGCGCCTGGATTCGTCGCTCCGCTCGCGTCGTCCTGACGAATCCCCATGCGCTTCACCAGTACCTCCCGTGGCACCATCAGTGGGCTCGCCTCTTCGCAAACCTCAAGCTCGTCGTCCTCGACGAGGCGCATCACTACCGCGGCGTGGTCGGCGGGAACGTGGCAGAGCTCCTCTCGAGACTGTCTCGCATCCTCAAGCACTACGGGGCTCAACCTCAGTTCGTCGTCTCGTCGGCCTCCATCGCGAATCCTGAGGACTTCGCACGGGCTCTCACGGGGCGGGACGCCGTGTCGGTCGACGAAGACGGGTCGGCGCGCGGGCCGCGGAGTGTCGTGTTCTGGGATCCGATGGCCGATCCGTCGTCGTCGATCACCCGACAGGCGGCGACGCTGCTCTCCTTCCTGACGGATCAGGGGATGCAGACGATCTGCTTCGCGCGCTCCCGCGTCATGGCCGAGCGGATTGCGAGCGCGACGAAACGGGACTCCGCGACGGACGCCATCCAGTCGTACCGCGCCGGCTACCTCGCCCAAGAGAGAAGGGAACTCGAGGCCGACCTCCGCGACGGGCGCTTGCGCGGCGTCGTGTCGACGTCGGCCCTGGAGTCGGGCATCGACATCGGAGGCCTCGACGCGGCCATCCTCGTCGGGTTTCCGGGGAGCCTTCTTTCGGCATGGCAGCAGGCGGGCCGCGCGGGTCGAGGATCGCGGCCGGCGCTCGTCATCTACATCCCGTACGAGGACCCACTCGACCGGTACTTCCTCCGCGACCCGGAGCGCTTTCTCTCCTACGCGGGAGAGCGGTTGGTGCTTCCGCGCCGAACGCTTCGCCACCGCGCCGGGCACCTCGCCTGCGCGGCCGCCGAACTCCCCTTGCGACCGGAGGAGATCGGCGCGCAAGACGGAGAGGCCATGGCCGCGCTTCGCGAGAGCGGCCTCCTCTCCGACACCCCTTCCGGAGCCATCTACCGCGGCTTGCGTCGGGCGCACGAGGCGTTTCCCCTCGAGGAGATGGCGGGAGAGACCGTGCGCCTGGTCTGCGACGGGCGGACACTCGAGACCATGGATCCAGTTCGCGCCCGCCGCGACGCGTATCCGGGCGCCGTCCTTCTCCACCGCGGAGAGACGTACGTCGTTCGAACTCTCGACCTCACGGAGGGAGTGGCGACGGCGGTTTGCGAGGACGTCGACTACTCGACGCAGGGGCTGCGGACGAGTGCCGTCGAGATCCTCTCCGCAGAAGCCACGACCCTGTCGGGCGCGTCCCACGTCGCCCGCGGCCGCGTCTGTGTGACGGAATCGTTCGTCGGGTACAAGGCAATCCACGGCGACCGCTCCGTCTCTCTCCATCCGCTCGCCCTTCCCCCCCATGTCTACGAGACCGACGGCGTCTGGGCGACGTTTCGCGATCTCCCGCGGGAGATCGGGGCGGCCGAACTCCTCGGCGCTCTGCACGGGGCCGAGCACGCCCTGATCTCGATGGCGCCGCTCCTCGTTCTCTGCGACGCCGCCGACGTCGCCGGCGTGTCGATGCCCCTCCACCCGCAGACCGGCGCGCCGACGATCCTTCTCTTCGACGGGATGGAGGATGGGGCAGGCCTCGCAGAGGTTCTGTACGACGAATGGTCGAGGCTGGCAGCGGCGGCGCACGCCATGGTCTCTCGATGCCCCTGCGACGACGGCTGTCCGGCATGCCTCCTCTCCCCGCGGTGCGGCAGTCAGAACCAACCCTTGTCGAAGCCGGGAGCAATACGCATCCTTGCCCTGTCGGCCCCCGCAAGTCAGAAGGAGGACGTATGAGGCGCGTGGCGGCTCTGGTGTTCCACGCTCCCGTCGGCACAAGCATCGGAGAGCGTGTCGTGGAAGAGGCTCGCCAGGCGTCGACGCGCGGCCTGTGCGCGAGTCTGCAACGGTGCGGCGCGGACCCGATCGTCGTCGCTCCTTCCGAGGCCGTCCGCGCCGGAGTCTTCGACG
Organism: Candidatus Bipolaricaulota bacterium; assembly: GCA_041302745.1. Taxonomy (GTDB): domain Bacteria; phylum Bipolaricaulota; class Bipolaricaulia; order UBA7950; family UBA9294; genus JAPLGD01. The sequence goes on along the minus strand of JBFYQP010000001.1, from coordinate 8,079 downwards.
TGGAAACGCGGACTCCGCCCGGCGTCGGGGAGACATTCCACTTCGGTCGCGTGCTTCAGCGGCTGATCGTCGACCTCAACCTCGATCGCCTGCTCTACTTCGGCAGCGGAAGCGGAGGTCTTCTCTCCGACGAGGAGATCGGCAGGCTGGTTGAGTTCGCAGTCACCCCTTCGGAGTCAGCCGTCTTCAACAACTTCTACTCATGCGACTTCGCCGCCTTCGCGAACGCTAGGCGACTTCTCGAAATCTCCCTCCCGGCGGCGGACAACCCGCTCGGGTTCGCGCTCGCCGACGCCGGGATTCAATGCCTATCCATGCCGCGTTCGGCGTCCACGCAGTTCGACATCGACACTCCGTCCGACGTGCACCTCCTCGCGCGGACCGGTCGCGGCAACCCCGAGCTGCGCCGCTTCCTCGAGACTCGTGCGTGGGACCATCCATCGATGGACCGCGCCCTCGACGTGCTGACGGAACGCTCGGCGTCGACCCTCCTTGTCGGACGGGTGAACCCGACGACGTGGAGCCAGTTCGAGCGTGAGGTCGCCTGCCGCACGAGCGCCCTCGTCGAGGGGCGCGGCATGCGGGCGTCCGCGACGCGCCACGTCCCGTGGGTACGGCAGGCAATCCTCGAGGACGGAGCCGAGCCGTTCTTCCGGCGCCTCGAGGACGCCGCGGACGCCGCCTGGGTCGACACGCGCCCCGTCCTATCGTCCGGGGACGATGTCCCCCCGGCGAGCACGCGGTTCGCGAGCGACCTGTTCCTGCTCGACGAGGTCGACGATCCGGCGTGGCGGAGCTTCACCGAGGCGGCGCTCCGGTGCCCCATCCCCGTGGTTCTCGGCGGACACAGCCTCGTGAGCGGGGGCCTCTACCTCGCTGCAGAGGCCTGCTGGAAAGCTCGGAACGTACTCCGTAGACTTCACCCGGATCCGTTTGGTGGGGAAAAGGAGCGACCATGACCCTGTCTCAATCCAATCAACGCATTCTCGACGTGGACGCTCAGACGGCGGCCCTCATTGCCGCCGAGGAACGCCGACAGCGCGAGAAGCTCATCCTCATCCCGTCGGAGTCGTGGACGCCTGCTCCCGTGCGTGAGGCCCTTGGCTCGGTGTTCACGAGTGTGTACGCCGAGGGATATCCCCGCAGGGCCATGATGAGGCAGACCGTCGAGCAGCTCGCTGATCTCGACGCGCAACTTGCGGGCTTCCGCCGGTACGCCGACCGCCGCTTCTACAAGGGAGTCGAGATCGCGGACCTCGTCGAGTCGCTCGCCGCCCGGCGCGCCGCCGAATGCTTCGCGACGCCCGACGTTCCCGCCGATCGCATCTACGCCAACGTCCAGGCGCTGTCCGGCGCCGCCGCCAACCTGGCGGTGTACGAGGCCTTCGTCGCGCCCGGTGAGACGGTCATGGGAATGGCGCTCACCGAGGGCGGCCACCTCACGCACGGGTCCGAGTTCAACGTCACCGGACGTCGCTACCGGATCATCTCGTACGCCGTCGATCCAACCACAGGAAGGTTGGACTACGACCAGATCCGCGGCCTCGCGGAGAAGCATCGGCCGCGGATGATCATCGGCGGGTTCACGTCGTACCCGTGGCAGGCAGACTGGGCGAAGTTCCGCGAGATCGCCGACTCGGTCGGGGCAATCCTCCTCGCGGACGTGGCCCACACGGCCGGGCTCATCGTCGGCGGCGTCTACCCGAACCCGATCGGCCATGCCCACGTCGTCTCGTTCACGACGCACAAGACGCTGTGCGGCGGGCGAGGCGCGGTCCTCCTGTCGACCGACCCGGCGATCGCCGCGAAGCTGGATTCATCGATCTTCCCTGGGCAGCAGGGCGGCCCTCACGTGAACAAGTTCGCCGCGCTGGCCGTGGCGCTGAAGCTGGCTCAGCAGCCGGAGTTCGCCGCGCTGCAGCGGCGCATCGTCGAGAACGCAAAAGCCCTGGCGCAGGCGCTCGCCGACAACGGGCTCACACTCGCGTACGGGGGAACCGACACCCACCTGCTTCTCGTCGACTTGAAGCCTCTCCCGCGGGAGACAAGATTCGTCATGATGGGCGAGATCGCGTCGCGCATCCTCGATCTGGCGGGGATCGTCTGCAACAAGAACACGCTTCCTGGAGACCGGAGCGCCGCCGACGCCCATGGAATCCGCCTCGGGACGCCGTGGGTGACACAGCGGGGGATGGGTGAGGCGGAGATGCGCGACCTGGCCAGGATCATCGCCGACGTGCTGAAGGCGATTCGCCCGTTCTCCTACTGCGGACTGCGTGGGGAGTCGTCGCGCGGGAAGATCCTTCTCCCGGCGCTTGACGCGGCGAAGCGCGACGTCCGCGAGCTCATCGGCCGCGTCGATCCCCGTGTGGGGGCTCCGTCGAGGGACGCGCGGCCGACGCCGAACGGCGCGTGGTCGGCGATCCGCGTCCGAGGCGGGCGCGCCGGGGCGCTTCTTCAGGAGAGCGTGACCGTCGACCTCTTCACGCTGCCGTCCGGAGGAGCCGCGCCGGCCTACCTATTCGACGAAAACGGCCACGCCATCTCGAACGTGATCGTCGGCGCGCTCGGTCGCGACGACTACCTCCTGTACGCGCCCGCAGGAAACGCGCGCGCCGTCCGGGAGTGGCTGGCCGGGTTGTCCGACGGGTACGCAGTGTTTGACGTGCGGGACGTGCTGCGCAAGATCCAGGGCCCCGCCGTCGTCGAGGAGGTCGCACCCGGCGCCCTCCCGCAGTCAGCCCAGGCGTGGAGGCCGTCCGCCGCGACGGAAGATGCGGCCGGCGTCGACATTCGAGAGGCGTTCTCCAAACACCCGGAGCGGTTCGCCCTCCGCAAGCCGTACTTCGTCGCCCAACAGCGCCTGCCTCAGGCGGCTCCGTCTGCGTCTCCCGCGGAGTTCCGATGGAACGCGTCCAAGGAATCGCCTCGGAGGACGCCGCTTCACGACGCCCACGTCGCCCTTGGGGCCAAGCTCGTTCCGTTCGCCGGGTGGGAGATGCCGGTCTGGTACTCGTCCGCCCTCGAAGAGCACGCCGCCGTGCGAGGCGCCGCCGGCCTGTTCGACCTCGGACACATGGGCGTCTTCCAGGTCGAGGGCGATCGCGCCGTCGACTTCCTCGACGCGGTTACGTCCAACTACGCCGGGTGGTTGGAGAACGGGCAGTCGCAGTACGCCTACCTGTTCGACCCCGACGGACACGTCATCGACGACATCATGGTGTACCGCCGGGCGCGAAATCGATTCCTCGTGGTCGTCAACGCCGCCAACGAGCAGAAGGATTGGGATTGGCTCTGCGGGGTGAACGAGGGGAAGTACCTCATGGACCGAGAGAACCCGGCGTGCTTCCCCTGCCCCCCGGTGACGATCCGAGACCTGAAGAAGGAGCGCGGCATCGTCGACATCGCGATTCAGGGACCGAAGAGCCGGGCCATCCTGGACCTCGTCCTCGGACCGCAGGAGCGCCTCGCGACGGCGTCGCTCGATCGCACCCAGTTCGCCGAGGTCGCCCCGGAAGGACATCAGCTGCTGGTCGCGCGGACGGGATACACCGGTGAGCCCGTGGGCTACGAGATCTACTCCGCCGCCCCCGATGCCGCTTGGCTGTGGAGTCGGTTGCTCGAACTCGGGCGCCCGCTCGGCCTTCTCCCCTGCGGACTGGCGTCACGAGACTCGACCCGGACCGAGGCCGGACTTCCTCTGTACGGTCACGAGCTGGCCGGCCCTCACGAGGTCAATCCGTACGAGGCCGGCTTCGGATCCTACGTCAAACTCCACAAGACCTTCTTCATCGGTCGCTCGACGTGCCGCCAGGTCTATCTGAATCGACCTGCGCGTTCCGTCGTTCGCTTCCAGGTTGACGAAAGCGCGCGGCCGATTCGCGACGGCGCCCTCATGGTAGACCGGAACGGGACGCTCCTCGGTCGTGTTACCAGTTCAGTGAGCCTGGGCGGGAGCCAGGTCGGCCTGGCGCTCGTCGACGGGAACGCGGAAGCGCTTCCCGCGGGAACCCCGATCGCCCTGGTCAATCTCCCGCGAGGCGTCGGACCTCAAGCCGCGTGGGCAGACGCGAAACCCGGAGATCGCCTGCCGCTTGGGGTGTCCGGACGGATCGTCTCGCGCTTCCTGTCCCGAGACAACGCGCCGCCCGACCCCGAGGGGGAGTAGCCCGGCTTCGCGCTACAAGGCAAGAGAGCGGCTAGTTCATCCGCCGGTCGCCGGGGGTGGCCGGCGCGACGGAGTTCAGCCACTTGAGCTCGGTGGGAAGCACCGATTGAAGGGCCATTGCGTATTCGCGCCACTGGTCGCGTTCGCGAGTCGCTTCCTGCAAGAGCTCGTGCGCCAGGGCGAACTCGACCTCGGGGCGCAAGACGATGCAAATGCCGCTCGCCCCTTCGTCGTCACAGAGCTCGCCCCGGAGGCGATCGGCGGCCTGCTGAATGGGGAGGCCTTCCTCCCGGCGAAGCTCCTCGAGACGACGGAGGATGGCCACGGCTTCGCCGCGGAAGATGAGCCGGTTCCGATCTCCCCGTGTGAGGTACCGCTGAAGGGTCTCGCCGAGAGCATCCACCCTCAATCGCACGGCGCGCTTCGAGAGCCCGAGGAAGCGCGCGACTTCGTCCAACGTGGCCATGGGCTCATTATACGAAAAAGGTCGCGCGTTTCGTGTAATGCGGACAACCTTCGCGTCTCGTTGTCTCTTGTGTCCCTGTCTCGTGGGAGCGCCGTCCTTGGAGTCATTCCGGATCCCCCATCGACCCAGTCGGCGAGGTCGCCAGCAGGCGGATGGCGTCCCCCGTGACCTCGGGCGAACATGCGCTCGCTTCGCCATGGACCGGCCGTTCTACGTGCACCCCGACTCCACGGGCCTGCGCCCGCGACGCGAGGACGTCGGCCAGCACGTCGGCGCGCAACGATTCCAGGGGCCGTGCGATTCCTCGCCCCGAACGCGCGTCGTCGAAGAACCGATGGATTCGCGAGACGATCGAAGCGCGCTCCGGTCGGTCGCGAAGCAGTTCGGCAGCGCGGTGGACGTAGCTTAGGCGAAGGGCGTCGGAGTCTCCGAAGGAGGCGCGAAGCGCAGGCCGAGGCTCCGCGGTGATGACCCAAAGCACGCGCGCGCCGGCCGTGTAGGCGGCACCCATCTCATCAACCCACTCCGACACCCGATCCTCCCCGACGGTCGGGAAGGCCGCTCCATCTTCGTGCCTGTTCATCTCCTCCTCCTTTCTTGCTCGTGCAAAAAGAAAGACCGAAGGCCAGTCGGCCTACGGTCGCCACGCCCGCAACCGCCTTCACTCGGGCGGCTTCGCGGGCTACTTCGTCGTCGTGGTCAGCTGCACAGGATGAACGGAGAGGCAGGCGCAACGAAGCGCAAACTCAAGAGACAGCCTCTCACGACGTCGTTCCTGGGCCATGACTCACGCAGGGTACCACCGTGCAGGCGGGTCGTCAATCCTCCGTGTCCCCAAGCGTCGTGTTTCTCCGTTCCCCCGATTCCGGCTACCCTGGAGGTACGCAGCGTGCGGAGGTGATTGGGGTGAAGAAGGAGTTCAGGGAGTTCGTCCTACGAGGGAACCTGGTTCAGTTGGCCATCGCCTTCGTGATGGGCGCGGCGTTCGCCGCCGTGGCCAAGTCGTTCGTCGACGATCTGATCATGCCGATCATCGGCAAGCTGATTGGAAACGTGGACTTTGCGAACCTGTACGTCAACCTGTCCGGACAGGCCTACGAGTCTGCGGCCGCGGCGCGCGCGGCGGGCGCCGCAGCGATCTACTACGGCGCCTTCATCAACACGGTGATCACGTTCCTCATCGTCGCGCTCGTCATGTTCCTCCTCGTCCGAGCCTACAACCGGATGCAGAAGAAGGCCGAAGCGGCGGCCCCGACAACGAAGGAGTGCCCGCGCTGCCGGACCCAGATTCCTCTCGCGGCGTCGCGGTGCCCGCACTGCACGTCGGACGTGTAGGATCGTTCCTCGTACGTAGATCTCGGAAGAGGAGGCGCGCTGGACCTCTTGGCAGCACTTCGCGCGGTGGAGCCCGTGCTCCTCGCACGCCCTCGGCTGGTTCGACTTCGCACGGAGCGTGAGACGGTCTTCGTGGGCGACACCCACGGCGACCTTGAGGCGACCGAAGAGGTCCTCGCGCGGTACTCCGGCCCCGATGTGGCGGTCGTCTTTCTCGGGGACACGGTGGACCGCGGACCGCGGTCCAGGGAGAACGTGGCGCGGGTTCTCACCGCCGTCGCCGCGGACCCCGAGCGGACGACCCTGCTGATGGGAAACCACGAGGCGTGGGGCGTCGCGAGGTTCTCCCCCGCCGACTTCTGGGAAGGCCTCGCGCCCGACGAGGAGGCGGCCGCCGCGCGAGTCCTCGGCCGGCTCCCGCTTGCTGCGTGGCACCCTGCCGGCGTTCTCGCCGTCCACGGCGCCCTCCCCGACCTGTCTTCGCTGGAGGACATCGACGCCGTCGAACTCGGTTCGCCGGCCTGGCGGGACATCACCTGGGGCGATTGGCGGAGCGCCGAACGCGTCGATGGACGAGCACAACCTTCGAGCCGCCCGGTATACGGCGTGGACGTGTTTCGCGAGCGCGCGCGGCGTCTGGGAGTCCGCGTCCTCGTCCGATCGCACCAGCCGGACGCTCCGACGTACCTCTTCGAGGATCGGTGTCTCACGTTGTTCACGTCTCGGGCGTACGGGGATGGGCGGCGGACCGTGGCCCTGTTGCCGCGGAACCCCGAAGTCGCAACGGCCCGAGATCTCGCTCTTGCGGAGCTTTGACCTTGTCTGAGGGAACGCGGGCAGATACCGTGGAGTCCATCGGATCGGGAGGGACGGCCCCGACGTTCAAACGAAGGAGGAATTCCGATGTTCGATCCTCGCGTCGCCAAGCTCGCTGAGGTCTTGGTCCAGTACTCCGTCGGCGTTCGTCCGGACGACAAGGTCTTCATCCAAGGCGGACCTGCGGCGATTCCTCTCATCCAGGCGGTCGTCGTGGAGGTTCTGCGGGCCGGGGGGCATCCCTTCACGCGGATGGCCGTGCCGGGGCTGGATGAACTCGTCTATCGGTACGCGTCGGACGCGCAGCTGCGCCACGTCCCCGAACCCACGCGCCTTGTCTACGAGACGTACGACGTCATGATCACGTTCTGGAGCTCCGACAACACGAAGTCGCTGACGAACGTGCCTCCGGAGAAGCTCGTCCTCTCCAACCAGGCCACGAGGGACCTCTCGCGAACGTTCATGCAGCGAGTGGCCACACAAGACCTCCGATGGGTGGGCACGCTCTATCCGACGGCCGCCTACGCGCAGGACGCTGAGATGGGGCTGCTCGAGTACGAGGACTTCGTCTACGGCGCCTGCCTCCCCGACCCCAAGGACCCCGTCTCCGTCTGGAGGAAGCTCTCGGCGTGGCAGCAGAAGCTCGTCGACTGGCTCGATGGGAAGAAGGAACTGCGAGTCGAGGGACCCGACGTCGACCTGCGGATGAAGATCGCCGGGCGCACGTTCAAGAACTGCGACGGAAAGAACAACATGCCGGACGGAGAGATCTTCACGGGCCCGGTGGAGGACAGCGTCGAGGGACACGTTCGATTCTCGTACCCAACGGTCTTCCAGGGACGCAGGCTGACCGGCGTCGAGCTCTGGTTCAAGAAGGGAAGAGTCGTCCAGGCCAAGGCGGAGACGGGGGACGAGTTCCTCCAGAAGACGCTGGACGTCGACGAGGGCGCCCGCTCCGTCGGAGAGTTCGCCATCGGTACGAACAAGGGGATCACTCGAGCGACGGGGCACACGCTCTTCGACGAGAAGATCAACGGGAGCTTCCACATGGCGCTCGGAGCCGGAATGCCCGAGACCGGAAGCCGGAACGAGTCGGCGATCCACTGGGACATGGTCTGCGACTTGACGCAGGGCGGCCGGATCTACGTGGACGACCAACTCATCTACGAAAGCGGCCGGTTCCTGATCGCCACGTGAGCGCCGTGGACCGTGCCCTTCTCCAAGCCATCGAGCAGGCCGCGCCCGCCGATCAGCTCGTAGTGGACCGGCGCGACTTCCACCGATACGCCGAGTC
>JBFYQP010000214.1:0-10547 GCA_041302745.1 Candidatus Bipolaricaulota bacterium | reverse complement strand
CGAACCCGCGGAGGAGCGTGAACCCCTCGACGGTTTAGCAAACCGTTGTCTTTGACCGCTTGACTACCTCTCCAACGCGGCGATTCTACTGCCTGGCGGAAACGCGGGCAAACCTACCGCTTCGTCTCTGCTCGGTCGCAGCCAGGAGTTCCACGACAAGACGACGGAACTCCCGAGCGACTCGCCGTAGGCGAGTCGCCCTTGGCGGAGGGGGCGGGATTCGAACCCGCGAAGCCCGAGGGCCTGCCGGTTTTCAAGACCGGTGGCTTCGACCGCTCACCCACCCCTCCGGCGCGGATTATAGGGGTTCGGTTGCCGGACCGGCACATCGTGAGCGGATCGTCCCGCCGCCGAGGAGGCGGTCTCCGTCGTAGAGAACGGCGAGCTGGCCGGGCGTCACGGCGCGCTGCGGCGGGTCGAAGTCGAGCGCAAACGAGTCGGGCTCCAGCAGCGGCCGGAACGTCGCGCGGAACGCGGGCGATCGGTACCGGATCTTCGCGTCGACGACGGCGCCGGCGGCCGGCGGATCGACGAGGTAGTTCGCCTCGCCGGCTTCGAGGGACGAGGCATACAGGTCCTCTTCCGGTCCGACGACGAGCGCGTTGCGCCGGACGTCGAGGTCGAGCACGAAGAGCGGCCGGTCGGAGGGGACCCCGAGCCCGCGCCTCTGCCCGATCGTGTAGTGGGTCAAGCCATCATGCCGCCCGAGGACGCGTCCCTCGACGTCGACGACGTCGCCGGGAAGCGAGTCCTTCGGATCGAAGAGGTATTCGGTGGATCCGTCGACGGCGAAGCAAAGGTCCTGGCTCTCGGGCCGCTCGGCGGCCGAGAGGCCTTCGCGGCGCGCGATGGCGAAGACGTCGGGTTTCTCGAACTCCCCAACCGGGAAGAGAAGGCGGGGGAGCTTCTCTTGGGCGAGTCCGTAGAGGAAGTACGTCTGATCCTTGCGGGGGTCGCGCCCTCGGTAGAGGGCGAGGCGGCCGTCGGATTCGCGCCGGATGCGAACGTGGTGCCCTGTCGCGACGTAGTCGAACCCTTTCTCGCGGGCGTAGTCGAGGGCGGCATCGAATCGGAAGCGGCGATTGCAGCGGCCGCAAGGGTTCGGCGTCTCGCCGCGGCGACGGCGGTCGACGAACTCCGCGAGAACGACCTCTTCGAACGCGTCGCTCCAGTCGACGACGTCGTGGGGAATGCGTAGGTCGTGCGCCGCCTGGGCGGCGGCGTCGAGCGAGCAGCAGGGAGACATCCTCGTCCCTTGAGGGGCGCGGGAGAACGACCAAAGCCAAAACGTCAGCCCGGCAACCTCGTAGCCTTGTTGCTTCAGAAGGTGTGCGGCGACGGCGCTGTCGACTCCGCCGCTGAGGCACACGACGACGGACTTCATCGCTCTACCCGTCGTCGCCCTGGGTCGGCACGATGCACAGGAACTCGAGCGGCGTCTCCGCGGCGTTCGCAAACTGGTGCTCTTCCATTGGGGGAACGTAGACGAAGTCGCCCGGGCCGACAGGGCGGCTCCCTCCGGAGAAGCGGACTGCGCCGCGCCCGGCGAGGATGTACACCTCGTGCTCCCATGGGTGCGAGTGGTTCGGGCTGTATCCCCCCGCGGCGAGCGTGAAGTGCCGCATGACGAAGTTCGGCGCTCCCGTCCTGGGGCCGATCAGGACGCGCTTCTCTGCACCGCGGACCGTCGTCCCGTCGTCGTAGGTTCGAGGGGAAACGTGGCTCTTGCTGTCAACAACCACCATCGGAGACTCCTTTCACATGAGGGGCGAGACGAACAGCGGCACGTAGAGTTCGTCTTCCGTCAATCCGCCGTGCATGCCGCGGAGGAAGGGGGAGTCCGGGTACGGATGGTAGAGGCCGTCCTTCCCGGTCGAAACGACCAGCACGTCTCCAACTCTCGACAGGACCTCCGCGTGAGGCACGCCGGGTCCGAGAAGCCCCGCGTCCACGGCGGCGCGGGCGCTGAGGGCGATCAGGCCGTCGTCCAACGTGGCGGGAAGCGCCCAAGGGGGGGCGCTTCCCTGCCGCAGGAACAGGTAGCTGGCCCTCGGCTCGCCGACCGGTCTCAAGAGGAGGCGCTCGGGGAGCTCGGGCTGGCTGGACAGGGGACGGTAGTCCTCGGGCTCCATGGTTACGAATCCGTGGTCGGAAGACAGGATGAGGAGCGTGCGGTCGATCCGGCCGACGAGCTCGCGCCGTAGAGCATCGTCGAACGACTGGAGTTCGGCTTGGTAGGCGTCGGAGTCCGGCCCGCGCGTATGGGCGACGGAGTCGAGCTCCGGCCAGTACAGGGTGACTAGGGTGCGCCGCGCCGAGCGCTCCAGGATGTGGCGGGCAAACGTCAGCATGTCGGCGAGACTCACGGTGGGGTGGATGTGGGTTGCGCCGCGGTAGAGGATGCGGGACAGACCGCTTCCGGCGATGTAGCGCGGAAGCAGGGTGTGGGTCGTGACGCCCTTGTCCCGCAGGCGCTCGTAGATCGTGGGGCACGGGAGGAGGGCATCCACGTCGAGGCCCGAAGCGGCGGCCGGAGCGTCGTTTCCTCCAACGACCGACAGCTGGATCATGTTGGTCACAGCCGAGATCTCCCGCAGATAGAGGCGGTACCCGATGAGTCCGTGCTGCGCGGGCGCGAGCCCTGTGCTGTAGGTGGACAGCGCGGCCACGGTGGTGGAGGGGAAGACGGTCGTGATGGGCCGCAGGGAACCGGTCTTCGCGATGTGGGCGAGGGCGGAGTCGCGGGCGCCGTCGAGGAAGCGTGCCGCGCGGTGGAACCCGAGCCCGTCGACGATGACGAGGAGAACCCGGTCGAACGCCTCCAGTGCGGCGGCCTCTACGAGGGCGCCGGGCGCGGTCGGAAGTCCGAGGGCCGAGCACACGAGATCCGGGATTGCGGTGATCGACATGCCGGCGTAGTCAGGGAAGCGGACTGCGCTGGGGATGCCGGCGGGAGTGGGACGAGATCGAAGCCGGTCCAAGCCAGTTTCGTTCTTGCTCATGAGGATCGGATTATACGGGGTCTTGGCGCGAAGGCGCGGCGCGTCCGAGCCCGGGGACGCGGCGCATCCGCGGACGGGGATGCGGCGTTCGTGTACGGGAGGCCGCTCGGGTATGCTCCTTGCGTGACGAAGAAGACCGGGTTCGACGTTCTCGTGATCGGTGGGGGACCCTCCGGGATGACGGCCGCGTACTTTGCGGCGAAGTCCGGAGCGGACGTCCTGCTCGTCGATTCCCGCCCCTCGCCGGGGGAAAAGATCCTTCTGTCCGGGGGAGGGCGGTGCAACATCCTCCCTCTCTCCGTGGAGCCGGATGCGTACGTCACCGACTCGTCGCCCCACTCGCTGCGGAAGATCCTCCTGTCTTGGCCCTTGGAGGAGGTCCGAGGGTTTCTCGAAGGGCCGATCGGTTTGCGTCTGATCGACCAGAAGAGGACGGGGAAGGTCTTCCCCGCGGGAAGCGGAGGCGGAGCGGAGGTGCGGGACGCCTTCATCAAGACGTTGCGGCGGACCGGAGTGAAAGTGCGCGGGAAGTGCCGAGTCGTCGACGTCCTGCCCGATGAGCGACGGCGCGTCGTGGTGGAATCGGGGCCCGGAATCGTCGCGGCCCACGTCGTCGTGGCGACGGGGGGGAGGTCGTACCCGAAGACAGGGAGCGACGGGTTTGGCTTCGAGCTTGCAGAGCGCCTTGGTCACACTCCGATTCCGCCGTACCCGGCGCTCGTGCCGCTCTACGGCGGGACGCCGGCCCACCACGGCCTGGCCGGGTTGTCGCTTCCGGTACGCCTCTCGGTCGGCGAGGGAGCGACGCGCACGTCGTTGGCCGGGGATTTCCTGTTCACTCACCGAGGCTACAGCGGTCCCGTCGTGCTGAACGCGGCTCACGCTTTCGCGCGGCGAAGGCCGAACGAAGCGACGCCGTCCGTCCGCGCATCGTGGCTCGATCGCGACGCCTCCGAGTGGGACGACGTCCTCGCTCCGGGCCCGGGGACCGTCCGCGCGGCGCTCGCGAAAGCGCTTCCCGGACGCTTGGGCGACGTGCTTCTCCAAGAACTCGGGCTCTACGACGCCGAGCGCTCGACGCTGCGCCGAGATGACCGAGAGCAGGTCCTCGGGGCCCTCTCGAACTACGAGCTCCCCGTGGAGCGGGCAGGCGGGTATGCCGAGGCCGAAGTCACGGGGGGCGGGATCCCGCTCGGCGAGGTGCTCCCGAGGACGCTCGGAAGCCGATTCGTTCCGACGGTCTTCTTCTGCGGTGAGGTGCTCGACGCGTTTGGGCCGATTGGCGGACACAACTTCCTGTGGGCATTCGTCACGGGCCGGCTCGCGGGACTCGGCGCCGCATCGGGATAACCGTCACTCTTCCGGGCGGAGCGGATGTCCCTTCCGCGCTAGCCATGTGGCCTCGGTTGCGGAGACCCGACCTGCGAAGGTAGTCGTAGGTGATGTGGATCACGCCCATCGGAGTCGGCTCCGGGTGGTGCCCGACGCGGAAATCCGCATCGCCCACGCAGCACCTCCTTGCAGGCGCGGCGGAAGATCGACGCGTGATGAGTGGGGTTCCGTGAACGCGACTCGTCACCGTGAGGACCGTCTGACGGGTGGTCGACTTCCGCCGCGCGTCCGCTTCTGCGATCCCGTCGCTTGCGATCTCGGCGTTCGTTCTGGAGAATGGGAACCGTCGCTTCGGGACGCGATGCGTCCTGAGGCATTCCACAAACGGGAGCTGCGAATCGTTCGGGATCCTATGCCCGACTTGGCGATGGCGGATGGGTTGATCGGCAGGGCTCTGGAGAACGTCGAACGGCTGCGAACGGCCTACCCCGACAAGTTCGTCGCCCCGGATCGGGCGTTTGCGCACATCCACCGTGGCGACCGGATCTTCATCGGAACGGGATGCGGGCAGCCCCAATACCTGCTCGACGCGCTCGTCGAGTTCACGCAGACGAACCCGAAGGCGTTCTTCGACGCCGAGGTCATCCACATCTGGACGCTCGGACTTGTGCCCTACTTGCGCGAAGAGGTGAAGCGCAACTTCCGCCTCGACTCGTTCTTCATCAGCGAGCCCACGCGGGAGGCCGTCAACCAAGGCGACGCGGACTACACCGCGATCTCCCTTTCGCGCGTGCCGGAGCTGTTCTACCGAGGAGTCGTTCCGATCGACGTCGCTCTTGTGCAGACGTCGCTTCCGGACGAGCACGGCTACGTGAGCCTCGGGGTGAGCGTAGACATCGTGCGGGCGGCCGTGGACTGCGCCCGCGTCGTGATCTGTCAGATGAACCGGTACATGCCGCGCACCCACGGAGACAGCTTCCTGCATGCCGAGGACATCGACTGCATCCTCGTTCGCGACGAGCCTCTGCTCGAGTACGGAGCGGGCGGCTCGGACGAGACGGCCGATCGGATCGGGAAGTACGTCGCGAGGCTTGTGGAGGACGGGGCAACGATCCAGGTCGGATACGGAAAAATCCCCGACGCAATCGTGTCCCACCTGTCGGGGAAGAAGCACCTCGGGGTCCACACCGAGCTCTTGAGCGACGGGATTGCCGGCCTGATGCGGGCGGGCATTGTCGACAACACACAGAAACCGATCGATCGCAACAAGACCGTGGCCGCCTTCTCCATGGGATCTACGGCGACGTACGAGTTCCTTGCCGACAACCCGGCGGTGTCGTTCCGTCCCGTCGACTACACGAACAACCCGGCGGTGATCTCGCAGATCCGCAAGATGACGGCGATCAACTCCGCGCTGCAGATCGACCTCACCGGACAGGCGACGGCCGAGTCGCTCGGAACGGAGTTCTACAGCGGGATCGGGGGACAAGCCGACTTCATGCGGGGCGCGGTGCTTGCCCCGGACGGGAAGTCGATCCTCGTCCTCGAATCGACCGCGAAGAAGGGCGAGGTGTCGCGCATCGTTCCGGTGCTGAGCGAAGGCGCCGGCGTTACGCTGACGCGCGGCGACGTGCACTACGTGGTCACGGAGTATGGGATTGCGTATCTCCATGGACGCAACATGCGTGAGCGGGCGATGGAGCTGATCCGCGTCGCCCATCCGAAGTTCCGCCCGTGGCTCCTGCGCGAGGCCAAGGCGCGGAAACTGATCTACAGCGACCAGGCCTACGTACCGGGCAAGCGCGGCGAGTACCCGGAACACCTCGAGACCTACCGCACGACGAAGACCGGTCAGGAAATCCTCCTGCGACCGGTGCGGATCAGCGACGAGCCGCTGCTCAAGGACTTCTTCTACTCCTTGTCAGACCAGTCGGTGTACCAACGGTTCATCTCCTCGCGGAAGGACATGCCCCACGAGCGCCTGCAGGAGTTCGTGGTGATCGACTACACGGCGGAAATGGTGATCCTGGCCGTGATCGAAGAGGAGGAGCGGGAGGTCGTCGTCGGTGTGGGGCAGTACGGGATGGACCCGGACACCCACACGGCTGAGGTCGCGCTCGTCGTCGGGGATGAGGCCCAGAATCGCGGCATCGGGTCAGAGGTTCTCCGGTACCTGACGCTCTTGGCGAAGAGAGAGGGTCTCCTGGGCTTCAGCGCGGAGGTCCTGGTCGACAACCGGGCGATGATGCACTTGTTCGAACAAGCGGGGTTCTCGATTGAAAAGAAACGGGGGGCTGGCGTGTATGAGCTCAGGATGCTGTTCGGGTGAGTCGGAGCGCGGTGCAAGCATGGACCGCCTGTTCCGCCCGCGCGGCGTCGCGGTCGTCGGCGCATCGACGAACCCGGCGAAGATCGGGTATCGCGTCGTCGAGAACATGGTGAAGTCCGGGTATGCGGGGGGCATCTACCCGATCAATCCGAAAGGGGGCGAGATCCTCGGCCGGACGGTGTACTCGTCCCTTGGGGCGGTCCCGGGTCCGGTCGATGTCGCCGTGCTGTGCGTCCCCGCCGATTGCGTGTATCCGACGCTTCCGGAGTGCGCCGACAAGGGCGTCGGGCACTTGGTCATCATCACGTCGGGGTTCTCCGAGGTCGGAAACCTCGACCTGGAGAGGAAGATCGTCGAGTACGCGCGGGGACACGGGATGCGCGTTCTTGGGCCGAACATCTTCGGGATCTACTCGGCAGCGAGCCGGTTGGATGCGACGTTTGGGCCGGGGGGGATCCTCCCCGGACACGTGGCCATCGTCACGCAGAGCGGCGCGCTGGGGATCGCCATGATCGGGAAGACCGCGGCGGAGTCGCTCGGCCTGTCTGCCCTCATCTCCGTGGGGAACAAGTCCGACATCGACGAGTCCGACCTGCTCGAGTACCTGGCGGAGGACGACGCGACCAGGGTTGTCCTCATGTACATCGAAGGGGTCAAGGGCGGCGAGAGGCTCGTTCGGACCTTGAAGCGGATCACGACGCGCAAGCACGTCGTCGCCATCAAGTCGGGGCGGTCCAAGCGGGGCGCGATGGCCGCGGCGTCGCACACGGGGTCCCTCGCGGGAGCGGACGCCGTGTTCGACGACATCATGAGGCAGTGCGGCGTTCTCCGCGCCGAGAGCGTGCAGGAGGCCTTCAACTGGGTCCGCTTCCTGTCCGACGCTCCGCTTCCCTCAGGCGAAGAGGCGGTCATCGTTACGAACGGGGGGGGAATCGGCGTGCTCGCGACCGATGCCTGCGAGAAGTACGGCGTCCAGCTGTTCGACGATCAGGCCACCCTGAAGCGAACGTTCGCCGACGTCATGCCGGACTTCGGATCGTCGAAGAACCCGGTCGACCTGACCGGCCAGGCGACGGCCGAGGACTACGCCCGCTCGCTTGAGGCGGTGCTGGAGCGAGACGACATGCAGGCCGCGATCGCCCTGTACTGCGAGACGGCGCTCTTCGACACCGAGCAGTTCGCGTCGCTTCTTCGCACCGTGTACCAGCGGTACAGAGGGCGGAAGCCGATCGTGTTCTCGCTGTTCGGGGGAGAGCGGATCGAGAAGATCCTGCGGGAGCTGCGCCTCGAGGGGCTCCCGGTGTTCGGGGACGTCTACGAAGCGGTGTCCGTCCTCGGTGCGCTCTACCGGTCGTGGGCGCGCCAGAGCGAGGTCGCGGAGAGCGAGTCGCCGCCTCCCACGATCGACGTGGCCGGAATCCGCGCCGTCCTTCGCAAAGCCGGTGAAGACGGGCGAGGCTTCCTCCTCGCGAACGAGGCGGCGGCCGTGGCGGAGATCCTTGGGCTGCGCATGCCGCGGTCGATCCTCGCGCGGAACCTGGACGAAGCGGTTCGCGCCGCGGGGCAGATCGGGTACCCCGTCGTCATGAAGGTGGTGTCGAAGGACATCATCCACAAGAGCGACGCCGGCGGAGTCGCCCTCGACCTCGAGACGCCGAGAGAAGTCATCGACGCCTACCAGGCGATCCTCCAGAGCTGCCTCGCGCACAAGCCCGACGCGGTGATCGAGGGGATTGAGGTCGTCGAGATGGTTCGAGCCGGAGTGGAGACCATCATCGGCGCGAGGCAGGACTCCTCGTTCGGCCCCGTGGTCATGTTCGGCCTCGGAGGAATCTACGTCGAAGTCATGAAGGACGTCGCGTTCCGTGCGGCGCCGGTCGAGCCGGCGACGGCGCGGATCATGATCGGCAGCATCCGGTCGTATCCTCTCCTGCTCGGCGTGCGTGGCGAGAGCCGCAAGGATGTGGGAGCTGTCGCAGATGTGGTCGTGCGACTTGGGCAGCTTGCGGCGCAGTGCAGGGAGATCACCGACATCGAAGTGAACCCGCTCGTCGTCTACGACTACGGCAAGGGAGTCGTCGCGGTGGACGTGCGGATCCTGTTTGACCATCAGGGGGGTGACGCAGCGTGAAGTCGCTGATCGTAGCGTCGACGCGTGAAGGGGCTGGGAAGACGAGCGTGTTGGTCGGCCTGGCGAGCGCCATCGATCGGCGTTTCGGGTACATCAAGCCGCTGGGCGATCGGTTCCTGTACCGAAAGAAGCGCTTGTGGGACTACGATGCCGCGCTGTTCTCGCGGCTCCTTCAACTCGGTGAGGAGCCGGAGACGATGAGCATCGGCTTCGACCACTCCAAGCTGCGCTTCATGTACGACCGCTCCTCGATGGCGAAGGAGCTGCGGCGGGTGATGGAGTCGCTCAGCGTGGACCGCGATACGGTGCTCATCGAGTGCGGAAAGAACCTGGCGCACGGGGCATCGGTGTACCTGGACCCACTCACGATCTCCCAGGAGACGGGGTTCCCCGTCTTGATCGTGGCCGGAGGAAGCGAGGACGACATCGCCGACGACCTCGCCTTCATCGAGCGCTTCGTCGGATCCGACGAAGCGACGGTGGCGGGGGTCATCGTCAACAAGGTGCTCCACGTGGAGGACTTCCGCGAGGTTCAGCTCCCCGAGATCGAGCGGCTCGGCGTCAATGTGTTTGGCGTCATCCCCTACGACAAGGAGCTGACGACGATGACCGTGGCGACGGTTGCGGAGCGGCTCTTCGCGCGGGTGGTGGCCGGAGAGGACGGGCTCCAGCGCGTCGTCCGGAAGGTCACCGTCGGGGCGATGTCGGTCGCCGCGGCGATGAGCGGAGCGACGATCAAGGAGCCCGACAAGATGGTGATCACGAGCGGAGACCGCAGCGACATGATCCTCGCGGCGATCGAAGCGGGCGGCACGTCGGCCATCGTCCTGACGAACAACATCCTGCCGCCGTCGAACGTGACCTCGCGAGCGTCGGAGAAGAAGATCCCGCTGCTCCTGGTCCCCGGCGACACCTACGCCGTGGCGATGCAGGTGGAGAAGATCGAGCCGCTCATCACGTCGGAAGAGACCAAGAAGGTCGAACGGCTGCGCGATCTCGTGACGAAGCACGTCGATCTCGCGGCGATTCGGGAGCTGCTGTAGACAAGTCGGGGCAAACGAAAGGACGGAAGGGGGCAGCCTCTTCCGTCCCGTTCTCCGGGCCGACGTCCCATGGGTCGGGCGCGCTAGCTTCGGTTCTCCTCGCGCTCGAGGTACTGAAGGATGGCGTCGACGACGAGGTAGTTGATGGAGCGATCCTGCTTCTCGCCGAGTTTCATCAGCCGCTCGACGGGCCGGTCGCTCATCTTCTTCTGAGGAATGTAGATCGAGAGCTTGTCAAGAATCTCCTTCTTCGGCACGGAGTTCACCCCCTCTCCTCAACAGCCAACCCCATTGGGGTCGCTTGCTTTTCTTCTCCCAGAAGTTGGGAACGGCGCTAGCGTATCTCAAACCGCGGAGGTATCCATGGAGGTGAGTGGAAAGTAAGATGGAAGAACCATGGAAGGCCGACCGACACGCGGGGCAAGAGGAACAGCGCATGGAGTCGCCCGAAGCGTGGAGCGAGATGCCAATGTCATCTAGGGCAGAGGGCTGCGGCCCATCCATTGCGCTGCGCGGCGGGGAGATCTGGGGTCGTTCTGACTGCGACGCGGTCGTCCTTCGAGGCGGGAGGATCGCGTGGATCGGCACGGGCGACGAGATGGATTGCCCGACCGACGAGACGGTCGACGTGCGTGGGGGCATGGTGATCCCCGGTTTCGTGGACGCGCACGTGCATCTTGCCCAGACGGGACTCGCCGACATCGGCTGGC
>JBFYQP010000213.1:0-8363 GCA_041302745.1 Candidatus Bipolaricaulota bacterium | reverse complement strand
CCCGGTCTCTTCGCCTTCCTCGTGAGTGGCGCCGTCGCGTCGACGTCCGAGGCGGGTGTTCCGACCTGGCTCTACCCGGTCTGGGGCGTGGCGGGACTCGCGACCGCCATCTTCGTCGCGTGGGTGATGCTGCGGTACTGCTACGCGGGCCTCCTCCTATTCGACCAGAGTCTCGGCGTCCTCGACAGCCTTCGCAGGAGTGCGAAGCTCACGCGGGGATCCTTGCTCCGCCTGTTCACCATCGGCCTCGTGACGGCGCTCCCGGCCGCGCCCGTGGCGGCTCTTGCGTCCGCCCGGACCTACGTGAAGATCGAATCGTGGGTGGTGTGCATCGTCGGAACTGCCTTCGCTGTCGTCGTCGGACCCTGGATGTCCGCTTCTCAGGTTGTCGCCTATCGGACGCTGTGCGGCGAGGTGCAGGAAGGGGTTCCGATATCCTCGGGCGACGTCCTGAGCTGAGGAGGATGGGGTCCGTCGGAGATCAGAGAGAGCCGAGCCCTCCGGCACGGGCGATGGCGCGTTTCAGTTGCGCCAAGATGCTGGTTGGGCTCTCTTGCACGTACAACTTGGCGAAGGCCAAGATGATCGCTTCGCGGTACTCGCGGCTGTCGCTTGGCGAGAGAGCGAGCAGAGAGGGCAGCACGTCCCGGTACGAGGATGCCGTATTCACAAGCCGCGTGCAGAGGGCCATGGCAGCGGCTTTTCGCAGCCCTGCCGTGGCGTCGCGCTTCGCCCAGGTCTCGAGCGTCGAGGGTGCAACCGCGGCGTAGTCGAGGGCCAAGTACTCGCCTGCTGCCCACCCAAGCTCGATCTGATTCGGGGTGCGCGCGCCACGAGAGCAGATCGCTCGGAACTCCTCCTGTTCGAGCTCTCCCCGCAACACGCGGTAGTAGGCCTGCGCGGCGGCATACCGGACTTCCTCCGTCTGTGTGGAATCCACGGCGCGTTGGCGGAGCTCCTCCGACGACAGCTCCGTCGCCCATCGAGCGGCCAAGGCAGGCACGGCGGCCCTTCGGAGTTCGGAACTGGCCTCGCTGTTCTTCGCGAAGCTCTCGAGCCACGTCGGGATCCAGTTCCATTGGCACAGCGGCCCAACAAGCGCGACGCCGGCGGCACACCGCTCCGCGACGTTGCCCGTCTCGGCCAAGCGTCGCAGGGCCGTGAACTCCCGGTAGCCTGCCGTTGTGCGCGGTGCGGACTGCTCTTGAGATGCCAGTCCCGCAGCGGTCGCATAGCCGAGAGCGACGTCGGGCATGGCATCGCCGAACTCCTGGTCGAAGACGCCGTACGACCCGTCGGGCGCACCAGGCACTGCAAGACGCGCGGTGACGACGTCCAGTCGGCTGGCAACCCACGCAATTCTGGCGCTGTTCAGCTCGAGTTGCTGTGTTCGATGGCCGAGGAAGACGCTCGAAACCGCGGCAATGAGGGCGAGCGCGAGCCCTCCTCCCACCGCGGCCAGCCTGCGCCTCCGCCGGGTCGCCCACCGGGCGTTGGATCGCCGGATCGGCTCGACGAGCGAGTCGTGCGGAATCTCGATCCAGCGAGCTCCAGCGCGTCTTTCGCTCCGAATCATCCGCTCCGCTTCCAGCGCGTCGATGGCCCTGTTTCGAACCCCCCCGGTGCGCTCTGCCTCGACGTGCATCGTCCCACGAGTCCCCGTCGATGTGATCAAGTAGCGCTCGAAGATCCGACGCAACGCGATTTCGTGCGTTGACGTCTTCCGCGCCACGCGACGGATGGCCTCCTCGTAGTAGCGTGCGAGAACGACGTGGAGTTCTCCGACAGCGGTGAGATGCGTGTGGGAGATCACCGCCACGTCCTTGGAGAGGGAGTTCCAGAACTGCTGACAGACGACCTGCAGCAGAACCGGCTCGACGAACTCGCCCTCGACGAACTCTAGCCCGCCCTCCTTCTCGAGCCGGATGACGGACAGCTTCTGAACGAGTTCTTCGGCGACTCCCGGGGCGAAGCTCCGCCCTGTCGCGGCAAGGGGCTTCGTGACGGCCGCGAGCGCGGCGTCCTTGCCGAGCCGTTCAAGACGGAACCGATTCCTCAACCGGTCATCGAACAGGATCTCTTGAGGCGCAAAGGACGCGAGGTAGTCCTCTCTGACGATCAAGAGCACGCGAAGCAGCGGATCGTTGCGAAGGGCGTCCTGAACCTGGATGAAGAATCCCTCCTGATCCCGCAGATGCCCGGGGTAGTTCGCGAAGACTTCCTCGAACTGGTCGAAGAGGAGAAGGCGCGGCTCCGGAAGCCCGTCGGCGCTGACCCGATGAGGTCTTGTGGCGAGGTAGTCCGCGATTGTGACGTTTGGACCAGGTGCGGAAACGCCTGTGGGAACCCACTGCACGAGTGCGTTGCGGACGAAGACATTGGCCTGTGAACTGGAGCAGAGATCCGAGGTGACAGCGCCCGCCCGCGCCGAAGGGAGCACCTCGAACCCTTCTCGGCGAAGCTCTGGGACCAGCCCCGCTTGAAGCAGCGACGTCTTCCCGGCTCCGGACTCCGCGTACAGGAGGACGATGCGATGAGCCGTAATCATGGCGCGAAGCGCCGCGATCTCCCTTGTTCGCCCGAAGAAGAGCGTCTCCTCACGCTCATCGAACGGCCGCGGGCCGACGTAGGGATTGGCGATTCGCGCCGCGTCCCTAGGCGCATTCTGGAAGCCGTTGTCGCCGCTCACAGAGCTCCTTGGCGAAGCTGCGCGCATCGCCCCAATAGACGCGCATGTCCATCCGCTCGAAGTAGGCCGCCAGGTACTCCTTGGCACGCGAGCGCATGTCCACCGGCGCGTCTGGGGAGATGGGCGGCAGCTGGACCGTCACGCTCAATCGCCGAAGGCTCGACTCCGTTGTGCCCACCAGCCCCTGAAAGAGCACTCGGAAGCTCCAATCGCCGAGGCTGTAGCCGAGGAAGAGCAGAGATCGACCGCTGAGAGCCTCCTT
Organism: Candidatus Bipolaricaulota bacterium; assembly: GCA_041302745.1. GTDB lineage: Bacteria > Bipolaricaulota > Bipolaricaulia > UBA7950 > UBA9294 > JAPLGD01. Next base: position 5,412 of record JBFYQP010000213.1, on the reverse strand, counting down.
CACGACGGGGTGAAGAAGCAGCGGGTCTTGGGAGATGGTCACGAGGTAGTTCAGGTAGTCGTCCTCGGTCAAGACGAGCGACTCCGGGACCCCGTGCCAGCCGTGAAGGTGAAAGACCACGGGCTCCTCCACGGTCGGCGGGGCGGAGTCAAAGAGGCATTCCTTATCGCGGAGGCGCGTGTTCCACCGGCACACGGCGCGCCGGGGCGAGCGGCCGTGGTGCTCGAGCGCTGCGAACATGAGGTCGTCGTAGTTCGTCGTCAGATAGAGCTTGAGGGGCAGGGACGCGAGGAAGGAGTGCGGCTCGAGGGGATCGTCGAAGTCCGGAAGCGCTGCGCCAACGAGGAACTGACGGACGAACTCCTCTTTCGGGAACATCGGGTCGTACTCGACGGCGAGGTACTGCGCGACGCGGGCCAGGTCCGAGCCGCTGTCCAGGGGGTAGCCGTAGTCGTGGCTCCATCGTGCCGCGATTTCGCCGCCCAGGGGGAGAACCCCCGCGCACGCGCCCGCGCCGAGGAAAGGGGTGCACTTCTGCCCCTCAATTCGCGACAGGAGGAGTTCCCAGTTCTCGTTCGTCAGCATGTCGGCTCGACCCACCCTCTTGGACAGCAGGGGCCTCGGGGCTCACCCTTGCGGCCGTCGTCATAGGCGCACATAGCGTACAGGAGATCAAAACCCATGAACATGAGAAATGTCAAGCGTGTCACTGTGCGGCGCCGACGGCATCCCGTATCGCTGTGAAGTAGAGTGGGGTATGAACGAGCCCCGACGAATCGATCTTGGTTCCTGGCCGCGGCGTGAGGCGTTCGAGCTCTTTCGCGGGTTCGGGTTTCCGTACTTCAACCTAACGGCCGACGTCGACGTCGGCCCGCTTCGCGAGGCGGTTCGCGCTCGTGGGACGTCGTTCACCGTGGCGCTCGTCTATGTGCTCGCTCGTGCGGCCAACGAGGTTCCCGAGCTCCGCCAGCGGATGCGCGGAGAAGGGGTTGTTGAGCATGCCGCGGTGCATCCCTCCATCACCGTGCTTGCCGACGACGGGACGTTCCGCTTCGTGACGCTCAGGTACGAGAACGGCTTTGGTCACTTCGCTGCGGACGCGAAGCTGCGCATCGAGCGTGCTCGTCGCGTTGCGTCGCTCTGGTCGGAGCCCGATCGGGACGATCTCTTGTTCATGACGGCGATCCCCTGGGTGGCGTTTACGGGGATGGTCCACCCGGTTCCGCTCGATCCTCCGGACTCCGTGCCGCGGATCGCGTGGGGCAAGTACCGCGACGTCGGCCGTCGGCTTGCGATGCCTCTCAACGTTCAGGCCCACCACGCGCTGGTCGACGGGGTTCATGTCGGACGCTTCTTCGGCTGCGTGGAAAGGCTGCTCGCGTCGCCGGACGAGGCGCTTGGCGCCGCGGCCTAGGCGATCGCCACGGCCTCGAGGTCGTAGTCGTCAAACCCGACGATTCGGGCACGTACGAACCGACCCGCGGCGAGGCGCTTGCCTCGGAGTCGTGTCACGGCGTCGACGTCGGGAGCCTGCGTCGCCGTGCGGGCGATCCAGACGTCGCGTACTCCTGCAGGCGCATCGACGAGCACCTCGACGTCCGTCCCTACGCGCGCCTTGTTGGCTCGGCGCACGATCTCCTGCTGCAGCTCCATCAGCCGTCGGAGGCGGTCCAGGACGACTCCGGAGGGGACGCGATTCGGCAGCTCTGCGGCCGGAGTTCCTTCCTCGGGGGAGTAGGCGAAGGCGCCGACGTGGTCGAAAGAGAGGTCCCGAACAAAGCCCAGCAGCTCGCCGAACTGCTCCTCCGTCTCGCCAGGGAAGCCGACGATGAACGTCGTTCGCAACGAAATGCCCGGCACCCGCTCGCGCCACCGCGCGATCAGGCGCAGGCAGTCGGCTTGCGTGACGTGGCGGTTCATCTGTGCGAGGATCGGATCGGATAGGTGCTGCAGCGGCAGATCGACGTACGGCACGAGGTTGGGGAGTGAGGCGTAGGCGTCGATGAGCTCGCTCGTGACGTGGGCCGGGTGAACGTAGAGGAGGCGAATCCAGCGGAACTCCTGAATCGCCGACAGGCGGCGCAGGAGATCGTGGATTCCGACGCGCGGCGAGAGGTCGGCGCCGTAGAGGCTCGTGTCCTGGCCGATGACGTTGATCTCGCGGACCCCGAACGCCGCAAGGTCGGACGCCTCGCGAAGGATCTCGTCTATCGGCCGGCTCCGGAACGGGCCGCGAATCGACGGGATCGTGCAGTACGAGCACCGGTTGTCGCATCCGTCGGAGATCCGCAGGTACGCCGTGTGGTGAGGCGTCAAGAGGAGTCTGCCCTCCTCTTCATTGCTGCTTTCGGCGAGCCCGACCGCACGGGCGATGGCCGCGTGGTCGTCGATTCCGAAGAACCCGTCGACCTCGGGGACCAGCGCGTGCAACTCCTCGAGGGATCGCGCGACAAGGCATCCCATCACGAAGAGCCGCCTCGTCGGGACCTCGGTGCGCCACGCGGCGTACTCGCGGATTGTGTCGACCGACTCCTCTCGTGCGGGTGCGATGAACCCGCACGTGTTGACGATGGCCATGTCGGCTTCGTCGAGCGGTGCCCCGACGATCGCGCCCGCGGCGGCAAGGCGGCCGAGGAGGCGCTCGGAGTCGACCAGGTTCTTGGCGCAGCCGAGGCTGGCCAGGTGGATACGGGGTGCTCGGGATGACTCGGACTTCCTTGCCACGGGTGGGTTCCTTTCACGCGACGGGAGCCGATGGGACTCGGCATCCTAGCGGGACCGGCGGTTCGGGGCAACCGATTGGCTCGCGAAAACCATCCAGAGTAGAATACTCCAATATGGAATACCGTCCTTCACGCGGCTTCCCGGTCGAGTACGCGGCACTTGGGTTTCTGGTCGAAGCCCCTCGCCATGGCTACGACCTCCACCGGGACTTGTCGGACGGGCTCGGAGCCCTGTGGCACATCGCGTTGAGCCAGCTGTACAGCGTCCTCCATCGCCTCGTCGAAGAGAACTGGGCCGCGGTCGAGGTCGAGCCGCAGGAGGACCGCCCATCTCGCCAGATGTACTCCGTGACCGCGGAAGGGCGTCGAGCCTTCTGGCGGTGGGCGTGCTCCCCGGTCACGCACCCCCGCGACCTGCGCGTGGTCTTCCTGGCCAAGGTCTACTTCCTCCGGAGGTTGCGGCCGGAGGCCGTCCGAGGGCTCGTCGACGCACAGAGGAGCCAGCTGTGCGTCATCTTGGCGGCGCTCAGGGAGCGGGGCTCCGCTTCGAGCGACGACGGAGCGGTCGCCGCGGCGACGTGCTCGTTCCGTGCAGGGCAGATGGAGACCGCAATTCGCTGGCTGGATGCGAATAGAGAGCTGTTGGAGTCCGCGAAGGAGGAGACGTGAAGCGTTGGCTGGCCATGGGAATTGCCGTAAGCCTCTCTGTGAGCCTGCTCGTCACGGCGTTCGGACAGGATGGCGTGCAGGTCGTCGATTCGACCGGAGCCTCCGTTCTTGTTCCCCAACCCGTGGAGCGGCTGATTTGCGCGTACGGCTCCGGCACGTACCTCATTTACGCGCTCGGGGCTGGGGATCTCCTTGTCGAGGCGTGGTACGTCGGCGTGAAGGGGATCTCGCAAGCGTGGGACTCGATGTTCAGGATCGAGCCGCGGCTGGCCGACATCCTCGCGTTCGGCGACCCGAACGTGGAAGACATGGTCGCGCGCAGCGCACAGCTCGTGATTGCAGACGGCTCAAAGCATAGCGCGTTCGCCAGACAGCTGGGCGATCTCGGGATTCCCGTGATCCAATGCCTGATCGAGACGCCGGACCAGCTGCGGCAGGCGACGGTCACCCTCGCGCAGGCGCTCGGCCCCGAGGCAAAGCGGCGTGCGGCGCTCTTTCTCTACGACTTCCTGCGCATCACCGAGACGGTCGAGCACGATCTCAGCGGGGTCGCCCCCGCAGACCGACCGCGCGTGTTGTTCGTCGGCACGGATCCACTCAAGGCGGCAAGCGGCGACATGTACCAGACGTGGCTGATCGAGACGGCGGGCGGCGTCTCGGTGAGTGCGGACCTGCGCGGCGGCTGGAACACGGTGAACCTCGAACAGGTTCTGGTGTGGGATCCCGACGTCATCGTCATCCCTCCGTACGGTCCCGTGAAGCCGGCCGACCTCGCGGCGAATCCGGATTGGCAAGCGGTTCGCGCGGTGCGCGAGAACCGCATCTACCGCATGCCGCGCGTGTTCGGGCCGATGGACACGCCCGTTCCGGAGTCCCTGCTTGGTGTTCTTTGGCTGGCGAACGCGCTTCATCCGGGCGAGGTCTTCCTCGACATCGCCGGCGAGATGAACGCGTTCTACACCACGTACTACGACTACTCGCTCTCGGAAGCGGAGCTGCAACTCCTCACCCATCCATGACGTTGCGACGAGGCCGCCGCGCTCTCTGGATTCTGATACCGATCGCGGCGGCCCTGTTCCTCGTGTCGCTTGTTGTCGGCCGATATGGCGTGCGGCCGATCGAGGCCCTACGCGCCCTGTTCTCGGGGGACGGCTCGGACGTCCTGCGCGCCCTGATCCTGCGCGTCCGTCTGCCACGGACGATTGCCGCGGCGTGCGTGGGGGCGAACCTCGCCGTGAGCGGCGCCGTCCTTCAAGGGTTGTTCCGCAACCCGCTCGTCGACGGCAAGGTCCTGGGAGTCAGCTCCGGGGCGGCGTTCGGCGCCGCGCTGGCTCTCTCGTTGGCCGGCGGGGTCGCGGCCGTCCAAGGGTTGTCGTTCCTCTTCGCGATCGCGGCCGTCGGGCTGGTCGCTTGGATCGGCTGGCGATTCGGCGCGGCTCCGCTCGTCCTCGTGGTCGGCGGGATCGCCGTCAGCGCGCTGTTCGACGCGCTCATCGGACTCGTCAAGTACGTCGCCGACCCGCTGAGTCGGCTTCCCGCGATCACCTACTGGCTGCTCGGTGGTCTCAGCGCGAGCCGGTGGGAGACGCTGCTTCCCGTCGCTGCAGCGAGCGTTGTAGGAATCGCATTCTTCGGCCTCTTCTCGTGGCGCATGAATCTCCTCACGCTCAGCGACGCGGAGGCCGCGAGCCTCGGGGTGCACGTACGGCCGCTTCGCATCGTCGTGATCGGCGTCGCGACGGTTCTCATTGCGGCATCGGTCTCGATCTCGGGAATGATCGGCTGGATCGGGCTCGTCGTCCCCCACTTCGCGCGCGCGTGGGTCGGCGCCGATCACGAGCGGCTGATTCCGACGTCGGCGGTCCTCGGCGCGGCGGCGCTCATCGGTCTGGACACCGTGGCCCGTACGGCCTTGCCGAGCGAGATCCCACTCGGGATCCTGACCGGGTTGCTTGGGATTCCCGCGTTTTTGCTTCTCTTCCTCCGTCTCGTGCGGTCCCGAGGAGCGGAGCGATGAGGC
>JBFYQP010000196.1:0-5897 GCA_041302745.1 Candidatus Bipolaricaulota bacterium | reverse complement strand
GAGGCCCCGCGTTTCCGCGGGGCCTCGCCCGCTGTGTGCAGGGAGTCCTAGACTCCCCCGATCTCGCTACGGTTTCTTGGCACCCGCCTCCGGGGTGACCCCAACGGCGGCCAGGACCTCGCCCAGCTTCCCGGCTCGCGCAAGACCGGTCAGCGAAGCGAAGAACGCGCTCATCGCGCCTTGATCCCCGCCGCTGCCCCCCGAGACGTTGACCTCGGGAACGAACGGCTGCTGGCTTGCCGCCAGCGCCTGGACGACGTTGACGAGCGTCGTGCCATCTCGCCCCAGCGCCTCCGTCTGCCGGATGTATCCGTCTGCCTTGGCCAGCGCCACGGCCCGAACCTCGGCTCCCTTTGCGGTGCCGACCTTCTCGAGGTAGGTCGCTTCGCCGTCCGCCTCGCGCATGCGGGCAGACGCTGTGTTCTGGGCGATGTCGATGCCGACGCTCGAGCGCGCCAGCGCCGCTTGCTGGTCGGCGAGTCCGCGCTGCTGCTCGGTCGAAATGCGCGCGGTCTCCGCCGCCTGTTGCTTCTGCAAGGTCAGGATCTGCTGGTTTGCGATCTCGCGCTCCGTGAGGACCTTGGTGAGCTCCTCGGGCAGGATGACGTCCTGGATGAAGACGCCGCGCGTGTCGACGTTGTACACCTTCAGCTGATTCATGATGTGCTGGAACGCCTCTTCCTGCACCTTCTGGCGGTTCTCGATGAACTGGATTGCGGGCATGCTCTGGAGCTTGTCGCGGAAGTGGTTGCCGACGGCCGCCTGCAGCACCTCGTTGACGAGGTTCTGCATGGTGCCCACGGCGGAGATGACGCGCGACGCCATCGTGTCCGGCACGTGGATCTGGACCTGAAGGTCGATCTTGAACACGAACCCCTCGCGGCTCTTCGCGACGATCTGGCTCAGGTGGCGGTCCAGCCGGTGGGCCTCGGAAACCTGCGTCGCCCAGTTGAGCGTCAGGATCGAGGTCGGAACGATCTCCGCGTCGTAGCACCGGGGGTTGATCGCGTACTTCCCCGTGCGCAGCGTCTCCTGCCAGATCCCACGGTGTCCGGGCCGCACAAGCGTTCCGAAGCGAAACTCCTCGCCCGACGTATCCTGGGGCACGAGCCCGACGTACGACTTGACTACGGCCACCTGACCCTGCTCGACGACGAGCATCGGGACCAGCTCCACTTCGACCAGGTAGGGATTCAGGTTGAACGTTCCGTAGAGCAGCGGATCATGCTGCAGGCCGATCTTGCCGCCCGCGTCGAGGAACGCCTGGAAGTCCTGGTAGTTGTCGTGGAGCTTGACCTTGCTGTCGAGGATGAGGTCCGACAGCTGCGCGTCGGTCGCGCCGGTTTCCTCCCGCTTGCGGATGTCGTCGAATCCCCCGATGCGGCATGCGATGTCGCCCGGATCGAGCGGCGGACCCTCGTGCACGCGCACGATGCCGATCACGTCGACGAGCTTCACCTTGCCCTTCATCGGATCCTCGAACGCGCGTCCGCCCACCTCGGCCGTCGCCTTCTGGCTCGTGTGCTCGGAGGTTGCGGCTTCGCCTCGACCGCCTCCGTCGACGGCGAACACGTTCCGCTTCTCGACGTTCTGGAACAGCTGATCGTGGACGTGGAGCGCGCCGACCTCCTGCTGTTCGGATCCGACAACGACCTGCGGCCGGATGACAACCTGTTTGAACCGATCCGACGGAAGCGCTCGCGCCTTCTCGAGCGCCTCCTTGGAGATCGGAACCCCGTACGTCCCGCTCGCCGTGCGGACGATGAACGCCGCCGGGTGGATAGCAAGGACCGAGCCTGGGCGCAGCGTCGGCCGCTGCGGTCCCTTCTGGCCCCCATTGTCGACAAACGCTCGAACGTCGGAGAAGTCGCCGAAGACGGGCTTGTACACTCCGGACTTCTGCCCCTCCTTGAGGCTCCCGCCGACTTGGGCGATGACGACGCCGATCTCGCCGGCGGGCACCTGAACCATGGGATGGCGAGTGACCTTGTAGATCGGCCACAGCTTGAACCAGAGGCCGGCCCGGAGCAGCTCGGCCTGGTATCCCGCCTCTCCGTGGAACGCGATCGGGTCGTCGCCCTTCAGCTTCCTGAAGCTGACGCGCTTGAGGACAAGGCCCACCTGGGTCGGTCCGATGCTCCGAATCGAACGGAGAAGCACGATCAGGAGAAGGATGCCGCCCACAAGGGCCACCAAGGCTATCGATAGGTCTGACACGTCGTCCCTCCTCGCCCCCGCGGGCCGCGCTTGGCAGGCGGGGTCATCCGCCGCGGCAGGACTTGAGTTTGTCTGCCTGTCGCGCTTCCGGCCGAATGAGACGGATCATAGTATGGAAGGAATAACGCGGCAAGTGGTGACATCTTCCTCTACGCCCCTCGGGTCCGTACGCTCGATGAGTCTTCGAGCCCGCCCGTAGCGCAGGGCCGTCCGCCGAACGCCGAGCGTCGGAGACGCTGCCGAGACTTCCGTGCGCATGATGGTGCTGCAGACCCCGGCGCCGGGACGTGCGCGGAGCGGAGTTCTGCAGGGAGGATCGATGGTTCGGCTCGCGGGCGTTTCCGAGAAGCAGGTTCCGCCGATTCGCATCTCAGGTGTCCGGTGGTTCGGCAGAGTGGACGATGCCCCCGCCCGGTTTGCCGCGCTGCGCGAGCGGGTCGGGTCGCTCATCGCCGGTCCCGCGCTGCTCCTCGTTCACGGGGACTCGCCCGTGCTCGGAAGGGATCTCGAAGCCGCCTACCCCGTCTCCGAGGCGGCCGAGAAGGCGGGGGTGTCGACGCGTGTTCTGGACGGTGGAAACGTCCTTGCAGTCCAACACGACGGCGTGTTCGCGCCCCCCGAGGCTCCGGATTCGTGGCAGACGCGGATGGCGGCAATCCGCGACGAGGTCTTCGACCGATGGTTCTTCGGCAACGGTCCCCGGCGAACGGTGTACCTTGACGTCGGCGGCGAGCTCCGGCCACTGACGGAGAGACAGCGCGTCGAAGTCCAGTTCTCGCTCGGATTCGGGGCGTGGGCCGACGGGCTTGCCCGAGGTGTCGAGGAAGAGGCGGGGCTCGACGCGCGAAAGCGAGTGCTCGAAGGCGCGGCGTGCCCGGCGGAGGACGCGCCGGCGGCCCAACGAGCCGCGTGGGTTCGCGAGGCCGTCGACCGCCTCGACCGCGCCGTGCCCGATGGGAAAGCCCGCTGTGCGATCCTCGGACGATGCTCCCATCGCTCGCCCGACGCGCGGAACGAAGAGATGCGCCGGATCTATCAGGAGTCTGCGAGCATCGACGTCTTGCTCGCGCACATGATGCAGGACAAGACCGCGGGCGGGACCTCGTGGTTCGAGCACCCGCAGCGGGTGGGGAATGTGATCTACATCACCAAGATCCCCTACGACCCCGAGGGGTTCCTGAAGGCGAAGACGCCGCTCGAGCGGCGGATCAGCTACTGCCACTGCACGTTCGTCCGGGAGGCGTTCCGCGCGGGCGAGGCGATGTCGCCCACCTTCTGCGGCTGCGGCCTCGGCTGGTTCCCGCCGATCTGGGAGTCGATCCTCGGCGTTCCCGTTCGAGTCGAGCACGTGCGCTCGCTCCTCACCGGCTCCGACTCCTGCCAGGTGGCCATCCACCTGCCGGAGAGTCTCGTATGGCGAGGCGCCAAGTTGCCCAGTGAACCGTCCGACCTCTGAGCCGGACTAACAAACAGGGGCAGAGGCAGGAGGATAAGCTATGGTGAAGCTCCATCGACCCACGCAGGACGAGTTCGATCGCTGGCTCGCGTTCTCCGCCGAGCGTCAGGCCGAGGACCGCGCGTGGGTGAACGGCACCGACCTGAAGAGAGAGCGTGAGCAGCTCGAAGCGATGATCCCCGTGCTTCTGCCGAAGGGCATGGACTCGCCCGGCCACGCGTTCCGGATTGCCCGGGACGAAGCGGAAAAGGAACTCGGCTTCGTCTGGGTCGGCGTCGCTCCCGGGATGCCTGCGGATACGTGCCTGCTCTTCGACATCTACGTTCACGAGGCGCACCGCGGCCGCGGAGTCGCCCGCGCGATCCTCGAGCAGATGCTTGTGTCTCTGAAGGGCGACGCCAAGACGGTCGTCCTCTACGTGCGCGCCGACAACGCCCCGGCGCGGGCCTTGTACACGAAGCTGGGCTTTGTCGAGGACGAGGCTCCCGAAGGAGCCAAGGATCTCCAAATGCGAAGGACCCTCGAGCCCGACCCCGAGGACGAGCGCGCCCACACGTTCGAGCGTCAGCACGTCGTCGTGAGCGGCCTGCCCTCCGCGGGAGCGATCCTCGACATCGGCGGCGGCGGTGAGGGCGTCATCGGTCAGATCGCCGGCGACCGCGTCGTCGCCATCGACCGCCTGCGAGAGGAGCTGCAAGAGGCCCCCGCCGGACCGCTCAAGATCGTCATGGACGCCCGCGAGCTCGGGTTCCTCGACGGCACGTTCAAGACCGTGACCGCCTTCTTCTCCCTCATGTACATGAAGGCCGAGGACCATCCGCGCGTGTTCGAGGAAGTCCTCCGCGTCCTCGCCCCCGGCGGCCGGTTCCTGATCTGGGATGCCGTCATCCCGCCACGCAGAGGCGACAAGAAGGACGTCGCCATCTTCCCCATGACGATAGAACTGCCCGACGGCAAGGCCGTCTCCACCGGCTACGGCGTCCGGTGGCCGGACGAGGGGCGCGACGCGGCCTACTACGAGCGCCTGGCGGAGGAAGTCGGGTTCAAGGTCGTGTCGACGCGCATAACGGGGCAACACCTCGCCGTGGAGTGGGAGCGCCAGGCTGGAAGCGACGAGGGCCTCTGTGGCTGACGGGCGAACAAGCTGGAGACGCAGGGTCTAGTCTTGGTTTTCGGCTGTGGGTCAAGGCAGCGGGGTCTGGTCTTGCAATCCAGCACGAGGTTCTAGAGGCGGCGGAGTCTTGTCCTGCAGTCTAGCACTAGGTTCTAGCGGGGATCGCCGGGCTGCAGGGTTGTGCTTGCGAGACGGGAGTGAGGTCCGACCGTGAGTCCGGTGGCAGGATCCTTCGGGACGCTCGCTTGCGACCTGAAGGTGCTCGGCGATTGCGGCAGCGGTGGCGGTCGACATCGGCCTCTGCGCGATTGAGGACCATCGCAGGATCGGGGAGACTGCCGCTCGCTCCAGGCGGTGGAGTCGGGACCGCGTTAAGGGCGCTGAAGAGGCCGCATGCGTTGGAGCCTTTGAGCAGAGAGCGGGAGGGAACGGGCGATGGCGCCGCGAGATCGAGAGATAGTCGGCCGCGGACGAACGGCCGAAATCCTGGCGTGGGACGACGGCCGGGTGATGAAGCTCTACCTCGCGGGGAGCAGCAGGGACTACGTGCGGCGAGAGGCGGAGGTGTCGCGCATCGCCCATCGCGCCGGGCTTCCGGCTCCCGCGGTGTACGACTCAGACGCGTCGGACGGCGTCTACGAGGTCGACGGACGTCTCGGCATCCTGTTCGAGCGGATCGACGGCCCGACGATGATGCGCGATCTGGGGGCGCGCCCCTGGATGCTGATCGCCCATTCGCGCCGGCTGGCGGTTCTGCACGCCGAGATCCACTCAGCGCCAGGCGAGGGGCTTCCGCCGATGCGCGAGCGCATCGAGTGGAGCATCGAGCGCGCGAGCGGTGCGATCGGCGAGCGCGCACACCAAGCGGCGCGGGAACGGCTGCAAGCGCTGCCAGACGTGCGGCAGGTGTGCCACGGCGACTTCCACCCCGACAACGTCATCCTGCGAACAGGCTCGCCGATGGTCATCGATTGGGGACCCGCATCGGCCGGACACCCGGCCGCGGACGTTGCGTGGACCTACCTGTTGTACCGATTCGCCGGCACGCCGCCGGGGACGCCGACCGCCCTGCGGGTGCTCCTGGCCGTCGTCCGGAGGTGGTCGCTCCGC
>JBFYQP010000185.1:0-10728 GCA_041302745.1 Candidatus Bipolaricaulota bacterium | reverse complement strand
CGGATCGGCGTCCCGACGTGCCGGAGATCGAGCGGATCCTTGATCACGGGCGGCAACGGAGGGTGAAGATCGCCCTCGAGAACACCCCGAACGCCATGTGGGCTCTCGATCGAGCCCTCGACGACTTCGGCGACGACCCGGCGGCATCCAACCTCGGCATCTGCATCGACGTCGGGCACGCGTTCCTCTCGTCCGACGCGGGGCGGCATCCTCTTCGCGACTACCTTCGCCGCTATCGAGGCCAGCTCGCTCACCTGCACCTCCACGACACCGATGGCGTGAACGACAGCCACGACGCGCCGGGGCGGGGACGAATCGATTGGAGCGACCTGTTCAGCATTCTCGAGGATATCCACTACACGGGCCGAGGAATCCTCGAGGTGCAGCGCGGGGGAGAAAGCCCCCTCGACGGGTTTCGGGACGCTGTTAGGCTCCTCTCCGCGTCCGGCGGTTCCTAAGATCTCCGCACTCTCTGGCCGCTTGCGCTACGCGTCGGAGCGCCCCTCGAGGCGGGACGCGACGAGTTCGTAGCAGAGCACGTCTTCCCTTCCGTTCTGCCATGGCTTGAACCCGAGTTCCAGAAGAAACGGGAGGGCTCGGGCGACGTCGTCGCCGTGGCGAGGGATCATGGATTCCCATGTCGTGGTTGCGAGGTCCCGCGATGCCTGCGTGACCAGCGCGGCGAAGTCCCTCGGATCGCCGTCGAGGAACGACAGGAACGCCGCGTCGCCCGCCTCCCGGCCGGGCGCCGCACAGAGAAGGGATCTCCATCCGCCGCTCGAGCGGATTCCGACTCGGTAGGGCGTATTCTCCAGGAACGCTTGCGGTCGCGCGGCGAAGGGGAGGAAGAGCCACTGGAACGGATACCAGCCGCGCGCCGTCGCGAGGCACGGGGAGCCCAGAATGAACTGCGCCGCCTCGTCTGACGTCGGTTTCGCGACGTCCGGGTCCGCGGTCGCCGGAAGGGGAGGCGCCTCCACCGTCCGCTCCAGGACGACGAACGAGGCGACGCGCTTGAATCCGAGAGACTCAATGATGCGGATCGACGGCGTGTTGTCGAAGTACGTGGACAGGGAGATCCGCGCCGCGCCGGCCCGCCACGCGCGATCGACGAGCGCTTGCGAGAGCGCCGTGCCCACGCCTTTCCCTCGGTAGTCCGGGTCCGTTCGGATTCCTTGCAGCCAGGCGTGTCCGGGGAGAAGCCAGGTGCGGTACGCGAAGCTTGCGACGGCGCCGTCGACTTCGGCCACGACAAGCTCGCCGCTCGGGTCGACGAGCCAGTCTGCAAGGGTCGACGGAACGTAGTCGTTGCCGTCCCACACCTGGGCCGAGATCGCGAGAATCCGCTCTGCGTCCTCCTGCGTAGCCCTTCGGATGTGGATCATGGGGGGAGCACAGTACAGCGCGGCTTACTCCGCCGCAACCGGCCGGCCGGAGCGCCGCTTGAGCCGCCAGCGGAGAACGTCCCGACGACGTGAGACGAGCAAAGCGACGAGGAAGAACCCTGTGGCCACGAGCACGATGGCGGCGCCGGAGGCGATGCCCCAGTAGAACGACAGGTACAGGCCAACCACGCCGGAGACGATGCCAAGGACTGCGCCGATCCCCATCATCCAGGGCAGGCGACGGGTCAGGAGAAACGCCGTCGTCGCAGGGGTGATCAGCATGGCCAACATCAGCCCGAGGCCGACCGTCTGAAGGGACACCACAACGACGACGGCCACGAGGACCAAGAGGAGGCGGCGGTAGAAGGACGCCCGAATCCGCAAGGTCGACGCGAGCGTCGGGTCGAACGTCACGAGGAGGAACTCCTTGTAGAAGAGAATCACGGTCAGGAGAACGGCGGCTCCGAACCCCCCGATCACGGCCAGGTCCCACGGCGAGACGCCAAGCACGTTGCCGAAGAGGATGTGGACGAGGTCGACGGCAAACCCTCGAACCGTCGAGAGCAGAGCGACGCCCAGCGCGAACATCCCTGCGAAGACGATCCCAATGGCCGTGTCCTCCCGGATCCTGCTGCGTTCGCCAATCCACCCAATTCCGAGCGAGACGGCGATGGCCGTGCCGAGCGCCCACCAGAACAAGGAGCGGCGATCGCCGCGTCCTGAGATGAGGAGGCCGGCGGCGATCCCGGGCAGGACGGAGTGGGCCAGCGCGTCGCCGAGGAAGGCCATCGACCGCAGGACGACGTACGCGCCGACCACCGCGCAGAGGCCGCTCACGAGGACCGACGCCGCGAGGGCCCGGACCATGAACGGGTACTGCAGAGGGGCGATCAGCCAGTCGATCACGGACACCGATCCTCCGCCGTACAGGCCGTGTCGTGGACGACGAGAACGCCGTCCTCCGTGCTCACCATGCGCAGCGCCCCGCCGTAAGCCTGGCGGAGGGTCTCCGGCTGGAGGACGTCGGCCGGCCGGCCGAAGCCGAGCATCCGCCCCCGCAACAGGAGCACGTACTCAAAACGCGTCGCGGCGATCCCGAGGTCGTGCAGAGCGACGAGGATCGTTGCCTTTCGAAGCTGCGCGAGGAGTCCTAGGACCTCGTTCTGCGACGAAACGTCGAGGCCGGCGAGCGGCTCGTCGAAGAGCACCAACTCCGCTTCCTGAGCGATCGCTCTTGCGATGAACATCCGCTGCTGCTCGCCGCCGGAAAGCTCTCCGATCCTTCGTTTCCCGCGATCCCCAAGACCGACGAGCGCGAGCGCCTCTCGCACGATGGCGCGATCCCGCTCCTTCGGGTGACGCAGCGGTCCGAGGCGGCCGATGCGCCCCATCATCACGGCGTCGAAGGCGGTGACCGGAAACCGCCAGTCAACGTCGTTTCGCTGGGGGAGGTACGCGATGCAGATGTGCCCCTCGGGGACGACGCCGTGAACGGCGATCGAGCCGTGGGCGCATCGGACGATCCCGGCGATGGCCTTGAGCAGTGTGCTCTTGCCGGCGCCGTTCGGACCGACGACGGCCAGCCGCGCCCCAACCGGGAGGTTGAAGGTGATCGACTCCAAGGCGAGGCGCTCTCCGTAGGAGACGCGAAGGTCGCGGATCCGCAGAGCCGGGGCGCTCGGATCGTGGACGGCCTCGGTCGTTCGCCGTCCGCCCCTTGCGGCGGTCGGTCGCAGGGAGGTCAAGGAGAGCCCCCCAGGGCGGCCACGATTCGTAGGACGTCGTAGCGCAGAAGGTCGACGTAGGTTGGCGCAGGTCCGTCGGCGTCGCTCAAGGATCCGGTGTACAGGACGACAAGCTGAGCGCCGGTATCGGCGGCCACCTGCGAAGCCAGTGCAGGATTCACGGTCGTTCCGACGAAGACGGCGGGGACCTTTGCCTCGAGGATGGCGGTCTCCAACGCCGCGACCTCGCGCGCCGACGGCTCGGACATCGCGCTCAGCCCCGGAAGAACCGTCCCGATGAGGAGAAACCCGTACCGGTTGGCGAAGTAGCCGAACGAGTCGTGGTCGGTTACGAGCCTGCGGCGTGCAGGGGAAAGCCGGGAGACCTGCTCGAAGATCCAGGCATCGAGATCCCGCAGGGACTGCGCGTAGTCCTTGGCACGCTCCCGATACCCCGCCGCGTGGTCAGGGTCCACGTCTCCGAGGACCTCCGCGACGAGGTCGACCCAGGCGATGACGTTCGTGGGGTCGAACCAGACGTGGGGATCGACGCCCTCGCCCTCGTGGCCCTCTTCCGGCGAGAGCACGCGGAGCGTAAGGCCCGCCGAGAGGTCGACGATGCGCGCTCTCGTCGTCTCGAGGAGGGGGGCGAGGAACGCTTCGAGGCCCGCGCCGTTCTCGAAGATCACGTCGGCGCGGGCGATCTCGACGAGATCGCTCGGCGTCGCCTCGAACGAGTGCGGGTCTGCGTTCACCGGCAGGAGAACGGTGACGGAGAGATCGCTTCCCGCGACGTGCGCCACGACGTCGCCCACGATGGTCGTCGTGCAAAGGACGCGAACCTCGGCGGATGCGGAAAGCGAGGCCGCAGAGAGCACTCCTGCGATGACTGCGATTCCCCAACCTCTCATTCGGCCTCCCTTGCCCGGCGTATGCCCTGTCCGCCGTGAGTGTATGCGCCCGGGAACGTCGAAGCGAGATCGCGCTCTGGGAGCCGCCAGCCCGGACCGAGGGAGCTTCACCGTTCTGACACAGGACTGCACGAGGGCGTTCATTCTCGGAGACTAGGTTTCTTCCTAAGCACAGGAGGATGCGACGTGGACACACAGACAACAACAATCGGCTCGGGGGTCGACCCCTCGAGCGTGGCAAGAACCGGATCGCAGGGAATCACGATGCTGCGTCGACTCCTCGACGTGCGATAGTGCCCTCTCGCTTGCCCTTTCCGAGGAGCAGGACCGCCGCCTCACTCCGGGGCGGCGGATTCCTTTTCACCCACCCCGGAGCGGCCGATCGGCAAGGCCACGTGGAAGCAGGCGCCGCCCCGAGGGGCGTTTTCCGCCCAGATCCGCCCTCCGTGCGCCTCGACGAGGACCTTGGCGATCGAAAGGCCGAGGCCGGCTCCGCCGTCGTCACTCGACCTTGAAGCATCCGCGCGGTAGAAGCGCTCGAAGACGCGCTCCAGGTCTTCCAGGCGGAGGCCGGGGCCGGTGTCGCACACGCTGACCACGATGCCGTCGTCCGCCTCTCTCCGCGCGGAGAGCCGGATCGTTCCACCGCTTGGGGTGTGGCGGATGGCGTTGGACAAGAGGTTCAGGAAGACCTGCTCGATCCGGTGCGCGTCGAGGTCGAGGGTCGGCAGCTGCGGGTCGATGTCCTCTTTCCACACGATCCCTGCGTCCTCCACTTCCGCGCCGACCGTGTCGACGATTCCTTCGAGGACCGCGCCGATCGGAGTCGGCCTCTTTTCAATCGACAGTTGGCCGGCGTCCGCGAGGGTCAGCTGGTGGAGGTCGTTGACGAGCCTCGTGAACAAGAGAAGGCGGTTGTGAAGGGCGGTGAACGTCGCTTGGGAGGGTTCGATCAGCCCGTCCCGCAACCCCTCGAGCGCGGAGCGAACCGCGGAGAGAGGCGTTCGCAGCTCGTGGGAAATGTCGGCGATCATCTGCTGCTTCGCCCGCTCGGCGGACTCGAGGGTCGCCGCCATGTCGTTGAACGACGCAGCCAGGCGCCCGATCTCGTCCGATGAGTCGACGCGGACGCGCTCATCGAGGTGTCCCTCCGCGATTCGGCGCGTCGCCGCTTCCAGTCGCCGCAAGGGGCTGGTTGTCTGGCGGAGGAGCAGGATGGCCAGCAAGAGGCCGCCCGCCCCGGCGGTGAACCCGGCAAGCCACAGCGCCCGACGCGTCGTGAGCAGGAACCCTCGTTCCAGCGCTCCGAACGGCCGAGGCGGCTCGGGCGGATAGCGAAGAGCCGTCCATACCTCTCCCGTTGCCAGGACCACGCGTTGGCCTTGCCGAACCTCGTCTTCGGCCAGCTGCTTGCCGACCCTCCGCGGATCCGGGGAGACAATCACCGTGCGGGACGAATCGACCAGCGTGAACGGGATCCCTCGCGGCCCACGCCCGAGAACCTCCGCAACCCCCTCGAGGCTGCCGCTCCGCTGGTAGTAGTTGGCGATCAGTTGGATGAGCAACTGATCCTCGAGCGAGAGCCGCTGGACGGCGAAGCTCGAGAAGGCGCGGTTGACCGATTGGTTGATGAACACGTATCCGGCGATGGTTGCCAGGACGATGACCGTGGCGAAGGAAGCCAAGAGCTTCGTCTGGAATGACAAGCGATGCAGCGGATTCCTCACGCCTCGCTCTCCCCGGACGGTGCGTCTCCGTGAGAAGGCGACTCATCGCCGCGCGCCATCTTGTACCCGATGCCGAACACGGTCAGCACGTGCTTCGGATCTGCCGGGTCTTCTTCGATCTTCTGGCGGAGCCGCTTGATGTGGGAGTCGACCGATCGCTCGAAGCTTCCGTACGTCTCGCCCCGCACGGCCTCGAGCAGCTCGAGGCGAGTAAAGACCCTTCCCGGATGGGTCATGAGGAACGCCAAGAGGTCGAACGCCATGGCGGACAGGTCGATCGGGAGCCCCCGCACCCACGCCATGCGCTGCTCTCGATCGAGGCGCACGTCGCCGACCTGGAGAATCGGGGACTCGTCTCCGGCAAACCGCCGGAGCACCGCCCGGACGCGGGCTTCCAGTTCGCGGGCGCTGAACGGCTTGACCACGTAGTCGTCGACTCCTGCGGCGAATCCCTGGAGACGGTCCTCCTCGCCGGTCTTCGCCGTCAGCATGATGATCGGCGCCCTCGACGTGCGGCGGATGTGCTCCGCGACCGAGATTCCGTCCTGCTTCGGCAGCAGCCAGTCGAGGATCACAAGGTCGGGATTGTGGCGGTCGAACTCGTCGAGTGCCGCCGCACCGTCGTAGGCGAACGCGACCTCGTAGCCGGCTTCCTCGAGGTAGCGGCGTACCGCGTCGACCACCCACTTCTCGTCATCCACGACAAGCACCCTCTGAGCCATCGCCTTCGCAGTATACGAAGTCGTGTGGGGAAGTTGCGGCAACGGAGTGTCTCTGCCCTGGAGGCGGCGGACGACAAGGCCGCTTCTTCGGGGTGAACCGTCGGGCTCCTCGAGAGCGACGTAGAGGAGACGATGCGACGGTATCAAGGGGTGTTTGAGGCGACGCCGTCGGGACGGTACTCTCTCGCCGCGAAACACGACGTGCCCGCGGGGCTCGAAGGGGCGGAGGGGCTCTCGCTTCGTCTGAAGGGAGGATGGGAACGTGCTAGGGGAAAGCCGTCTGGCTGAGATTGCGCAGCGGGTGCTGCGCGAGGCCAAAGCCGACCAGACCGAGGTGATGGTAGCGGCCGCCGATTCGCACCTCACTCGGTTCGCGGTCAACACGATTCACCAAAACGTCTCAGAGACCGACGCCACGGTGCGCGTGCGGTCGATCCTCGGGCGGAAGACCGGGGTCGCCTCGGGAAACGAACTCTCCGAGGCCGCCCTCCGCAAGTTGGTCCGATCGGCGGAGACCGTGGCCGGCTTCCAGGAGGAGAACCCGGAGTTCGGATCGCTGCCGGGTCCTAAGCCGGCGCAGAAGGTTGATGCCTTCGTGGAGCGGACGGCCGAGTACGCCCCCGCCGAGCGGGCCCGCGGCGTCGAGAAGATTCTCGCGATGTCACGGAAGAACCGTCTTGACGCGGCCGGCGCGTTCTCGACCGAGGCATACGAGACCTACATCGCGAACTCGCTCGGCGTCTCGGCTTACCACCGCGGGACCGTCGCCAGCATCGTTACGGTCATCATGGGAGCGGACAGCTCCGGGTACGCGACGGCGGCCTCCATCGACGTGGCCGATCTCGATCCGGAATCGGTCGGGCGAATCGCCGTCGAGAAGGCGCTCTCGAGCAAGAACCCGACTCCGATCGAGCCGGGAGAGTACACCGTCATTCTCGAGGAGCCGGCCGTCGGAGACATGCTGTTCTTCCTCGGTTGGATGGGGCTTGGAGCCCTGGCCGTCCAGGAAGGGCGAAGCTTCATGAACGGAAAGTTCGGCGAGCGGATCACCGGCGAGAAGGTCACGATCTGGGATGACGGCGCCGATCCGCGCGGCCTTCCGCTGCCGTTCGACTTCGAAGGCGTGCCGAAGCAGAAGGTCACGCTGATCGAGAAGGGCGTGGCGAAGAACGTCGTCTACGACTCGTTCACGGCCGGGCGTGAGGAGGGGAAGACCTCGACCGGGCACAGCCTGCCGGCCCCCAACACCGCCGGCCCGATTCCGCTCAACCTGTTCATGGCGCCGGGAACCGCAACGAAAGAGGAGATGCTCGCCTCGACGAAGCGCGGGATCTGGGTGACACGCTTCCACTACACGAACATCCTCCATCCCGTTCAGACGATCCTCACGGGGATGACGCGGGACGGGACGTATCTGATCGAGGACGGGAAGATCGTTCGTCCGCTCCGCAACCTTCGATTCACGCAGAGCATTCTCGAAGCGTTCTCGAACATCGAGGCGTTGGGGAAGAACCTCGTGCTCCTGAAGGACGAGTGGAACTCCGTCGGGACCTGCGCTCCGGCAGCGAAGATCCGCAACTTCCGGTTCACCGGGACGACCGACTAGGGCTCCCAGAAAGGAGAACCATGCGAGACTACGCAAATCGTGCACTGAATGAGGCTCAGGCGAAGGGAGCCACGTACGCCGACATCCGCATCGTCCGCCGGGAGACCCAGAACATCGAGGTGAAGAACGGGATCGTCCAGACCCTTTCCCTCGGAGACACGTACGGATTCGGGATCCGAGTCGTGGCGAACGGCGCGTGGGGATTCGCGAGCAGCCACCGGCTCGAGAACGCGGAGATCGACCGGGTCGCCGCGCTGGCGGTCGCGATCGCCAAGGCGAGCGCCATCAGCAAGGCCTCCGACGTCGATCTGGGTCCTGCGGAGTGCCACGTCGGCACCTACGCGACGCCGATGAAGATCGATCCGTTCCAGGTGTCGCTCGAGAAGAAGATCGACTACCTCCTCAGCTCCGACAAGGAGGCGCGCGCCGTCCAGGGTGTGCGCGTGGCGGAAAGCACCCTAGGCCTCGAGCGGAACCACAAGATCTTCGCGAGCTCGGAGGGGAGCTACATCGAGCAGACCCTGACCGAGACCGGAGTCGGCGTGGTCGTAACGGCCGTGTCCGAGGGAGAGATGCAGCAGCGCTCGTACCCGAACTCGTTCGGCCGTCATCAGGGGACGGGCGGATACGAGTTCGCCGAGACGTGGGACCTGCCAGGAAACGCCCGCCGCGTGGCCGAGGAGGCCGTGGCGCTCCTGTCGGCGCCCCAGTGCCCGAGCGGCGTGACGTCGATCATCCTTGACGGTCCGCAGCTTGGACTCCAGGTTCACGAGTCCTGCGGACACCCGATCGAGCTCGATCGCGTGTTCGGCACCGAAGCCGCCTATGCCGGAACGAGCTTCCTCACTCCCGAGAAGTTCCGGAACTTCCAGTACGGGTCGAAGATCGTGAACATCGTCTCCGATGCCGTGGCGCCGGGAGGCTTGGGCACATACGGCTACGACGACGAGGGCGTGCCGGCCCAGACGACCGACATCGTCAGGAACGGCCAATTCGTGGGGTACCTGACGTCGCGCGAGACGGCGAGCCAGCTGCGGAAGATCCATCCCGACGCGCCTGCGCGGTCGAACGGCGCGATGAGGGCCGACGGGTGGAACCGGATTCCGATCATCCGCATGAACAACGTGAGCCTTCTTCCGGGCACGTGGACGCTTGACGACCTGATCGCCGACACCGACGACGGGATCTACATGATCACCAACAAGAGCTGGTCGATCGACGACAAGCGCTTGAACTTCCAGTTCGGGACGGAGCTCGCCTACGAGATCAAGAAGGGCAAGCTCGGCCGAATGGTGAAGAACGCGACGTACACGGGGATGACGCCCAAGTTCTGGGCTGGCTGCGACGCGATCTGCAACAAGGATCACTGGCACGTCTGGGGAACCCCGAATTGCGGGAAGGGGCAGCCGGGCCAGGTCGCCCACACGGGCCACGGCGCGGCCCCGTCGCGCTTCCGGAACGTCCAGGTTGGGGTGATGAAGTAACCGGACGCGAAGGGACTCATGAGCGAGAGGGAGGGCGGCCTTGCCGCCCTCCTTCACTTTCGGTGTCCGATCCTGTCTTTCGAACAAGGGCGCGCCAAGGCGCCTCGTTCAGTAGTAGTACTGCGTGACGTTCTCGACCTCGAGCCCGCCGGCTCCCCGTCCCGTGTACTCCAGACCGAGGATCACCGAGCGGCCCTGCATCCGGACGTTCAAGAGACCCCACAGGAGGCTTCCGTGCCCCAAGATGGGCGTCAGCCCGACGTCCTCCGCTTCGAACGGCGCGAGCGTGAATTGCCGCTCGTCAACCGGCTTTCCGAGCGAGTTGAACACGGTCACTGTGCAGGTCACGGACTCATTCCAGGGGTTCATCAGGACGTACGTTGTCGACGCGTCGCGGACTTGCGTGTAGTACGCGCCGAGCCAGAACGGTTCCGTCGGATCGAGAACGGGAACCTCGCTCGACACGGTGTCGGTCGAGACGAGGACTCCACCCACCGAGTACTCGAGGCCGATGAGGAAGCGACCGCTCGACTCGAGGGTCACGACGCCCCACGCATGCGGGATCCCTGCTACGCGGCTGCGAAGGCTCACGACGTCGGACGCGCCCGGTCCGAGATCCCCCGAGTACGACCAGATCTCCGCGCCGTACGCGTCGTGTACGGCGATCGCGTACCGGGACATGTCGGGAACCGTGCTGATCAGACTGATCTCGAGGTCTCTCTCCCCGAGCGTGTTGTAGTAGAACGCGTAGTGGAACTGAGCCGCGCCCGTTGCCCCGACCAGCAGCATCAACACCCCAAGAACCAGTGCGTGCCTCATTCCTTCCCCCTTCGCTTCTTCCCGGCCGTAAGACTAGTCGAATCCGTCGATGGCGCAAGGGCAGAACGCCTTCGCATCGACCGTGCACCGGATCGAAGAGCCGCGGGCGTCTTCCGGGAGCGGCTTCCGTCGGGTATTCTGGCGGAACCTGGAGGGCCGAGGGACGCTCGCGGTGGAGGTGGGAGAATGGAAGGAATCGCCAGACTGATCTCTGCGTCCGCGTGGGGACTCGTGGCGGTCATGTTGGCCGCCGGGATTCCGTTTGCCTGGCGGAAGGTTTTGGCCTGGCTCGACGCCAAGGCGCAGGTCGCGATGGCTGAGGCTGTGCGGAAGATGATCGACAAGTAGGA
>JBFYQP010000184.1:0-4702 GCA_041302745.1 Candidatus Bipolaricaulota bacterium | reverse complement strand
TGCGCCCCGCCGTCGCCCTCATCGGCGACTCGACGTTCGCCCACTCCGGGATGACGGGGCTCCTCGACTGCGTCAACGCCAAGGCCGACGTCACGGTCATCATCGTCGACAACCTCACGGTCGCGATGACCGGCGGCCAGCGCTCGGCGGCCGAGAACCGGCTCGTCTCCATCTGCCGAGGCCTCGGAGTCGACGAGACCCACATCCGCGTCATCGAGCCGCACCCGCGGAATCACAAGGAGAACGTCGCCGTCCTCGACGAGGAAATCCGGTACGCCGGGACGTCCGTGATTATCGCGCAACGCGAGTGCATCCAGACGGCCAAGCGATCCGCGCGCCGCGGGGCTCAGGGGGGCCAGGAATGAAGCGCGACATCATCCTCGCCGGCGTCGGCGGCCAGGGGCTGTTGGCTCTCGCGGCCGTACTCGGTCAGGCCGCCCGCGGACTCGGCCTTCACCTGAAGCAGGCCGAGGTTCACGGGATGGCGCAGCGCGGCGGCGTCGTGCAGAGCCACGTCCGCTTCAGCGACCGCCCCGTCCACTCCGACCTCGTCCGCGAGGGAACGGCGGACCTTGTTCTCTCGCTCGAGCCGATGGAAGCGCTCCGCTACCTTCCGTACCTCAGACCCGACGGGGCCCTTGTCTCCGACACGCGCCCCGTGCGCAACATTCCGGAGTACCCGGACATCGACCGCATCGTCGCCGAGCTGCGAACGGTCTCGCCCCATCGCCTTGTCGACGCCGCCGCCCTCGCCGAGCAGGCCGGATCGCCCCAGGCGAGCAACCTGGTCGTCCTCGGCGCGGGGCTTCCGTTCCTCGGCCTCCCCGTGGAGGCTCTCGAGGACGCCATCCGCGCCGTCTTCGCCGGCAGGGCGGAATCCGTCATCGCCTCCAACCTCCGCGGATTTGCGCTCGGCGCCGAGTGGACGAAAGCGGCATCGTAGATCCCTGGCGCGTAGAGCGCGCGCTCGGGTTGCCGGCTGGAGACTGTCCCGCTAGGCTATCCGCGCTTCGGAATTCCGGGAGGTCAAGATGCGCAAACTCGTCGGCGTCCCTGTGGTTCTCGTCCTTCTCCTCGTCGCCGTCTCGTGCTTGGTGGCGTCGGATTCGCCGGGCGTCGTACGCATCGGCATCGTCACGGACGTCCACGTTCACGACACGAACTCGCCCAACGAACACAAGGTCATGACGAACTACGAGCCGCGGCTCACGGCGTTCGTCGCCGCCATGGCGGCGTGGCCCGCCGACATGGTCCTCTGTCTAGGCGACCTTGTGAACGGCGTCTTCGTCATGGGCGCCGACCTCGGAGACCCCGCACGGGTTCCGGGACTCCTCGATCGTGCCGTCGGCATCCTTCGCGGCTTCTCGGGGCCGATCGGCTACGTCCTCGGGAACCACGACGTGTACAACCTGACCAAGGCGCAGTTCCTCACGGCGACCGGATCTCCCGCCGCCTACCGAAGCCTCGACGTCGGCGCTTACCACGTCGTGATTCTCGATGCCCAGTTCAACAAGGCAGGCCAGAACTACGAGAACGTCAGCTGGATGGTCCAGGGGACGATCCCGCCCGCCGAGCTCGAGTGGCTGCGCGCCGACCTCTCCGCGACCCAGAAGCCGACGATCGTCTGCGTCCACCAGCCGCTCGACGCCGCGTTCGAGTTGCTCGCCGGCGGCCCGCCGGTGTCCAACGCGCCCGAGGTTCGCGCCGTCCTCGCCTCTTCCGGCCGTGTCATCGCCGTCTTCCAGGGACACACGCACGACTCCGCCCACGCCGTCATCGACGGCATTCACTACGTGACCTTCGCCGCCATGGTCGATGACGACGTGCCGACGCCGCCGTCGTGGGCCGCAGTGACGCTGGATCCGGCCGCATGCACGATTCACATCGAAGGCGTCGGGCTTCAGGAGAGCCTCAACCTGACGTACTAGAGCGAGAAGGAGAGCCGCGAGTGAACCGACCGGCGTGGTTGCGTGTCGTGGAAGCAGCGGCGGCTCTCGCTCTGTTCCTCGCCCTTCTCGGAGGGAGCGCCGACCTCGGAGACACGGCCGCGCCCGTTCGGTTCGGCCTGTTCACCGACCTGCACGCACACGACCGCGACTCGCCGGTCGAGAAGAAGTGGATGACCCACACGGCCGACCGCCTCGGCGCCTTCTGCGCGGCGATGAACGCCGAGGCGGTCGACTTCACGATCCAGCTCGGCGACTTCATCAACGGGTGGGTCGTTCTCGGGGCCGATCCAGGAGACCCAACGAGGATTCCCGAGATCCTCGCGTGGGCGGACTCGCTCTACGGGGCGTTCATGGGACCGCGGTATCACGTTCTCGGGAACCACGACCTCTACAACCTCGACAAGGCGACGATTCGCGAGATCCTGGGGCTCGAGCGGACGTACTACAGCTTCGACGTCCGCGGCGTTCACTTCGTCGTCCTCGATGTGGAGTTCGCCGAGGACGGAAGTGATCTTGCGCACACCTACACCGGCGTCGCAGGGTTTCTCCCCGCAGAGGAGCTGACCTGGTTGCGGGACGACCTCGATCGTTCCGATCGCCCGACGATCGTCTTTGTCCATCAGATGCTCGACGCCTACATCGAGGAGTGGGGGCGCCCGATCGTCGCCAACCAGCCTGACGTTCAGGCCATCCTCTCCGGCGACGCCGAGGTCGTCGCCGTGTTCCAGGGACACGACCACGCGTTTCGCGAGAGCGAGAAGGGCGGCGTCCGCTACGTGACCTTCGAAGCGCTCGTCGATCAAGGAACACCGGCGTCGTGGGCCGTCGTCACCGTCGATCCGGCCGCGCAGACCGTGACGATCGAGGGCACGGGAGAGCAGCCGAGTCTCCAGTTCTCGTACGACATCAGGAGGACCGAATGATCGTCGACTTCAGCATCGCCCCGATCGGTCACGGCGAAAGCCTGAGCCGCTCCGTCGCCGAGGCGTATCGGATCATCGAGGCGTCCGGCGTTCGGCACGAATTCCACGCGATGGGCACCAACCTCGAGGGTGAGTGGGACCAGGTCATGGCCGTCGTCGACGCCTGCCGCCTCCGCCTGCTCGAGACGTGCGGCCGAGTGTCGATCTCGCTTCGCATCGACGACCGCAAAGGGGCGCCCGACCGGCTCGGCCGCAAGGTTGCGTCCGCGAAGACGAAGGCAGGCCTCTAGTCGGCCGCGGGGTGGATGACGAGCACGTCGCCGGCGATGTTGGTGGCGTGGTCGCCGATCCGCTCGAGGTTGTGGAGGATCTCCACGAACAGGATCCCCGCTTCCGGATCGCACTCCTCCGACTCCAGTCGCGCAACGTGGTTCCCCTTGTAGCGCGTCTCGAGCTCGTCGAGGTGCTTCTCGAGATCGAAGGCCCGTCGGGCCTGGTCGATGTCCTCGGCCTCCAGCGCGGCCAGCGAAAGCTGGTAGAGTTCGATCGCCCGGTCGAACATGTCGCCGAGCTCGCCCGCCGCGGCTGCGGACAGGACGCGGCCCTTCGCCATCAGCTTCTCGGCACGCACGACGATGTTGACGGCTTGGTCGCCGACTCGTTCGACGTCGGCGACGATGTGACGCAGCACGTGCAGCCGCCGCTCGTCCTTGCCACTGAGCGCGCTGCCGTCGATCCGGTCGAGGAATTCGTCCACCGAGTCCTTGAGCCCGTCGACCGCTTCCTCCACTTCGCCGACCGACGCCGTCTCGGCGGAGTCGCGCTTCAGGATGCCTTCCTTGCACGCGCGAATCATCGTCGTCGTCATCTCGCCCATCCGTAAGAGCTCCCGCTGCGCCTGGCGCACAGCGAATGCTGGAGTTGCCAAGAACTGCTCCCCGAGGAACTGGGGCTTGCCCCCGGCTCCTTCCTCGCGCCCCCGCACGAGCATCCGGGCGACCCAGACCAGCGCGCCGACACACGGGATCAGCGCGAGCGTCACGACGACGTTGAAGATCGAGTGGGCATTGGCGATCTGTCGGGGGAGCGAGGGAGACGTCATCTCCACCAACCGCGCGAACCACGGGAGAAACGGCACCGCCGCTGCGACGCCCGCCACGTTGACGACAAGCTGCGTCACCGCGAGGCGCCGCGACGAGAGCGACGTGCCGACCGAGGCGATCTGCGCTGTCACCGTCGTGCCGATGTTCGCTCCGAGGACGATGGCGATCGCGGCAGGGAGGGAGATGAGACCCGAGCCGCCCAGCCCGATGACGAGCGCCGTCATCGCTGCGGAGCTGTGGATGGCCGCCGTCACCCCAGCGCCGACGAGGACGCCGAGAAGAACGTTGTCGCCGCATGCTTGGAGCACGCGCAAGATCGCGGGGCTCTCGGCGAGCCCTGCGAGCCCTCCGGTGAAGATGCTCATCCCAAGGAAGACGAGGCCGAGCCCGAGGACGATGCGGCCGACGTCGCCCACCTTCTTCCCGCGGAACGTCTCCGCCAGGATGTAGCCGACGGCGAGGACCGGCATGTAGTAGATGCCGATCTTGAACGCGATGATCTGCGCGGTCAGCGTCGTCCCGATCTCCGCCCCGAGCATGACCCCAATCCCCTGCGCCAGGGTGAGGATGCCGGCGTTGATCATCCCGATCAGGAGCACCATCGTCATCGTGCTCGACTGAAGGGTCGCGGATGTGACCATGCCGACCAGGACACCGCGGTAGGCCTTGCCGGTCAGCCGCTCGACGATCACTCGCATGCGGTCGCCGACCGCACGTTTGAGCGCGT
>JBFYQP010000183.1:0-4427 GCA_041302745.1 Candidatus Bipolaricaulota bacterium | reverse complement strand
AGACGGCGCCTCGGACGGCGTCGAGCATCTCCGCGGCGGTCGCGACGGGGAGGAAGCGCACCCCGCCCGGAGTGCGAAGCGCAGTCGGCCCCGACACGAGGGTCACGTCGGCGCCGCGGTCGCGCGCCGCCAAAGCGATCGCATACCCCATCTTGCCGCTCGATCGGTTGCCGAGGAAGCGGATCGGGTCGACGGGCTCGTGGGTTCCGCCGGCCGTGACGACGATGCGACGTCCTGCGAGGTCGCCGTGACGGCCGAGCACCCGGAGGGCTTCATCGACGATGTCCTCGACGGGGGCGAAGCGGCCGGCCCCCGTGCCGCCGGAGGCCAGTCGGCCGACGACGGGGCCCACGAACGCGACGCCGCGAACTCTCAAGCGCTCGACGTTCTCTCGCGTCGCGGGGTGCTCCCACATGGCCGTGTGCATGGCCGGGGCGACGAGGACGGGGGCTCGCGTCGCGAGGAGGGTGCACGTCAGGAGGTCGTCGGCGATTCCGTTCGCCATCTTGGCGAGGACGTTGGCCGTGGCCGGGGCGACGATCACGAGGTCGGCGGCGTCGGCGAGCGACACGTGCTCGATCGCGAACGGGTTCGTGAGCTCGAACATCTCGGTCGAGACGGGGCGGCCGGTGATCGCGCGGAAGGTAGCGGGGCCGACGAGCTGCGTCGCGTTCTTCGTCATCACGGCGTGGACGACGACGCCCGACTGCGTAAGGCGGCTGGCGAGGTCGACGGCCTTGTACGCCGCGATCGAGCCGGTGACTCCGAGAACCACGGTCCGTTCCGCCATGCTCGCTTCCCTCCGGGTCGAGAAGATGCCTGAGACGCGCACGGGGATTGTATCTCAGAGCCCCGGAAAGAGAAAGAAGGGCGGCGCTCCGCCCTCCTTTCGTACGCCCTTCATGCCCGACTCTACGTTGAGGCGAGTGCAGCCTGTGCGGCGGCCAGGCGCGCGATCGGCACGCGGTAGGGGCTGCAGCTCACGTAGTTCAGTCCCGTGCGGTGGCAGAAGTGGATCGACGCGGGGTCGCCGCCGTGCTCGCCGCAGATGCCGAGCTTGATCGTCGGCCGGGTCTTCCGCCCGAGCTCGCACGCCATCGCCACGAGCTTCCCGACTCCGCCCTGATCGAGGACCTGGAACGGATCCTTCTCGTAGATTCCGAGAGCCACATACTCCTTCAGGAACTTGCCCGAGTCGTCGCGGGAGAACCCGCACCCCATCTGGGTGAGGTCGTTGGTTCCAAAGCTGAAGAACTCGGCCTCCTGGGCGATCTCATCGGCGGTGACCGCGGCGCGCGGCACTTCGATCATCGTCCCGATCATGTACGGGATCTCCTTCTTCGTGAGGCGGTTCTCCTTCAGGACCTCTTCGACCGTGCGCTCGACGAGGTCGCGCTGGAGTTTGAGTTCCTTCACGTTTCCGACGAGCGGGATCATGATCTCGGGGTGCACCTTGATGCCCTTCTTGTGCACGTTGCACGCGGCTTCCATGATCGCGCGGGCTTGCATCTCCGAGATCTCGGGGTAGGTGATCCCGAGGCGGCATCCTCGATGGCCGAGCATCGGGTTGAACTCGTGGAGCGCGTTGACCTTCTCACGGATCACGTTGACGGGCACCCGCATGACCTCGGCGACCTCCTCCTGTCCGGCGACGTCGTGGGGGAGGAACTCGTGGAGCGGGGGATCGAGGAGCCGGATCGTGGCGGGGCGCCCTTCGAGCGCCTTGTAGATCCCTTCGAAGTCCCCGCGCTGCATCGGTAGGAGCTTGTCAAGGGCCGCCCGGCGCCCGGCCTCGTCCTCGGCGAGGATCATCTCGCGCACGGCGATGATCCGGTCGCCTTCGAAGAACATGTGCTCGGTGCGGCACAGGCCGATCCCCTCAGCGCCGAACTTCACGGCGACGGCGGCGTCGTGCGGCGTGTCGGCATTGGTGCGGATGCCGAGCTTGCGGACCTCGTCCGCCCAGCCGAGGAGCGTGCCGAAATCACCCGCGAGCTCCGGGTCCTGGGTCTTGATCTCGCCCAGGTAGACGGCGCCCGTCGTCCCATTCAAGCTGATCGAGTCTCCCGCCCGAACGGTCTTTCCGGCAACGGTGAAGTAGCCCTTCGCGTAGTGGATCACGAGGTCGCCGGCGCCGGCAACGCAGCACTTCCCCATGCCGCGGGCGACGACCGCGGCGTGGCTCGTCATCCCGCCGCGCGCGGTCAGGACCGCCTGCGCTGCGTTCATGCCGCCCACGTCTTCGGGCGACGTCTCGATCCGGACGAGGATGACGCGCTTCCCCGCGGCGGCGGCGGCCTCGGCGGCCTCCGCCGAGAAGACGACCGCTCCGGTGGCGGCGCCCGGGCTCGCCGGCAGGCCCTTCGTCAGGAGCGGGGCCTTGGCCTCTTCCTTCGGCGAGAACGTGGGATGCAGAAGCTGGTCGATCTGCTCCGGCGTGACGCGACGGAGCGCTTCCCTCTTGTCGATCATCCCGCCCTCGGCCATCTCGACCGCCACGCGCACGGCGGCGGCGGCCGTCCGCTTGCCGTTCCGCGTCTGGAGCATGTAGAGAGTTCCGCTCTCGATCGTGAACTCGATGTCCTGCATGTCGCGGTAGTGCTGTTCGAGCTTCGTCCGGATCGCGAGCAGCTCGCCGTAGTTCTTCGGCATCTCCTTCTCGAGCGTCGAGATCGGCTGCGGGGTTCGGATTCCGGCGACGACGTCCTCACCCTGGGCGTTCATCAAGTACTCGCCGTAGAAGACGTTCTCGCCCGTCGCCGGGTTGCGCGTGAAGGCAACGCCGGTGCCGCACCCCTCGCCCATATTCCCGAACACCATCGACTGCACGTTGACGGCGGTTCCGAGCAGGCCGCGGATGTCGTACAGCTGGCGGTACTTGTTCGCCCGGGGGTTGTTCCACGACTTGAAGACGGCCTCGATGGCGCCCCACAGCTGCTCCTTGGGGTCTTGGGGGAACGGCCGGCCGACCCGCTTCTGGATCGCCGCCTTGAACCGCTCGACAAGGTCCTTGAGCGCGTCGGCGTCAAGATCCGTGTCGAGCTTCGCCTTGCGCTCCTTCTTCACCTCGTCGAGGATGGCTTCGAACGGGTCGAGGTCGGCCTCGGTCTCCGGCTTCAGCCCCATGACGACGTCGCCGTACATCTGGAGGAGTCGGCGATACGAGTCGTAGGCGAAGCGGCGATTGCCCGACTTCGCGGCGAGGCCGTCGACCGTCTGGTCGGTCAGACCGAGGTTCAGGATCGTGTCCATCATCCCGGGCATCGAGGCCGCAGCGCCCGATCGCACGGAGACGAGGAGCGGGTTCGCGGGATCGCCGAATCGCTTTCCCGTCGCCTGTTCCAGCTTCTTCAGGTTCTCGCCGACCTCGTCCTCGAGCCCCTTCGGGTAGGCGCCGCCGTGGTCTTGGTAGTGGGCGCAGACCTCGGTCGTGATCGTGAACCCTGGGGGGACAGGAATTCCGAGCTCGGCCATCTCGGCGAGGTTCGCTCCCTTGCCGCCGAGCAAGTTCTTCATCGTTGCGTTGCCGTCCGACTGGCCCTTGCTGAAGAAGTAGACGTTCTTCATTCCAAGCGCACCTCCGTATGCGCGGCTGACCTCGGCTTACTCTGAGAAGAGCGCCTCGACGAACTCCTCGGCCGAGAAGGCGTGCAGGTCCTCCGCCGACTCGCCGACGCCGACGAACAAGATCGGCAGTCCGAGTGACTCGCGGATCGAGAGGATCACGCCGCCCTTGGCCGTCCCGTCGAGCTTCGTCAGAACCAAGCCGGTCAGCTGGATGGCAGCGTGGAAACGCTCCGCCTGCGCGATCCCATTCTGCCCCGTGGTCGCATCGAGCACAAGGAGTCGCTCGTCCGACGGGCGGTTCAGCTTTCGGGCCACCGTTCGCTCGATCTTGCGCAACTCCTCCATCAGGTTGTGCTTCGTCTGGAGTCGACCGGCCGTGTCGATGAGGAGGACGCCTCCCTTGCGCTCGACGTGGTCGAGGGCGTCGAAGACGACGGCGGACGGGTCGGCGCCTTCCTGGTGCCGCACGAGGTCCGCGCCGATCCGCTCGGACCAGACGGCGAGTTGCTCGACCGCCGCGGCGCGGAACGTGTCGGCCGCGGCGAAGGTCAGCGGGAGCGTCGGCCGCTCCTCGCGCAGGTGCGCGGCGATCTTCGCAATCGTCGTCGTTTTCCCGGCGCCG
The DNA here is from genome assembly GCA_041302745.1 of Candidatus Bipolaricaulota bacterium. Classification (GTDB taxonomy): domain Bacteria; phylum Bipolaricaulota; class Bipolaricaulia; order UBA7950; family UBA9294; genus JAPLGD01. The sequence continues at coordinate 238 of JBFYQP010000183.1, read as the reverse complement.
TTCACTCCGGCGACCAGAACGACGGTCGGCGCCCCGTCCGTGCGGAGGCGAAGCGGCCGGTCGCTCTCGGCCAGCCGGGCGACGAGGATCGACTTCAGGACGTCGAGCGGGTCGCGAGAGTCCTTCTTCGCGGCGTCGCGCAGCTCGGCGACGAGGGAGGCCGAGAGGTTCGCGCCGACGTCGCCCGAGATCAGGATCTCCTCGAGCGCTTCCAGGTCGGCGGCCGTCAAGCCCTTGC
>JBFYQP010000180.1:0-6390 GCA_041302745.1 Candidatus Bipolaricaulota bacterium | reverse complement strand
CGCATCTACTTCGATCCGAAGGCGGTCCGCGCCGCGATCGTGACCTGCGGAGGCCTCTGCCCGGGGACGAACACCGTCATCCGCGCCGCCGTCATGGAGCTCCGCTACAGCTACGGCGTGCCCACGATCTACGGTTTCCGCTACGGGTTCGCAGGTCTCGTGCCCGGCTCCGGCTACGAGCCGATCGAGCTTTCGCCGGAGCTGGTCGACGACATCCATCACCGCGGCGGGACGATCCTTGGCTCGTCGCGCGGGCCCCAGGACGTCGGCGCCATGGTGGACACCCTGGAGAGCATGGGGATCGGCCTCTTCCTGGTCCTCGGCGGCGACGGGACGATGCGCGGTGCGGAGGAGATCTACGGCGAGATCGCGCGCCGCGGCCTGCCGATCTCGGTGATCGGCGCGCCGAAAACGATCGACAACGACATCCACCTGGTCGAGAAGACGTTCGGGTTCGAGACGGCGTTCTCGATCGCCATCCAAGCGATCCGCTCCGCCCACACGGAAGCCAAGGGGTACTTGAACGGAGTCGGCCTCGTCCGGCTGATGGGGCGGCAATCGGGATACATCGCCGCGAGCGCGGCGATCGCCGAGCCGGATGTCAACCTGGTTCTCGTGCCGGAGGTCCCCTTCGCGCTCGACGGAGCACGCGGCCTCCTCGCGTGGATCGAGCAACGCCTCGCGACACGGCACCACGCCGTCATCGTCGTCGCGGAGGGAGCGGGCCAAGACCTGCTCCACGAGGAGACCGAGGTCATCGAGGCGGACGCGTCCGGCAACGTCCGACTCCGCGACGTGGGCCAGTTCCTCAAGCGGCGCATCTCGGAGCACCTCGCGACGCGCGGGGTGCCGCACTCGCTCAAGTACATCGACCCGAGCTACATGATCCGCAGCGCGCCGGCGAACCCGAACGACTCGATCTTCTGCTCGAGCCTGGCGCGCGCCGCCGTGCACGCCGGGATGTGCGGCAAGACCGGAATGCTCGTCGGGCTGTGGAACAACCAGTTCACCCACGTCCCGCTGCGCGAGGTGGTCGGCCGCCGCAACACGATCGACCCGGAGGGCGACCTGTGGCTCGCGGTTCTCGAGTCCACGGGGCAGCCGGCGGAGTGGGGATCGTCTTGCGCAACCCGAAGGAAAGGAGAGCAAGGATGAAGCCGACGCGATTCGTTGTGACCGCGCTCCTCGTCTTCCTGATGTTGGCGTTCGTCGCGCAGAATACGGCGCCGCTCGATGTGCGGTTTCTCGGGTGGACGTTCTCAGTCTCGGGCGTTGTCCTGCTCGCGCTCACGTGCGGCGTGGGCGTGCTGATCGGCCTCCTCATCGGTCGCCCGTGGAGGCACCCGAAGCCCAAGCAGGAGTACGCGCGAGTCAAGACCCCGGACGAACCGAAGTAGGCACGAACCGAACACGGCGGGCCGTGCGATCCGGCCCGCCTCCTGATCTCAAGCTCTTCGTTGCGGCTACTCGTCTACGGAGAGCTCAGCAATCGCCACGCCGGAGCCGTGGGTCGACGTCAGCGTGACAGAGACGATGTACGTTCCCTTGAGCCAGCCTACGGACGCCTTCGTGGGCGCCACGTCAATCCGATAGATCCCAGCAGAGGACTCATAGACCCGTACCTTGGTCACGTCCGTCCCGCCGGCGGCCACGATGGGCGCGCCGATCGAGAAGCTTCCGCCCAGGAGGCCGCTCACCGGACCGGCGGCGTTGTACACAGAAACGAGGATGTACGCGTCCTCGTTGTTTCCCGCGCCGGCTAGGCCCTCGTGCCCGAGCGCGTTCATGATCAGTCCCTCGGTGGTCGGCGCGGCGGCCCATCCTCCGACGAGAAGCGCCACAGCGACGGCCAGAACGCCGAGAAAGGCGTACCCAACAATTCGCCGACGAGTGTTCATTTCGTGCATAAGATCCTCCCACGTGCAGGGCTCCTCCGCCCCGAAGGGGCGAAGGGCATTCCAGTCTAGTCCTGCGGGAGCGGCCGGCCAACCGAGCGCCGCACGCTCGAGAGGATCATCCCGGACAGCATGAGCGCGCAGCCGGCGAGCATCCGCACGGTCACAGCCTCGCCGAGGATCGCCCAACCGCCGAGGACGGCGAACGCCGCCTCGAGGCTCAAGAGAACCCCGGCGCGCGACGGGTCGAGGCGCTGCTGGCCGACGATCTGGAGCGTGTAGGCAACCCCGACGGAAAGGAACCCCGCGAAGGCGATGGCCGGAGCGGCGGCGCGCACGGCGGAGAGGGACGTGGTCTCCACGGCCAACGAAACGGCAAGGCTGAGGACGCCGCACGCGACGGACTGCGCGACGGCCACTCCAATCGGGTTCGCGCGCTCGGCCATCCACCCGATCAGGTGGACGTGGACCGCCCAGGCGAGCGCGCCCAGGAGCAGGAGGACGTCGCCCCACGCGATCGGTCCGCCGCCCGCGCCGCTCAGGAGGTAGAGGCCGCCGGCGGCGAGGAAGACGGAGATCCAGACGGCGAGGCGCACCCGGTGGCCGCGCGCGATCCCGAGGAGCGGAACGAGGACGACGTAGAGCCCCGTGATGAACCCCGCCTTGCCGGCGCCTGTCGTCACCATGCCCACCTGCTGGAGCGTCGCGGCGACGAACAGAACCATGCCGGTCGCCGCGCCGCCGAAGAGCAGAGCCGCTCGGCGCGGCCGCGGCTCCGTCGTTCGAGGGCGACGCCGAAGCACGAGGAGCACCGGGACGAGCGTGAGCGCACCGAGGAGGAAGCGAATCCCGTTGAACAGGTACGGCCCGATGTGGGCCATGGCCGCCCGCTGGGCCACAAACGAGAACCCCCAAATCGCAGCGGCGACGGAGAGTGCCGCCATCGACCCGACGTCTCGCCCCCGCCCGTTCGTCGCCATTGGAGCGCCGATTCTACCGCGGTCGGCGCACGCTCGCTCTGTCTCACGGGGACCTGCAACGTGCTCTCGCGTCCCCGATTGCCGTAGAATCGCCCCATCGAAGGCCCGCGGGGTGACGTCCATGACGGAGTTTGAGCTGATGTCCTTGGCGAAGATGCTGGTGGCCGTGGTGCTCGGAGGGGTCATCGGACTGGAACGTCAGTCTCACGGCCGGCCGGCGGGACTGCGCACGCACATCCTCGTCTGCCTCGGCGCGACCTTGGCGATGATCGTCACCCAGTCGTTCGGCGCGTCGGTCGACCCCGGGCGGGCCCTGGCCGGGATCATGACGGGAATCGGCTTCCTCGGCGCCGGCGCGATCGTCAAGTCCGAGGAGATGGTTCGGGGCCTGACGACGGCGGCCTGCGTGTGGTTCGTCGCAGCGCTCGGCGTCGTCATCGGGCAGGGTCTCTACATCATCGCCGTGGGAAGCACGGCCATCGCGCTCGTCATCCTGACCCTGCTCGCGTGGTTCTCCCACAAGATCCCGACCGTGAGCTACCACACCGTCCGGGTGCGCGCCGCGGCCGTGGACCCCGACGCGCTCGAGCGGCGCTGCCGCGAAGTGTTCGCCGGCAAGGAACTGCGCGTCCTCTCGACGGCGAGCCGGATCTCGAAGGACCCGCGGAGCGTCGAGCTGACCTTCCACCTGCGGACCAGGACCTCGCCGGCCGCGTTGGAGGCGTGCCGCGCGCTGCTCGCGATGCCCGACGTCGTCGAGACGCGCTGGGACTAGCCTCGCCTGAGCCTCCTCCGGCCGCCGCGGACTACGAGGGACGGCGCTTCGGCCGTCGACGCCTCGTTCGTTCCGGCAGGCAGTAGACCCAGTAGCGGTTTCCGCCTGGGCGCCCCTCGCCCCCCGACTCGCTCGGCGCGCCGACTCCGTGGATCTCGTGCTCGAAGCCCGGGAAACGGTCGTCGAACTCCTCGAGGCCCTGGAGGTAGTCGCAGACCGCGGCGTTGGCCTCTTCGCCGGGCATCAAGACGGGGATCCCCGGCGGGTACGGGACGAGGCCGACGGCCACGACACGCCCCTCGAGCCGATCGATCGGAACGCGCTGCACGCGGTTCTTGACGAGCGCCCGATACGCGTCGTGCGGCGTGACGCGCTGGATCGGCTGGTTATCCACCAGCCGCAGCGCGCGCTCCTTCTGGCACAGGTCAAGCTCGCGAAGGCACCCGTGCATCTCCTGGCACAGGTCGCGCAGCGTCATGTTCCCGCCGTACCGATTGGGGTAGTAGTCGACGAGCGACGGAATCGCCTCGCCGAGCGGCGCGTCGGTGTCGTAGAGGTGCTTGAACTCGAACAGCGAGCTGACCAGCGTGCCCCACTTCCCCTTGGTGATCCCGAGCGAGAAGAGGAAGAGAACGGTGTAGTGCCCCGTCTTCTCCGCCACGATGCCTTCCGAATCGAGGAACGCAGCCACCATCGGCGCGGGGATGAACGCCTGCGCCGGCAGGTCGGGGGCGATCGGCGGGATCGACGGATCCAGGAGGGAACCGTTCGGGGCGATTCCCGGGGTGATGAGGGTGACCTTGATCGGGTCGAGGAGGCAGTAGCCGGGCGTCAGTCCCTTGAACCCGTGCCACGTCGCGCCCGGCTCCAGGTTCCAGCACTCCGGGCGCGTCGAGAGCGTCTCGGAATCGGCATCCTCAAACCGGACGACGCCGCGCGGCGTCCTCACCTTGTCCGGCTGCCAGACGCGGAACCACCAGTCCTTCTTCTCGCGGCGGTCGCGCTCGAGGCGGGCCATGACCTGCCGGAACGCCACGGCTTCATCGATCGATTGCTGCGTCAGGACCTTGCCCGCGCCGCCCGACATCATCGCCGCGGCCACGTCGTTCGAGGCGATGATCGCGTACTGCGGCGACGTCGAGCTGTGCATCATGTACGCTTCGTTGAATCGGTCGTGCTCCACAGGCGCTCGCGCGCTCGACTTCACGTGGATCATCGACGCCTGCGACAATGCCGCGAGCAGCTTGTGCGTCGACTGCGTGGCGAAGATGGTCGGCGACGAGCTTTCGTCGACGCGGATCGCCATGGCGTACCGGTCTTCGTACATCGGGTTGAAGCGCGCGTACGCGTACCACGCCTCGTCAAAGTGGATGCGGCGGGCGCCGCCGTCGATCTGGGCGAGGATCTGCCGCACGTCGTAGCAGAGCCCGTCGTACGTCGAGTTCGTGACGACGAGGAGTTCCGCCTCGTTCGGCTTCTGATTCGGCGGAAGAAGCGGGTGGTTCTGGATCCGCTCGATGATCTCCGGCCACCCAAGTCGGTGCGGGGGGATCGGGCCGATGATCCCGTAGTTGTTCGAGTCCGGCAGGAGATAGGTGGGCAAGGTCCCCGTCAGAAGGATGGCTTGCTCCACGGACTTGTGGCAGTTGCGGTCGACGACGACGCTGTCGCCTCCGACGACCGACGCCTGGAACACGATCCGGTTCGACGTTGAGGAGCCGTTCGTGACGAAATACGTCTCGTCCGACCCGAAAACGATCGCCGCGTTCCGCTCCGCCTGACCGACCGGCCCGCTGTGCTTGAGGAGCGAACCCATCTCGCTGACCGAGACGGAGAGGTCGGACCGGAACAGCTGCTCGCCGAAGAAGCGGACGAACTCCTGACCGACGGCCGATTTCAGGAACGCCGTTCCGCCGCAGTGGCCCGGCGTGTGCCACGAGTACTCGTACTCCTCCGCGAAGCGGACCATCGCGCCGAAGAACGGCGGAAGGAGGATGTTCGCGTACTTCTCGATCGCGCTCGTGACGCGGCCGGCGACGAACGCCGCCGGATCCTCCAGCTTCCAGATGTACTCGTCGATCTGTTCAACGACGAGCAGGTCGATGTCGCGGACTTCGGTGCGGTCGGCGACGAGGAACACCGGTAGGTACTCGCCGTGGCTGCGCGCGGCGCGGATCAGCTGGCGCACCTCTTCCGGTCCGTTCGGATCCCAGGCCACGAGGAGGCACCCGAGGTTCGGGTTGGCCTCGATGAGCGCCTTCCCGTCGTCGACGTCGTGCGTCGCGTGGGTCGGGTACCCGAGCTGCCGAAGCTCCTCCGCGATCGCGCGGATGCGTTGGCTGGCGTACGAATCTTCATCCCACGTTGGATCGACGATCACAACAGGGTACTTGGCGCGCGTGTACATGGAGCGCTGATCACCTCCGAACGCGAAGGCCGCCCGCAGCCTCGAAAGGCCGTCGTGCGCGCTCTCATCCGCGATCGTGCGTTGGGAACGGCGGGAAGCCCCGCCTCAGTACGATGGAAGGGAACTCGATCTCCGTGCGAACTACCGTCGTCGTGCGTCTTGGGTCACATCCCCCGTGGGCGTCGGGCCGCACTCGCCGCCCGCCCGCCGCTTTCCCCCGAAGAGGCCGTCATTGTAGAACCGACCGGCGGCCGTCGTCAATCCTCGGACTGCGGAACCCGGGTGGACACCGGACAGCGCCCGAGGAGGGTCACACGCGTCCCATGGCGAGGC
>JBFYQP010000147.1:0-9357 GCA_041302745.1 Candidatus Bipolaricaulota bacterium | reverse complement strand
TCGGATCGCGGCAGGCTCTTCCTGTCTTCCTCGACGAGACGACCGCCGCCTGTCCACGCCTGGTTATCAACGCCGGAGCGCGGGGAACCCTCGTCCGCCTCGCGACGTCGGACCTCGTCGCACTAACCGGCGCCACGATCGCCGACATTCGTGAAGCGTAGCGTCCCTCGTCAGCCTCCCAGTTTCTCAAGCTCGTCGATCATGCCGACGATCACGTCGAACCCGCCTTGCCAGAACTCCTTCGTCCGCACGTCGAAGCCCGCTTCATCGAGGATGGCGAGAGGCGCCTTCGATCCGCCCTGCTCGAGGATGCGCAGGTACTTGGGGACAAACGAGGCCCCCTCCCGTTGGTACTGCTGGTAGAGGGCAAGCACAAGGAGGTGTCCGAAGGGATACGCGTAGCAGTAGAAGGGCGAGTGGTAGATGTGGCCGATCATCAACCACTCCCAACGGAACGCGTCGGGCACGTCGACGCTCGTGCCGAATTGGCCGCGGAGGTTGTCGAGATAGCAGGCGGCGAGTTGGTCCGCCGTCGCCGACTCCTCCTTCACCATGCGGTGCGCGTCGCGCTCGAACAGAGCAAAGAACGCCTGCCTCAGGATCGCCGCGTAGCTCTCATCCACGTACCGGGCCAGAAGGTAGCGGCGGAGCGCGGAGTCCCGGTCGACATCGAGCAGCCCCTGAAGGAGGAGCATCTGGGCGAAGTTCGACGCCGTCTCTGCAAGCGGCAAGGGCGAGTGCCACGTGAGCACCGAGTGCTCCGCCGCAAGCTGACCGTGCACGGCGTGCCCCAACTCGTGGACGAGGGACCCGACGTCCTGAACTCCCCCGTTGAAGTTCACGCAGACCCACGGCACCTTGTCCGGCACGACGCTGTAGCAGAACGCGCCCGCGTCCTTGCCCGGACGAGGCTGCGAATCGATGTGCCCGGCCGCGAACACGCGCTCGGCCAGGTCGGAAAACCTCGGATGGAAGTCGCCGAACGCCCTCCGCACGAGGCGAACGGCGTCGTCAAACGAGTACTCGCGCACGACCGGCTCGAGGGGCGCGTAGATGTCGCACCGCCGCAGGCGGTCCACGCCGATCCACCGGGCCTTGAGGCGGAAGAAACGGTGGTAGACCGACGCGTTCTCCCGGCAGACGTCGAGCAGCGCGTCGACGGCGGCGTCCGGCACGTCATTGCCGAGGTTCCGCGCCGCGATCGGGGATGCCATCCCGCGGAGCTTCACGTTCTCTTCCACCCAGTCGCTCACCGTGTACTTGTAGAGCTGTGCGAGGACGTCCTTCTGGGCGATGAACACGCGCAGAAGGGCGTCGTACGCCGCCGTGCGCTTCGCCGGATCCGGGTCGCGGGCGTACACCATGACCTCGCTCCGCGTCAACGTCTTCGTCTCGCCGTCGATCGACAGGGAGAACGTGAAGCCGGACTCCATCATGTCGTAGATCGTCGCGATCCCGTGGATTCCGTTGACGTCCTTGATGTTGATCGCCCGCTCGGCGGACTCGGTGAGCGTGTACGGCGCGAATCGCCGCAGCGACTCGAAGTGATACGCGGCATCGCCCGCCGCCGGGAGGAGCCGGTGCGCCGCGTTCTCGTCGAGCGCCTTCCACCAGTGCTCGACGAACAGCGTGCGGTTCCTGGCGTCGGCGAGCCGAGAGTCCACCCGCTGTCGCAGCGCGAGCGCGTCGGCGTTGCTCGTCTGCTCGGAGAACCAGAGGTACGAGAATCCGTCGAGCACCGCGGCCGCGTGCGCCTGCCGCTCCACGTCACGGACGAGGATGGCAAACGCCTTCGTCGGCAACGCGCTGTTCAGCTTGCCCCGCCACGACTCGACCGTGCTCGCGGCGTCGTCGAGGACAGAGAGCGCCCGCCCCAGACCCGGTCCGGTCTTCACGAGGATCAGGTCATCCAGACTCCAACGACCGACGCGGTACGTCGTTCCCGTCATCGCCCGCCCCTCACGCCGTACCGGCCAAGGACCCGTCGAGGCCGAGCGCGCCGGCAACCTCGCGCATCCCCGCGATGGCGTCGGCCATCAGATCGTCCACGCTCACGCCGAGCATCGCCGCGCCCTTCTCGATCACGTCACGGTTCGCTCCCGCGGCGAAGCTCCGATCCTTCCACTTCTTCTTGAGCGACTTCACCTCAAGGTCGTGGAGGCTCTTCGAAGGCCGCACCAGCACAGCGGCGGTGACGAGGCCGCACAGCTCGTCGATCGCAAAGAGAACCTTCTCCATCTCCGTCGTCGGCTCGACGTCGGAGCACAATCCCCATCCGTGCGACACGACGGCGTGGACCCATTCCAGAGGCCAGTCCCGTTCCCGCAGGATCTGCGCCGTCATCGTGCAGTGCTGCTCCGGGAAGCGACCGTAGTCGAGGTCATGCACGAGGCCGACGATTCCCCACGTCTCCTCGTCCTGTCCCCGTTTCCTCGCTCCATACCGCATCACGGCTTCCACAGCAAGCGCGTGCTTGATCAACCCGTCCTGGTCGTTGTACTCGGTCAGGAGCGCGTAGGCTTCCTCGCGAGTCGGCGTGTGCATGGAGTCCTCCCGTCCCGTTGCCGGTTGTCCGACTCTACCTTGGCCGACCCGCCGCGTCTACCCGTTCAGCCCGCGCCGCGCCGGCCCGTTTGCCGGCTCAACGTGAGAGCCCAAGGCCACAGGTCCGACGCTGCGTGAGGGCGCGCATCCGGTGCCGTATAGTCATCGCATGACGATCTCGCTCAGCACTTTCCTGCCGCTCCTCTTCGCCGGACTCGGCATCGGAACCTTGTCGAGCCTTCTCGGCGTCGGCGGCGGGATCTTCATCGTGCCGCTCCTCACCCTCTCCGGATGGGTCGATACCGTGCAGGCGGCGGCCGGCACGAGCCTCACGGCGATCACCTTCACCAGCCTCTCCGCGTCGATCGCCTACGCCCGCCGCCACGTCATCCAATACCGCGTCGGCCTGACCCTGATGCCTGCCAGCCTCCTCGGAGCCTGGGCGGGAGCGCGCCTGACCACGACGATTGAGTCCCGATGGCTCGCAATCGGCTTCGCCGCCCTCCTTCTCTACCCGATCGCCATGATGCTGCGCGGCAAGACCACGAACGAAATCGGGCACGCACGTCGCGGACCGGCGACCGGCCCTCGCCTCTACTTGATCGGCGCCGCCATCGGCCTCGTCGCAGGGCTCGGCTCGGGCCTTCTCGGGATCGGCAGCGGGACGATCATGGTCCCGTCGCTCGCCCTCTTCCTCGGCCTGGAAATCCTGCCGGCCATCGCGACGAGCCTGTTCGTAATGGTTCCTTCTTCGGCCTTCGGCGCGCTCACCCACTTCACCCAAGGGAACGTGAACCTCGCGCTCGCCCTTCCGCTCATCCTCGGGACCGTCATCGGCGCGCAGTTCGGCCCGTTCCTCGGGGACCGAATCCCGCGCAAGCGCCTGCGTCAGCTGTTCGGCGTCATCCTCTTCTACGCGGCGGTCAACATGGTCGTGAAGGCACTCCGCTAGTTCGCATCCTTCAAGCGCTTGACTTCCCCCGAGACATCGCCTACACTGCGTTAGCAGTCGCGTGTGCTGACTGCTAAGCGGAGGTGAGAACCATGATCCGATTCGACAAGATGACCGAGGGGACCCAGGAGATCTTCCGGGAGGCCCAGGATCTCCTCACGCGATACAAGCACAACCAGCTTGATGCGGAGCACGTCGCCTACGTCCTCGTGAGCCGGGAGGGCGTCGGCCGGGAGATTCTCCAAGCCATGGGGGTGAAGCTCGACGCCCTGGCCAAGGATATCGACGTTCTACTGAAGTCGAAGCCGTCGGTGGCCGGCCAGATCGGCGGGCAGATCTACATCACGCCTCGGCTCGACGCGGTGGTCGCCGCAGCCCAAATGGAGGCCGACCGGCTCCACGACGAGTTCATCGGATCCGACCACCTTCTGCTCGCCATCAGCCGCACGACGGACCCTCAACTCCGGCGCGTGCTCGGAAGGCACCAGATCACGCCCGAGTCGATCTACAGCTCGCTCCGCGACGTCCGCGGCGAACAGCGCGTCACCGACCAGGCGGCGGAGGAGCGGTACCAGATTCTCAAGAAGTACTCCACGAACCTTACGGAGAAGGCCAAGCGCGGCGAACTCGACCCGGTGATCGGTCGCAACGAGGAGATCCGCCGCATGGAACAGATCCTGTCGCGGCGCCGGAAGAACAACCCCGTTCTCATCGGCGAGCCGGGGGTGGGAAAGACGGCCGTCGTAGAGGGCCTCGCGCAGCGGATGGTCGACGGGAACGTTCCCGACTCCCTGAAGGGAAAGGAGATCGTCGCTCTCGACATCGCGGCCATGGTGGCCGGATCCAAGTTCCGGGGCGAGTTCGAGGATCGCCTCAAGTCCGTCATCCGCGAGATCGAGGCGCACACCGGGCAGACGATTCTCTTCGTCGACGAGTTGCACACGCTCGTCGGCGCCGGCGCCGCGGAGGGCGCGATCGACGCGGCGAACATGCTCAAGGAGCCGCTGTCCCGCGGCCGGTTCCAGATGATCGGCGCCACGACGCTCGACGAGTATCGCGAGCACATCGAGAAGGATTCCGCGTTCGAGCGGCGGTTCCAGAAGGTCTTCGTCCCGGAGCCGTCGATCGACGAGACGATCCAGATCCTCAAGGGATTGCGGGAGACCCTCGAGAAGCACCACCAGGTCAAGATTAGCGACGACGCCATCGAGGCGGCCGCCCGCCTGTCCGAGCGCTACCTCACGGACCGCTTCCTCCCCGACAAGGCCATCGACCTGATCGATGAGGCGGGGAGCCGACTGCGCGTCGACGGGAGCGGCACGGACGTGCGCCCGGCCGAGATCGCCGCCCTGGTGTCGCAGTGGACGGGGATTCCCGCCGAGCGGATGCTCGAGGAGGAGCGGTCGCGCCTCTCCTCGATGGAGGACGCGCTCCACGCGCGGCTCGTCGACCAGGACGAAGGCGTGCACGCCGTCGCCGAAGCCGTCCGCCACTCGCGCGCCGGGCTTTCGGATCCCCGCCGGCCGATCGGGACGTTCCTGTTCCTCGGCCCGACCGGGGTCGGCAAGACCGAACTCGCCAAGGCGCTCGCCGCGTTCCTGTTCGGCAGCGATACGGCTCTCCTTCGCATCGACATGTCCGAGTACATGGAGCGCCACGCCGTGGCCCGCCTGATCGGCTCGCCGCCGGGCTACGTGGGATACGACGAGGGAGGGCAGTTGACGGAGGCGGTGCGCCGACGGCCCTACCAGGTCATCCTGTTCGACGAGCTCGAGAAGGCGCACCCGCAGGTCATGAACCTCATGCTCCAACTGCTCGACGAGGGCCGGCTCACCGACGGTCACGGCCGCACGGTCGACTTCCGCCACACGATCCTCATCATGACGTCGAACGTCGGCAGCGAGTTCTTCCTCGGTGACGAAGACGAGGCCACGATCCACAAGAGGATCCACGACGAGCTCAGGAAGACGCTGCGGCCGGAGTTCCTGAACCGGATCGACGAGACCGTCATCTTCCACCCGCTCGACGAAGCGGCGATCGAGAAGATCGTCGAACTGAAGCTCGCCGAGCTGAACGGACGGCTGGCCGAGCAGAAGATCCGCCTCACGCTGACCCCGGAAGCGAAGCGGATCCTCGCCAAGGAGGGGTTCGACCCCCACTACGGCGCCCGACCCCTCGCACGCGCCCTCAAGCGGCTGGTCGAGAACCCGCTCGCATCGAAGATCGTTGCCGGCGAGATCCACGAGGGGGACTCGGTCGTCGTCGACGCCGCGGCGATGTCCGACGTTCTCGTGCTTCGGCGCCAGAGCTCGAGCTAGCGCGACGGCTCGAGAACGAGCGAGAGGAGCGCCATCCGAACCGGAACGCCGTTCGCGGATTGGCGGAAGTACGCAGCCCCGGGGAGAAGGTCGACATCAAGGGCGATCTCGCTCACCCGCGGCAGCGGGTGCATGACCGTGATCGACGGCTTCGCCGCCGCGAGCGCCGCGCGGTCGAGGATGTAGGCGCCCTTGAGCTCCTCGTACTCGGCCGGGTCGGCAAACCGCTCCTTCTGGATGCGCGTCATGTAGAGGACGTCGGCCGTTCGGATCGCCTCGCCGAGGTCGTCCGTCTCCGCGACGGAGATCCCCATGGCTCGCAGCTTCTCGACCATCGCGGTCGGCATCCGCAGCGCCGCCGGCGCCACGAAGAGGAACGAAACCTCGTAGTTCGAGAGAACGTCGGCGAGCGAGTGGACGGTTCGGCCGTTCTTGAGGTCGCCGACCAGGGCGACCCGCAAGCCGTCGACGTGTCCCTGCTCCTTCCGGATCGTGTAGAGGTCGAGGAGCGACTGGGTCGGGTGCTGTCCGGCCCCGTCCCCCGCGTTCAGAATCGGCACGCGCGCCGCGCGTGCCGCCTCTTCGGCCGCCCCAATCTCGGGGTGACGCAGCACGATGGCGTCGGCATACCCCTCAACCGTTCGAATCGTGTCGGCGAGCGATTCCCCCTTCGCCGCCGACGAGGTCTTCGCTTCGGCGACGCTGATCACCTGCCCGCCAAGGCGAAGCATGGCCGTCTCGAACGAGAGTCGCGTGCGCGTGCTGGGCTCGAAGAAGAGCGTCGCGAGCACCTTCCCGCGCAACGTCGAGAGGGTCTTCCCCGCAGCGAGCGCCTTCTCGTGCTTCGCCGCCACCTCAAGCACGCGTTCGATCTCCGGCTTCGCGAACTGGTCCGCCCGAAGGACATCCTTGCCCGATAGCGTGATCATTCCGTGCTCCCTTTCGTCTTCAGAATCGTCCGTCACCGAAGCGCCGCCGGCTCGACGCGCCCCGCCGCCGTCGCCAGGAAGCGTCCCCACCCCGGCTTTGCCAGAAGGCGCCCGGCCTCGACGAGAACCCGGCCGCGCTGCATGCAGAGGACGGGCGCCCCGACGACCTCTCGTCCCTGGTACGCCGTGTACGTCGCGTTGGAGTGCTGGGCCGCGTTCGAGATTCTGCTCTTCGCCTTGGGATCGAAGATGACGAGGTCGGCGTCGCTCCCGGGGCGGAGAGCGCCCTTCTTCGGGTAGAGACCGAAGATCTTGGCCGGGTTCTCGCACATCACCCGCACGAGACGTTCGAGCGAAAGGCGCCCGCGCCCCACCCCGCCGTCGTAAACCAGCGGCAGCATCGTCTCCACCTGCGGCGAGCCGTACGGAGCCGCGAAGAAGTCGTCGTCGGGGCTCTTCGCCTTCGGCGCGTGGTCCGACGCGACCGTGTCGAGCGCTCCGTCGGCGAGGCCGCGCCACAGCGCGTCCCGGTCCTCCGCGTCGCGGAGCGGCGGGCCGATCTTGAGGAGGGCCTTCTGCCGCAGGAGATCGTCGTTCGTCAGGGTCAGGTACTGCGGGCACGTCTCGCCGTAGACGCGGAACCCCTTGGCGCGCGCGGCGGCGACCTCGTCGAGCGCCAAGCGTGCGCTCACGTGGGGAATGTAGATCGGGCACGCGGCGACCTGCGCCATCGCGACCGCGCGGTGGACGGCCTCCGCCTCGAGGATCGCAGGGCGCGTCTCAACGAAGCCGCGAATCGGATCCGCCTTCTCGGCGTTCGCCCGATCCTCCAGGTAGTCGGTGGCGAGGCCGTTCTCGGCGTGGACCATCCCCATCCCGCCGGCCCGCCCGAGGATGTCGAGCGTTCGCATGAGCTGGTAGTCGTCGGTCATCCAGCCGAGCTTGGCGTACGTCATGAACATCTTGAACGACGTCACGCCTTCGGCCATCGCCTGCGGGATCTCGCCCGACTGGTTCTTCGGATCGAACACCCCGCCGTGCAGGCCGAAGTCGACGATGGACCCGCCCTCGCCTTCGTCGCGGGACGCGCGCAGCGCGTCCTGCAGCCCCCGGCCCGGCTTCGCGTACGCGTAGTGGAGGAGCGTCGTGACCCCCCCGTACGCCGCCGTGATGGAGAGAGCGCCGAGGTCGTCGAGGTACACCGGGTGGGTGTGGACGTCGAGGACGCCCGGGAGCACGTAGTGACCCGACGCGTCGATCTCGCGATCCGCGCCGCGTGGAAGCTCGACCTCGACGCGCTCGATCGTCTCCCCAACGATGAGGATGTCAACCTCTCGCACCGACGACCCGCTCACCACACGGCCGTTGCGGACGATGACCCGTTCCATGCTCTTCCTCTCCTCGTTCGGCCCCGATTCTACACGCCCTCCGCATGAAGCGCCCACAGCCACGACGGGGACGGCGTCTGCGGCAAGCCTCGCCGTCCGCTATCCTGTCGCGGGGGTGCGGGGATGAAGCGCGCAACGATCTGCTTCCTTGTCGCGGAGGACCCGCGGCGAATTCTTCTCGGCCTGAAGAAGCGGGGCTTCGGAAAAGGGAAGTTCAACGGATTCGGCGGCAAGATCGCGGACGGAGAAGACGTCCGGGACGCCGCCGTTCGCGAGATCCGGGAGGAGTGCGGCCTCGAGGTGGCCCCAACCGACCTCATCCCCGCGGGACGACTCGTGTTCTTCTTCCCCTCTCGACCGGAGTTCGACCACGATGTGAGCGTCTTCCGCGCCGTCCGCTGGCGCGGCGCCCTGTGCGAGTCCGACGAGATGCGGCCCGAGTGGTTTCCGATCGAAGGGATCCCGTACCACCGGATGTGGCAGGACGACGGCCATTGGCTTCCGCTCGTGCTCGCCGGAGCCTCTGTGGAGGCCGAGTTCACATTCGCCGACAACAACGAAACGATCGCCGGGTTCTCTCTTCGAATGGTCCCGAAGAGGACCCCCTAGCGGGCCGCGACCCGGAACGCGAAGCGGCTCTCGCGGAGGAGCCGCACGCAGGCGTCCACGACGTGTTCGTCGTACGCGGTTCCGCGGCCCCTGACGATCTCCTCGATCGCCGGCTCGATCCCCAGAGCGGGGCGGTACGGGCGGTGGGACGCCATGGCTTCGACGACGTCGGCCACCGCGAGGATGCGAGCCTCGATGCAGATCGCGGCTCCACCCAGTCCCCGGGGGTACCCCGTCCCGTCCAGCCGTTCGTGATGTTCGAGGACGATCTCGGGGACGGGCCACGGGAAGTCGACCGTCTTCAGGATCTCGTACCCTGCCTCCGGGTGCCCCTTCATCAACTCCATCTCCATCCGAGAAAGGGCGCTTGGCTTGCTCAGGATCTCAGCCGGAATCGCCAGTTTGCCGACGTCGTGGAGGAGTCCCGCGGCGCGAATTCCATCGATGACCCTCGTCTCGAGTCCCAGCTCGCCCGCAATCGCGACGGCGAGGTCCGTGACGAGTCTCTGGTGGCCGGCCGTGTACGGGTCGCGCGACTCGGTTGCCCGTCCGATCGCTTCAATAACCCCGTCCAGCGCGTGGCGCAGGCTCCGCTGTGCTTCGACGAGCGACGTAAT
>JBFYQP010000113.1:0-9268 GCA_041302745.1 Candidatus Bipolaricaulota bacterium | reverse complement strand
GGAGGCTACCTGGCCTTCCGCGGGGAGATCTCGCTCGGCAGCCTGCTGGCGTTCGACTGGCTGATCTGGTTCGTGTTCCTTCCGCTTGAGGCCCTGCTCGCCTGGATCCGCAAACTGCGCGAGTCGAGTCCGGCTCTCGCAAGGTGCTATGAGATCCTCGATGCGCCGGCCGAGCGCCGGGGTGGAAACCCGGTCCCTCCCATCTCCCGAGACGGCGCGGTGGCGTTCGATGCCGTCACGTTCTCGTACGGCGGCGCCGACGTGCTCGACGAGCTCTCCTTCCATGTTCCCTCCGGGCGCACCGTCGCGCTTGTCGGCTCGAGCGGATGCGGGAAGAGCACAGTACTCCGCCTTCTGTGCGGCCTCTACGAGCCCCGGAAGGGGGAGATTCGCGTTCACGGGCAGCCGATCTCGAAGGCGGCCCTCGGCTCGCTGCGCTCGCGCATCTCGCTCGTCGCACAGGACACGCATCTGTTTCCGATCTCGATCGCGGACAACATTGCCATGGCAAGGCCGGAGGCGACGCGGGACGACATCGTGGCGGCCGCCAAGGCGGCCAGCGCGCACGACTTCATCGAGGCGCTGCCCGACGGCTACGACACCCTCGCCGGGGAACTCGGCAATCGCCTGTCAGGGGGAGAGAGACAGCGGATCGGCCTGGCACGGGCCTTCCTCAAGGACGCGCCGATCCTGCTCCTCGACGAGCCGACGGCGTCCCTCGACACGGAATCGGAGGCACGCGTGCTGGAAGCGATCCGTCGCCTGAGCCGAGGCCGAACGACACTCGTCGTCTCGCACCGTCTGTCGGCGCTACGAGATGCGGATGAGATCCTGGTCCTCGCCGACGGCCGCGTCTGCGAGAGGGGAACCCACGAGAGTCTCTTGGAGGCCGACACGCTGTATCGACGCTTCTACGAGCAGCAGGGAGTCAGCGCCCAGGGTCCGACGCTTGCCGTCGAGGAGGTGTGACCGTGCCGCGACTCCGGAACCACCCGTTCCTTCGCGTGCTGTCCCTCACCGGTCGCCGCTTCCCCGCGTACGCGATCGGCCTTCTCGTGTGGGGTTCGACGATCGCCTTCTGTTTCAACTTGGTGATGGCGCTCGTGTTCCAGGACGTCATGAACGCCGCGACGGCCGGCGACGCCGGCCTGCTCGTTCGGGGCATCGTCCTGGCGCTCGGCACCTTCTTCCTCGGCATGCCCTTGGGATCCTTGGCGCAGTACGTGCATGCCTTCACGCTCCTCCGGAGCAAGACGGTCGTGCGCGAGAGGCTGTTCGAGAGGGTGGTCGGCGTCCCCGTTTCCAGGCTCGACGGCAAGCACAGTGGCGATCTCATCTCGCGCTCTACGAACGACATCGACGCAGCCTTCACCATGCTGAACGGGCTTTCCGACTTTTCGACCGCCCTGTTCATGGGAGCGATAGGCTTCGGGATCGTCTTCGCGCTTTCTTGGAAGCTCGGTCTGGTCGGGATCGCCATCGGTCTTGCCCTCCTGGGCCTCTCCGTCCCGGCCACCCGGGTCTTGAGACGCCGCAGCGAGGCCCTTCAGAGTTCGCTCGGCTCCATGACGGAGCGTTTGTCGGACCTTCTCGCCGGCCTCTCGGTCACGCGGATGCTTGGGCGTGAGGACAGCGTTCAGGGGGTGTATGCGGCGGCCTCGTCCGAGGTCGCCGATCGCAAGATCGCGCACGCCAGGGCCCAGGCGGCGTTCGATGCGGCCCAGGGACTCGTAGGTTGGGCACAGTCGCTCGGGCTCCTGGCGCTGGCCCTCGTCCTCTTCCGCGGCGGAGAGCTGATGGTGGGCGCCGTGTGGGCCGTTGTCCGCGTGCAAGGAAATGCCTCGTGGCTCTTCCAGTCCTTGGGCCAGTTCATCACGGGAATCCAGAAAGGGATCGCCGGAGGAGCGAGAGTCTTCGAGGTCCTCGACGAGCCGCTCGAGGAGCGCCATCCGGCGACGGCGCAGACGCTGGGGACCGCACCGCCCGTTCTCGCCGTGCGGGACCTCTCCTTCCAGTATTCGGCTGGCGGAGCGACGATCCCGGTGCTCCGCGGCGTCAGCCTTTCGGCGGAGAAGGGCGAAGTGATCGCGCTCGTCGGGGCAAGCGGGGGCGGGAAGTCAACGCTCGTCAAGCTCCTGCTCGGCCTCTACCCGGACTACGGCGGCCGAATCTGCGTGCTTGGAAAGGATCTGCGCGAGGCGAATCTGCCGGACGTCCGAAGCCTGATCGGCTACGTGCCGCAGGACGCCTACCTGTTCGACGGCACGATCGCGGAGAACATCGCGATGGGCCGGCCCGGAGCTCCGCACGAGGAGATCGTGCGGGCGGCGACGGCCGCGCACGCCCACGACTTCATCCTCGAGCAACCGGAGGGTTACGCGACGAAGGTCGGCGAGCGGGGAGCCAGGCTCTCCGGCGGACAGCGGCAGCGGATCGCCATCGCGCGAGCGCTTCTCAAGGATGCTCCGATCCTTCTGCTCGACGAGGCGACCTCGGCGCTCGACGCGGAGTCGGAGCACCTGGTGCAGGAGGCGCTGGTCGCCCTGATGCAAGGGCGAACGACGCTCGCCGTCGCCCACCGGCTTTCGACCATCCAGGCCGCAGACCGGATCCTGGTCATGGACGGGGGCCGGATCGTCGAAGAGGGAACGCACGACGAGCTGCTCGCCGCGGGGAACGCCTACGCTTCGCTGCACGCGGCACAGCAGATGACGGCAGCCGCGACGGCTGCGTGACGCTGCCGAGACTGCCGACAACCACGATGCGGAGTGCCATGCCAGGCAAGCAACACGCCATCATCGAGGTGAGTGGGATGAGCAAGGGCAAGCAACCGGACGAGAAGGCCGTCATCTCAAAAGTGATCCACGACAGCATCCTGTGGGCTCTGACGAAAGACGTCGCCATGCAGCAGGACACGATGGCGCACGATGAGGACCTCCTCATCATCTGGACCGGCTCGACGCACATTACGTCGGGGTGGAAGGAGCACGAGAAGTCGTTCGAGACGTGGATGGATCCACGATTCAAAGCCGTGCGGACGGAGGTGCGCGATCTTGCGATCCACGTCTCGCGCTCGGGAGACGTGGCGTGGTATTCGGCGACGCTCGACGACGTCGTGTCGTGGGACGGCAAGGCCGGACGATTCGGCGAAGGTCTCCGCTGGACTGGGGTGCTCGAGAAGCGTGACGGCCGGTGGGTGATCGTGCAGATGCACGCGTCGCTCGGCGTGGACACGGTGCGCGAGATCGTGCTGAAGGAGACGCAGACGTCCACCTGATTCGCGTAGGGGACGCGCACCAGCCCCCGGCGACGGGGGCTGGGCTCTGCTACGCTGTCGCTCGGAAAGCTCGCGACTCTGAGATGGGAGATGTGCGATGAGCCTGCGCTTCTGTCGTCTGCTTCTCGTGTGCGCCGTTCTCGCGTTTCCAATCGCCACGGCCTGCTCTGCCGCAACCGGCAACTACCTCGGGCAGCAACCTCCGGGATTGACCCCCATGCCGTTTGCTCCGAGCATCCTGACGGCGTTCTCGTACGGAGGGACGTTCAACCCGGACCTTACGGAATTCTGGTTCACGGAACAGCTCGTCAGGGGGCGCGACGGTCGCATCGTGGGGTGCGCCTTTGCCGACGGGGCTTGGACTCGGCTCGAGACGGCGTCCTTCACGCCGGCGGGCATGGCCATCGAACCGCACATCGCGCCGTTGGGGGATCGCCTCTACTTCACCGCCGGCTCGAGCGCCGCGTGGAAGGCCTACGTGAGCGAACGTACGCCCTTGGGTTGGAGTCCGGCGACGGCTCTCCCAGCGCCGATCAACGTCGTCGACTATGCACCCATGTACTTCTCATCCACGCGCGATGGAACGCTCTACTGGACGTTGCTCACGGACTTCGAGGCGTTCATCGTGCGCACTCCGCCGACGGAGTCAGGCTATAGCCCGGTCGAGTCCATGGCGTCCGACGGCGTCCCGTGGATCGGCGCTCACCCGTTCGTCGCGCCCGACGAGAGCTTCGTCATCTTCGACGTTCGGCCCGGCGGGAACCCGCGCTGGCCGAGCGACCTCGTCGTCACGTTCCGCCGCCCCGACGGGACGTGGACGCCGCCGCAGCCGATCGCCGCGGTGAACGGCTACGCGACGGACGAGATGTGCGCCAGCGTGTCGCCCGACGGGAAGCACCTCTTCTTCGCGCGCGATCTGCACATCTGGTGGGTCAGCGCCGGGTCCTCGATCCGTTGAGGCCGTGACACAGAGGCAGACTCGGACTTCTCCCGACGTGGCGTTCACGCACCTCCCATCTTGTGAACCTCTGACCGCCCCTTCGCTACTCATCTCTGCTCGGCGGTGACGGAGAGCCCGGATCGGCCGGACAATCAGGGACGGTGATTGGGATGCACGGCATCGAATGGAACGCCGGGGCATGGAGGTCGCGGTTCTTCCCCATCTGGACGGGGCAGGTGTTCTCGCTCCTCGGAAGCGAGTTGGTGCAGTTCGCGCTTGTGTGGTGGCTCACGCGAACGACAGGCTCAGCCACCGTGCTCGCCGGGGCGACGCTCGTCGCGCTCTTGCCGCAGATCCTCATCTCTCCGATCGCCGGCACGCTCGTCGATCGTTGGGATCGCCGCCGCGTGATGATGCTCGCCGACGGCGCGATCGCCCTGACGTCCGTCGCGCTCGCTCTCCTGTTCGCGCTCGGCGTTGCGCGGGTCTGGCACGTCTACGTCGCGCTCCTGTTCCGCTCGACAGGATCGGCGTTCCATTGGCCCGCCATGCAGGCGGCGACAGCCATGATGATTCCCGACCGCCACTTGTCAAGGATCGGCGGCCTGAACCAAGGGCTGTACGGATTCGCCGCGATCGTCGCTCCGCCGCTTGGCGCGATTCTCCTCGGTCTCCTGCCGATGCACGGCATTCTGGCGATTGACGTGGTCACGGCCCTCGCGGCGGTGCTTCCGCTCGTCTGCGTCCGCATCCCAAGACCACAACGCGAGTTGCCGGCAGAAAGGCGGCCATCCGTTCTCGCCGATCTCGGCGCCGGCTTGCGGTTCGTGTGGAGCTGGAAGCCGCTTCTGGCAATCATCCTCGTCTCCATGTCCGTCAACGTGTTCACCAATCCCGCCTCCGCCCTATCTCCGCTCTTGGTGACGAAGCACTTCGGAGGGGGCGCCATCCAACTGGCTGGACTCCAGTCTGCGTTCGGGTTTGGCATGGTTGGCGGCGGAGCGCTCCTTGGGATCTGGGGAGGCTTCAAGCGGCGGATCGTCACCGTGGTCGCCGCGCTCTTCCTCATGGGAATCGGGTTCACCGCCGTCGGCTTCATGCCGGCGACCGGCTTCGGAGCGGCCGTCGCCGCATTCGGGTTCGTCGGCGTGATGAGCCCCATCTGCGACGGCGCGTTGCTCGCCATTCTCCAGTCGACGGTTCCGCACGAGATGCAGGGGCGCGTGTTGTCGCTCTTGATGAGCGGCGCGAAGGCCGCAGCTCCGTTGGGACTCGCGGTGGCCGGCCCCGTCGCCGATCGGTTCGGCGTCCCCGTCTGGTACACCATCGCCGGCCTCGTGATGGTCGCCGGCAGCCTTCTTATCTTCGTCCTGCCCGGGGTTCTCCGCATCGAGGAGGGAGGCCCTCCCCGTCCGGGAGGCGCGGCCCCCGACTCGACGGCGAAGGCGGACTAGAATTCTCCTTCACTGCGACGGCTCCCACGTCCAGGCAGATGTACACTGCGGCGGGAGTATGCCATGACGGACGAGCGCTCCTCGAAGGCCGAGAAGGAAGCGTCCCTGCGGAGCCACACGTCGCAGGCGCTTGAGGCCGCCGACTGCGCCGAGCGAGTGCTACCGCTGTTCGAGAGCCGGTTCCCGAATGACGATCGGCCGCGTAGGGCCATCGAGGCCGCCCGCGCTTGGGCGCGCGGGGAGATCCGGGTCGGCGCAGCACGCTCGGCCGCTCTTGGCGCCCACGCGGCGGCACGAGACGCGGCCGGCTATCCCACCGCCTGCGCCGCGGCCCGTGCCGCGGGTCACGCCGCGGCAACAGCCCATGTCATCACCCACGCCCGCGCCGCGGCCCTCTATGCCGACAAGGCGGTCGCCGCTCAGCGGCGCGTGACGTCTGCCTAGCCCGCCGACGAAGGCCTACCGCAGGGGCTTCTTCAGCGTCCCGCTCTCCTTGGAGCGACAGACGGCCTTCCGAACCCTCCGTACCCTCATGAGCTCAAGGCCAGAGCCGGCGAAGAGCGCGCCCGCTACCAACACGACGATTGCGGGCCACTCGGAGAGTCCCATCCTCCCGCAGGCAACGCTTGCCGAGCCAAAACGGATCCAGTCGATCACAAACCTTAGTCCGAGGTAGACAACGACCCACGTGATCGCTTCGGCCACGGCGATGCGCCACGAGAACGTCCGCTGGTCCATGTCAGTCTCGGCCTCCCCTGTCGTAGAGCGTCCTGCACGTCGCCTGTCTCGCAGCCACGATCCCGCTACGTGCCAGCCAGTCCAGCACCAGTCGTGACCATGGCTCCATCTGCAGCCTCTTTCGTCCCAGATCGGCCGCTGTCGTGAACGTGAGTCCGGTGATCCCGGATCCTCGACGTGCTGAGACCGCGGGCTTTGTGATGTCGACCAACCACAGCGCGCCAAAGTGGGCCCTTCCTACTGAGTCGGAGTCATCGCAGATGAACCCGACGAGGTTCGGCCCTGCCGCGATCGGCGCCCTGATGAGCACTTCCTCTTCAAGCTCGCGCTCGACAGCCCTCTGCAGCAGTGCGTAGTTGTCGGAAAGCGCAGCGGCGCTGTCGACATCCTGAGGCTCGGCGTGGCCTCCCAATCCTATGGAGACCCTGGCGCCGAGTCGTCGCTCGCGCGCTCCCCGCGGGCGCGTGTACGAGAGAAGAAGCTCGCCGCTTCGGACCACAACGTAGACGACAACTTGCCTGTAGGTGAAGTCGCCCTCGACGTCGTCCCTCGGCAACGCAACCAGGTTCGGAGCTACCTGATCCCAAAGCGAAAGGTCCTCAAGCACACCGCCGCCTGCGGCGCGGACTGCATCTGCCCTGTAGCACAGGACTTCGTCGGCTGGTCCTGCTCTCCGGATCGGCATGACAAGTCAGTCTACTAGACTAGACGCGAAAGACAAGACCAGTCCAGCTATCATGGCTGGGAGAAGCGGTTCGCCTCGCCCGCCCCCTATCTCAGAGCAGGCGCACGAAATAGAGGTCCTCGCGTCCGCCACGATACACGAACGAGCGCACCGTGCTGCCTTTGCGAAGGAATCTGAGTTCGATCAAGCCGGGATACGGGTCGCGGGACCAGAAGTAGTCGCGGATCGTCGGGGTGTAATCGAGGTCCATCGACGGCCGTCGCGGGTCGCGGTTCGTCAGACGAATCCCCGTCTCCGTGGCTTCCACGTCGTATGTAGTCGCAAGCTCCGCGCAGTGATAGGCACCCTCGTACTCGAGGAACGCCGATCGGCCCTTGACGCCGATGAAGGGCTCGAACGTGCTTGCACGGCCGTCGCCTTCCTTGACCTCGAGCGTCGGCCGCTCGCCCCGCGCAGCGGCAACGAAGATCGTCGGGCAGCTGTTCGGTCCCTGCAACGTCTTGTCATCAACCCAAGCGAGAGCCACCGGCGCACCATCGAAGATGGACACGGCAAGGTCGCCGTCCTTCTCGATGAGTTCGAGGTAGCTGGGCATCGCGGGATCGAGGTACATGCCGGCGAGGTGCTTCCGTGGTCCCTTCGGACACGCGCTGCGCTCGGCCGCGGACCTGGCCGCCTTCGGCTTCTCTGCTGCGATGCCGAGCGAATCGAGGACCGCAGACCGCAGGTCCCACGCCCCGAGGTCGTCGCGGTTGGTGAGGGCAACGATCTCCAACTCGTCGTCGGAGAACACGGCAACCGATGCGCTGTATCCCCAGATGCCGCCGTCGTGGCCGATGAAGCGGCGACCGCGGTACGTGCCGACGTTCAGCCCGTACCCGTACCCGAGCCCGTCGTTCCGCACGCGGCGTGCGCGCAGAATGCGGTCGCTTGCCTCGGCCGAGACAAGCGACGGGAACAGAACGTGCTTCGCGAGGAGAGCGAGGTCGTGGGCGCTTGTGTACAACCCCTCCGCGCCGACGTGGTCGTAGTCGAGGCACACCGGCTGGAACGCTGTGCGCGGCGCGTCGATCTCTCGCAGCTTGTACGGACTCTCGAAGTCGATCGCGTAGTTGACGTAGCCTTCGGCCCTCTTTCGCTCGCGACTCGGCAGATCGGTGAAGTACGAGTCTCGCATCCCCAGCCGATCGAGGATCCGTGACTGCGCGAACGCCCCGAACCGCATGCCGCTCGTGCGCTCGACGATCCGTGCGAGGAGGAAGTAGTTCGAGTCGCAGTACTGGTACTGGGATCCTGGCTCGAACGACAGGCTGCCGACGCGGCACAACGCTTCGAACACCTCGTCGGGCGACGGTGAGAGGCGCGGATGCCATCCGGCTCGGTAGTACAGAAGCCCGAAGTAGTTGCGCAGTCCGCTCTCCTGGCAGAGCAGGTGCTCGAGCCGCAGCGGGTCCCCGTACGCCGGGAACTCCGGGAGAACATCACGCAAGCGCGTCGCCGGGGAGAGGGCACCTTCTTCCTCGAGGATCGCCACGGCCAGACCGGTCACGATCTTCGCCACGGACCCCGCGTCCAAGGCTGTGTGGAGCGTGAGCGACTCGCCCGAGTCGAGCGAGCAGACACCGCGGGCTGCGGAGGCAAGTCCTTCTCCGCGCGAAGAGACAAGGACGACGCCTCCGGGTTCGTCGACTTCAATCGGGGCGAGGAGCTTCTCGTAGGCCTCGGCGACGGCCCGTTCGGCGACAGCGCGCGACATCCCCATGTGCGTCCTCCGTAGCGACCCAGGGAGTTCCCCGCGGAGGCAAGAACCCTCACGAGCGCTGTCGTCCCGGCCGGCGCAACCTCCGCAGAACGCTACCGATTCTCGAGGACGATCCAGACAGCCGCAACCCGGAGCGGCACATCCGCCGCCATCCGTACAACCCGGGAAGGGCGTCGAGAGAAAGAGAACGGGGAGCGCGGCGTGCCGCGCTCCCCGCATGGTTCGAACTCAGACTGCCTAGGCTAGGATCCGCCGGGGGCAGCCGGAGCAGGCATCGGCGCCGGAGCCGGGGCCTCTTCGCCCACCGGCTCTTCCTCGCCGCCGCCGAGCAGACCGCCGAGCGAGAACTCCGCCGACAACACCAGCGTGTTGCCGAGGTCCTGCTCGAGGACGTACGCAGCGTCCACATACA
>JBFYQP010000055.1:0-2789 GCA_041302745.1 Candidatus Bipolaricaulota bacterium | reverse complement strand
GTTGCACCCGGCGTTCTGCTCCTCTTCGGGGACGACCGGTGGCCGTGCGTCGGAAACGCGAGCGAGGCCTTGGCGGAGATTCGTGAGATCCACTCCCCGGCGGCGAGCCTCGAGGGCAGCGGATCGTTCGTCCTCCCCGAGAGCGAGTCGGAGCCGCTTCCTCCCGTGAGCGGGAAGCCCGAGCGGTTCTACAAGGACTTCCTTCCCGACGACATCTCGGAGCGCGTGGGATTCAAAGGTTGGTTCGTTGTGGTCGACGGAGGCGGGCGCGTTCGCTGGTACTACACGGGAGAACCAGGCAAGGAGGCGCCGGGCTCGGAGGGATGGCACCTCCTCGTCCTCGGCTCGCGCGCGACCCCGCCGGAGTACCTTGCCTATCTGCAGGGCGAGCGCATTCCGTACCTTGTCGCCGGCGACGACCGCGTGGACCTCGGGCAGGCGCTCGCGAAGCTCCGGGGGCTTCTCGACGTCGAGTGCGTTCTCTGCACGTCGCCGGGCAAGCTCGGCGGAGCGCTGCTCCGCGAGGGCCTGGTCGACGAGATCAACGTTCTCCTGCTCCCGGCCGTCATCGGGGGAATGGAGACTCCGTCTCTGTTCGAGTGCCCGGAGCTGGGTCCCCACGAACGGCCGACGAAGCTGTCGCTCATCTCCTCTCGAACCTGTTCGGGGGGATCCGTGTGGCTACGATACCGGGTCGAGACCGTCCCGGAAGGAGAGAAAGCGTGAGCAAAGCGGCACAGCCCAGCGCCGCGTTCGTCTCGTCGAACGGCGTGCGCCTGCACTACCTCGATTGGGGAGGCACGGGCCCCGTCCTCGTTTTCCTCGCGGGCTCCGGAAACACCCCGCACTTCTTCGATTCCGTCGCGAAGCGGCTGAACGATCGATTCCGCGTGCTCGGCCTGACCCGGCGCGCTCACGGGGAGTCGGAGCAGCCGGAGACGGGGTACGACATTCCGACGCTGGCGAAGGACATCGCGGGGTTCCTCGAAGCGCTCGGGATCGAGCGCGCGTCGTTCGCCGGGCACTCGTACGCCGGGGCCGAGATGATCGAGCTGGCGATCGCCCATCCCGACCGGGTCGAGAAGCTCGTCTTCCTCGACGCGCTCTACGAGTACGAGAAGAGCGACATCGAGCTCTACGGCGCGAACCCGCTCAACGTCCGCGGCGCGCCTCCCGAGACGTTCGACTCGGTCGAGGCGTACTCCGAGGACTTCACGACGCGGTACGCCCAGTACCGAAGGCTTCGCTCCCCGAAGTGGGACGCGCTCATGGCGCACGCGCTCGAGCGGACGGCGGACGGCCGCTTCCGCGAGCGTCTCGGGCCGAAGGCCGCGGAAGAACTTGGCATGGCCGAGTTCTACTACCGCGCGGACTGGCAGAAGATCTCCTGCCCGGTGCTTGCCATCTACGCGTTTCAGGACGCTGCGTGGCCGCTGCCCGACCATGCGTCGCCGGAGCTCCGCGAAGCGGTGCGGGCGTACGTCGAGCGATTCGACCGCGAGCACAAAGGGCGCTGCATCGCGCGGGCACGCCGAGACATCAGGAACATCCACGTTGTCGAGATGCGCGGCGCCAGCCACTACTGCTTCCTCGACCGCGAGGACGACGTCGTCGCGGTGATGCGCAAGTTCTTGTGACGAGGCTTCCGTCGCCATCGCGGCCTGGTGTATCTTCGATGTCGAGGTGATGGGAATGCCTGCACGCGAGCCGGGCGGTTCGCTTGAGTCCCTCCCGAACATCGGCGTCGAGTGCGCGAAGGCACTCCGGTTGGCTGGAGTGGCCACCCCTGACGATCTGCGTCGATTGGGCAGCGTCGAGGCCGCCGTGCGCCTTCGAAAGCAGTTGGGGGCAGACTCCGTCTGCCGAAGCCGCCTTTCGGCGCTCGAGGGCGCGATCCGCGGCGTGCGCTGGCACGCGATCCCCAAGCCGGAGCGAGACGAATTGTGGCGCGAGCTTGAGCGACGCTCGCCGAGCGGGAGCCCATGAGCGACTGCGTGGCGCTCGACTGTCACGCGCATGTCCGGCCGACAAGGACGTCGGAGGAACTTCTCCCGGCGGGCGCGATCCTGGCGATGACGCTGTCCCTCGACGAGGCGGCCGCCGTCGTCGACCGGCGGGAGCCGTTCGTCGCGTGGGGCGTAGGATGTCACCCGAGGACGGTGGAGGCTCAGGCGGCGTTTGACGCCAATCGATTCGAGGACCTTGCCGAGCGGGCGCCGATCGTCGGCGAGGTCGGCGTCGACGTGCGCTGGTCGCGCGTGCCTCTTGACCTTCAGCTTCGAACCTTCCGGGCGGCTCTCGCGTTCGCCGCGCGCGCGCCGAGGCCGGTGAGCATCCACAGCTTCACAGCCACGCGCATCGCGCTGGACGAGCTCCGTCGCACGCCGGTCGCTGCGCCGATCCTCCACTGGTGGACCGGGAACGCGGCGGAGACCCGCGAGGCCGTGGCGATGGGCTGCTACTTCTCCGTGCACTCCGCCGTCGCACGGCGATCGACGTTTCGGACCGCCGTGCCGCCGGAGCGGATCCTTGTGGAAAGCGACCACGGGTGGAACGATCCGCCGGCAGCGATTCCGTGCCGCGTCGAGTGGGTCGAGCACCTGCTCTCCGCACAGCTCAAGCGCCCGCGCGAGGACGTTCGCAAGCTCGGCTGGGAGAACTTCGCGAGGATCGTTCGCGAAACAGGGATCGCGTCACTGCTCCCGCCCGGCATCCGGTCCGCCCTGCCCGATGAGGTCCGCTCCCCCGGCGAACTCCGGCTCTTCTAGGAGGAACGAGCATGGCGAGAA
>JBFYQP010000032.1:0-8713 GCA_041302745.1 Candidatus Bipolaricaulota bacterium | reverse complement strand
CCTTCACGTGAACGCGTGCTCGGACCCGAGCGTGTGCGGCGTGGAGACGTACGTCGATTCCAGGCAGCCCGCCGACGGCGCGAGCGCGCGGCTGGCGGCGGTCCTGCAGGACCGAGTCGCGCGTGTCATGGGCACGCGCGATCGCGGCGTTCGGAGTGCCTCCCTGTTCATCACGCGGGCCCAGATGCCGGCCGTTTTGGTCGAGATGGGCTTCATCTCGAACTACCAGGAGCGCGGCGCGCTCAAGAACTTCTCGCGGCAGAAAGAGATCGCGAGCGCCGTCTACGAGGGGATCCGCTCGTACCTCCTCGATGAAGACTGAGGACGTCGCCTCTCTCTACCGGCTCCTCCTCCGCACGTACGGGCCGCAGGGGTGGTGGCCGGCCGACGATCCCTGGGAGGTCTGCGTCGGTGCGATCCTGACGCAGCGCGTGGCCTGGCGAAACGCGGCGGCGGCCCTCTCGGGACTCCGCCGCGCCGATCTTCTGTCTCCGGCGGCCCTTGACGTCGCTCCGGCCGAAGCGATCGCCGAGGCGATCCGACCGGCCCTCTTCTACAACGCGAAGGCGACGAAGCTGAAAGCGTTGGCCCGCGCCCTGCTCGAGAGGTGGAGCGGCGATCCCACGGCGATGCGCGGCGAGCCGGCGGACGCCGTGCGAGCCGCGCTGCTCGCCGTCCACGGCATCGGGAGCGAGACGGCGGACGCCATCCTCCTCTACGTCGCGAAACGGCCGACGTTCGTGGCCGACCGGTACGCGCTCAGGCTCTTCGAGCGGCTGGGGTGGGTTTCGCCGGGCGCGACGTACGAGCCGGTTCGGGCGGCCGTCATGGCGGCGTGGCCGGCGGACGCGGACGCGTACGGCGAGCTGCACGCGCTGATCGTGTGCCACGGGAAGGAACGGTGCGGGCCGCGGCCTACGTGCTCCGGCTGCCCGGTAGAGAGCGCCGCTCTGCGGTGGGAACGCCGTTGCGAGGCTAGATGCGGATCGTCTTCCACGTGCCGCGGCGGAACTTCGTAGCCATGATGACGGCGAGCGCGAGCCAATAGACGTACTCGGCCGTCCACGCGCCCACGAGGCCGAGCTTCGAGCGCAGCCCGAGCAAGAACGCGACGGGCAGGTACATGCCGAGGCAGACGCACAGCTCGACCACGAGGACGAACCGCGTGTTCCCGGCGCCTTGCAGGGTCTGTGACAGGACGAGGGCGACCCCGGCGAGACCTTGGACGATACCGAGGTAGAAGAGCGGCGTGCGGCCGACGGCGATGACACCCGGATCGGACGTGTAGATGCGGAAGATCCACTGCGGAATGGCGAGGAAGAGAATGCCGATCGCCGCCATCACGTAGGCGGACAGCTTCGTCGCTTCCCATCCAAGACGTTCAGCGTCGTCCGGGCGCCGCGCGCCGAGGTTCTGGCCGACGAGGGCCGCGCTCGCCGTCCCCATCCCGATGGCAATCATGATGGACAGCGAGTAGATCGAGCGGATGACGTTCGTCGCCGCGAGCTCGAGGGTGCCGATGCGGCTCGTGATGAGGAAGAACGCGAACCAGCTTCCGTGCGAGAGAATCCGCTGGGCGTGAACCGGAAGCGAGAGGCGGAAGAGGGGCGGGATCCATCGGGCGACGAAGCGGCCCCCACGGTACGGCGCGTACGTCCTGTGGTAGGACGGCAGGAGGGAGATGACGACGTAGTAGACGACGCCGACTCCGAGGGCGATGTTCGTGGCGATCGCGGCGCCTGCGACGCCGAGGGCGGGAAACCCGCCCCGCCCGAAGATGAGGAGGTAGTCGAAGACGACGTTCACGAGGGTGACGAGGATCGAGTTCACCAGCTGATGGCGCGTGCGGCCGATTCCGGCGAAGAACGCCGCGTACACCCAAGAGAAGAACGAGAAGATCGCGCCGTACAGCCGGTGGTGGGCGTAGACGGCGCCAAGCCGCGCGACCTCAGGGTCGGGAGAAAGGAGCGGCGCCGTGAACCGGGCGATCCACGGCGCGGCGACGACGAGGGGAATCCCGAACAGGACAGCGACGGCGAGCCCCGAGCGGAGCACCTCGCCGCACTGCAGGAACTCCTCCTCGCCGAATCGGCGCGCCACAAGGGCCTGAACGCCGACGCTCATTCCCCCGAGGGCATAGAGGATCGCGAAGGTGAGCACCCCGGCGACGCCCGACGCGGCCAGAGGAGTTGCGCCCAAACGGCCCAGCATCGCCGTGTCCACGACGCTCAAGAGCGTGAACGAGAGCGATCCCAGGACGACGGGGGTCGCGAGCCTGAGAACGCGGCGGGACAGATCACGATGGAGGGCGAACGAGCGGAGGAAGGCCATCATGCTCAGCCTCCCTCCTGCCTTGGAACCAGCGCCGCGTCCGGCTTCTCGAGCTGGATGACGAGGACGCCGACTACGGCGAGCGCGGTTCCCGCGACCTTCGCGATCGTCAGAGGAACGCCGAGCCAGACGACCTCCGCGACGACCGTCACGATCGGGACGAGGTTCACGGAGACCGCCACGCTCGTGGCGGAGAGTCGGGCGAGGGCGTAGTTCATGGCGAGGAAGGCAATGGCGGAGCAGAACACGGCGAGGAACAGGAACTGCCACCAGCCGAGGAAGGAGACCTTCGGGATCCACGAGAACCCGTCGACGGCGGCGAGCGGACCGAAGACGACGAGCGAGAGGAGAGACTGGTAGAACGTCAGCTGAAGCGGTGTGATCCTCCGAAGCGCCTCCTTGAGGAGCACCGTCTGGACGGCGGCGCAGGCGACGGCGCCGAGCACGAGAACGTCGCCGGCGAGGCTCGCCCCCGCCTCCCCCGAGGAGGAATTGACGAGGAGGACGATGCCGAGGAAACCGAGGAGGATCCCGGCCGTCTTCCGCCACGTCATCCGCTCCATCCGGCGCGCGAACGCGATGAGGTAGACGCCGATCGGGATCGTGGCAATGAGGATCGACACGTGACTCGCTTGCGTGAGCGCCACGCCGTAGGTTTCGAACAGGTAGTAGCCGACGGGGCTCAAGAGGGCGAGCCCTGCAAGGACGGCGAGGTCTCGTCGGCTGACCCTGAGGGCGCCGCACACGAGCGCCAGAACGCCGAGAACCACGGAGGCGACGGCAAAGCGCGCGAAGAGGAGCGACAGCACCGGGATGGCGGGGAGCAGCTCCTTCGTGGCGAGGAATGAGAATCCCCAGATCAGCATGGAGCTTACGAGTGCGGCGTAGGCTCGGATCGGGCGCTCTGCGGACATGGTCGTTCCTCTCCCTCCTCGCGGCGGGGCTCGGATCGTCCGATTCCGCGGGACAGCGTATGATGGCGGACACCGCTCTATCCGACAACCGCGGACGTCTCCCGGGAGACGTGGATCGACGCGGACGAATCGGCTACAACCCCGCCTGGCGGGGCGGGCGGGGAGCAGGACGATGATCATTGCCGACGACAAGGCGTTGCGAGACCTCGAGTTCGATCGACTGAAGTCGATCGTCCGTTCGCACGCTTCGTCGTCGCTCGGGGAAGAGGCGGTCGACGCCCTGTTCCCGACCACGGACCGCGGCGCGATCGAAGCCGCGATGGTCGAGGTGTCCGAGGCGACCTCCTTCCTCGCGAAGAGCGGGCGCTTCTCGCTCGGCGGCGTCCGCGACCTGGCGCCGCTCCTGCGCCGCGCTCGGGAGGGCTCCTTCCTCGATGGCGGCGAGTTCCTCGTGGTGCTCGAGACGATCGACGCGACGCTCGCGTTGCGGCGATTGTTCGAAGGGGACGACGCGCACCCGCGCCTCGTCGCTCTCGGCGAACGCCTCACGGCGGGCGGCGAAGCCTTCGGCCGCCGCATTCGCCGGGTGATCGACGAGCGCGGAGAGATCCGAGACGACGCGTCCGACGACCTGACCGCGCTCATCAAGAAGCGCCGCACCGTCGAGTCGCGCATCGAGACGAAGCTCCGGTCGTTCATCGACGGACACGCGGACCTGATCAGCGAGCCGGTCGTCACTCGTCGACAGGGGCGCCTTGTCCTCGCCGTGCGCAGCGGCGCCGTGGGGATGGCCGAGTTCGTGGTTCACGACCGCTCGGCGACGGGGCAGACGCTGTACGCGGAGCCGACGTCGCTGGTGGCGGAGAACAACGCCGCCGCGCAGCTGTCGGACGAGATCCGTGACGAGATCCGGCGCATCCTGCGCGAGCTGACCGACCTCTTCTTGGAGTCGGAGGCCGCCTTCCTGCGCGATCGGGCCGTCCTCGGCCACCTGGATGGCTTGTTTGCCCGCGCCGCGTACGCGGCCGTCGACCGATGCGCGTTCCCTCGTCTCGGAGATCGGCTCTCGCTCCGGAACGCGAAGCATCCGCTCCTGGCGCGGGATCGCGCCGTCCCCGTCTCTCTTTCGATCGGCGACGGGCGACGGATGACGGTCATCACGGGCCCGAACACGGGCGGGAAGACCGTGACCTTGAAGACCCTCGGACTCCTCACCCTGATGACCCAGTCCGCCATTCCCATCCCCGCGTCCCCGGACTCCGAGATTCGGATCATGTCGACGATCCGGACCGACATCGGGGACGAGCAGTCGATCGAGCAGAGCTTGTCGACGTTCTCCGCGCACATGCGGAACATCGTCGGTCTCTTGGCTCACGCCGACGCGGGATCGCTCGTCCTCCTGGACGAGCTAGGCGCAGGCACCGATCCGCAGGAGGGCGCGGCCCTCGGCCTGTCCATCATCGAAGCGCTGCTCGCGAGCGGCGCGCTCGTCGCGATCTCGACGCACCTGACGCCGCTCAAGTACTTCGCGATCCGTCACCCGGAGATCAAGACGGCGTCGATGGAGTTCGACGTCGCGTCGCTCTCCCCGACGTTCCGAGTGGTCGAAGGCGTGCCGGGGCGGTCGAACGCCCTTCTGATCGCCGAGCGGCTTGGGCTTCCGCGAGAGCTGATCGAGCGGGCGCGCGCCTCGCTGTCTGGGGGCGAGATCCGGGCCGAGGACATCATCGACGAGCTGCACCGCGAGCGGCAGGCGCTCGTTCAGCAGCGGGAGGGCGCGGAGCGCGAACGCGCCGAGGCGCGGAGCCTCCGCGAGGAGTACGCGAGGAAACTGCAGGCGTTCGAGCGCGAGCGGGAGGCGTCGCTTTCGAGCCGGGTGCGGGCGCTCGAGATGTTCCTTCGTGACGGCCAGCGCCGGGCGGAAGAGGCCATGGCGCGGGTGCGGTCGGCGGCGGAGACGCCCAGCGAGGAGGACGTGAAGGCCGCCCTCGTGGAGTTGGCCGCGCTGCGCGCGGAGGCCGAGCAGGAGCGCGAGGCGCTCGCCGACCTCGACCGGGCTGTGCCGATCGATCCGGCGACGCTCGAAGTCGGTGCGACGGTTCGCGTCCACAGCGTTCGCGAGAACGGCCGCGTCGTGCAGCTCGACCCGCGGGGAAAGGTCATCGTCGATCTGGAGGGTGGGATCCGCGTGACGACGGAAGTGTCGGACCTGGAATCGGCCGCAAGCGTGAACGGTGGGCGGGCCGCAATCGTGAACGGTGGGCGGGCCGCAAGCGCGGACGGTGGGCGGGCCGCAAGCGTGAACGGTGGGCGGCGCGCGGGTGGCGGCGATCGCCATGGGACTTGGGATGGCACGGTGTCGATGCGGCGGCCGAGACCGAGTCAGGTGCCGCTTCAGCTCGACCTGCGCGGCCGCACCGTCAGCGAGGCGCTGCGCGAGGTGGAGGACTACCTCGACCAACTCCTGCGCGCCGACATCCGACAGGCCGAGATCCTGCACGGCAAGGGAACCGGCGCGCTCCGCGACGCGGTTCGCAGCTATCTGTCGTCGTGCACGTTCGTCACGTCGTTCGAGTTCGCCCCTCCGAACCAAGGGGGGGACGGCGTGACCGTGTTCCAGCTCCGAGGAGAGACGCCGTCCGATTGAAACGGGATCGGGCGTTCGCTAAGATCGTCGAAGACATCGACGGATCAAGAGAGGTCTTGGGTGCAGATCACGAAGGTTGAGATTCGGCCGATGCGGAACGAAGGCAATCTCAAGGCGTTCTGCTCGGTCGTTTTCGATGACGTCTTCATCGTGCACAGTGTGAAGATCATCCAGGGCAAGGAAAGCCTGTTCGTCGCGATGCCGAGTCGCGAGGTCAAGAACGGCGAGTTCCGGGACACCGCGCATCCGATCGACAACGAGTTCCGCCTCCTCATGGAGGAGACGATCCTGGCGAAGTACTACGAAGTCGTCGGAGAGGGTGTAGCCGCTGAGGCCGTCCCGATCGAAGACGTGACGTTCTAGGGCGTAGCCAAGCGGAAAGGCAGCGGCCTTTGGAGCCGCCATTCGGAGGTCCGAATCCTCCCGCCCTAACTGAAGCCCGAGGGGCCGTTGCGGCCCCTCGGGCTTCAGCTTCGGAGGGTGAGAACCTCCGCCCCGAGGAAGGAGTCTGCGAAGCAGACTCCCGAGCGACTGGAGAACCGAAGATCGCTCCAAGGATGGAGTTCGCGGCCGCTGAGTCGGCGAACTCCCGAGCCGCTGGAGAGGCGAGCGGTGGCTCAAGCGGCCATCCTCCCGCCCGGCCTACGGCTATGCGCCGTGGGCTGCTTCTTGGGGCTGTGTGGTGAGGACTTCCGCAAGTAGGATGGAGTTTGCAGCCGCTTGACCAGCAAACTCCCGAGCCGCTGGAGAGGCGAGCGGTGGCTCAAGCGGCCTCCTCCCGCCCGCGAAACGTTCTGTGTCAGGTATCGCTAGCGCGCGTACGTCGCTCTCATCGAGATGGACAGAACGTGCGGTTCGGTGTTGGGCGCGTGCGTCCATCCGCGCTCGATACCCCCGCATTCGCGCCTCTGTCGAGATGCGATTTGGTTTTGACGGCCGAAGTCGCTAGGGTGTGACGTCACCCGCCGAGCACGAGGTCGGAGCCAACATCCCTGTCTCGCTCGGCTCTGAGAGAGCGGGGTGAGACGGGCCTAGCGCAGAGACGCCAGGCCCGTTACCGCTTCCCGGCCATCGCTCGAACCCCTACGACAAGCCATTTCGAGCAGTCGGCCTGCTCGCAGGCGGCGCGAGCGAGGTGGCAGAAGAAGCGGGCTGAAGCGAGATGTGGATCCGGTCGCGGGGCGAAAGACTCTAGCGCCCCGCGCGGGAATCGAGCCCTTCTCGAGCGGCTCTGAGTTCTCCGGCGGCGGTGCTCCAGAGAAGCCTCATCGCGTAGTCCGCGTCCGCGCCGGGCGGCAGGGCAAGCAAGGGATGCGAATCTCGGAACTTCCGCCACGCGCAATCCTCGCACTCCGCCGTCTTCGTCTCCCAAGCGCGCACAGCGTTCTGGTACGCGTAGAGTGCTGCCGCGAGATGGGAAACGATGGCGCGATCGACGTCGTCCGTCGGTTTGCAGGCAGCCACAGCTGCGGAGCCCTCGGAGACTTGCCTTGCGTAGTCTGCGTACACCGCGTCCGCTCTTGCCGCAGGTTCGATCGCCGCGACGGCCGCATAGGCGGTCTCTACACAGTCGGCAACCTGCCCGCGATCGGCCGTGCCGTTCTGCTTAGCGCAGGAGAGCGGAAGACAGGTCAAGCACAGGACGACGCTCGCCGGGGCGAGCCAGAAACGCCGCTTCATCTCTCCTCTCCCTCCAGGGCGCTGTCGCCGGTTCAGCAGCTTGCGACGCGAGTCTACATCGCTTCCTGCCGCCTCGGCCAGGGCGCAGTTCGGCGGGATTCGACGGGCGGCGCCCCGCCGAGGCGCGCGGCAGTTCCTGTGTAGGGACTTCGGGAACCCCGAAGCCTTGGCTCCGTGAGGACGGCCGCGGTATCATCAGTGTTTGTCAGTGGGGGATGCTCGCTTTGGGATCCGTCCACTAGGGGTAACCATCCATCATGACCCAGAGATCGATTGACGAGCTTGCGCGGAAACTCAAGCTGCGCATGGCGCCCGAGATGCTCGAGCGGGCCTTCCTGCACAGTTCCTACACCAACGAAGTGGGCGATCCACGCGGATCGAACGAGCGGCTGGAGTTCCTCGGCGACGCCGTGATCGACCTCGCGGTCACGTCTCACCTCTACACCGCCTATCCCGACGCCGACGAGGGGCGCCTCACCAAGGCCAAGTCCGTGGCGGTCAGCCGCCCGATCCTGGCCGAGAAGGCCGAAGAGCTGGAGCTCGCCGAGTACCTTCTGCTCGGCAAGGGTGAGGAAGCGAACGACGGCCGGCAGCGTCCGAACAACCGAGGCAACGCGTTTGAGGCGCTCGTCGCCGTCCTCTACCTCGAGCGCGGCTTCGCCTACGCCCAGAAGTTCGTGGTCAAGTGCCTCGAGCAAGACATCGAGCGGTTCCTCGCCGAGCAGTCGACGACCGGCGACTACAAGAGCCTTCTCCAGGAAACGGCCCAGCGCCTGTTCGACTGCCGTCCCGCCTACGAGGTTGCCAACACCAAGGGGAAAGAGCACCACAAGGAGTTCACCATGAGCGTCTGTGTCGCCGGACACCACGGCGTCGGCCGCGGGCGAAGCAAGAAGGAAGCCGAGCAAGCCGCCGCCAAGCAGCTATACTTGATGCTCGAAGAGTTCTAGACGCCCCGGTAGCTCAGTAGGATAGAGCAACGGTTTCCTAAACCGTAGGTCACAGGTTCGACTCCTGTCCGGGGTAGTAGTGCCAGAATAGCCCTGTGCATGCGCCTTCCGCGACAGACTGTGCGGACGGTCTTGAACTCATTGGCGTTGCGAGGCTGCGTGATCCCGACTAGGTGAGGATTGACCCATTC
>JBFYQP010000004.1:0-4106 GCA_041302745.1 Candidatus Bipolaricaulota bacterium | reverse complement strand
CGGATCCCGGCGCGGAGGATTGTGTCGATCGTCTCTTCCGGGATGGGGTCGGACTTGAACGTGCGAATCGATCGGTGGTTCATCAGGCAGTCGATGACTGGGTTCGTCTCGTGCATTGCGCTCCGTCCAGGTTCGTGACGAATGCGATCCGGCCGCCCGTGTCCTGCGGCCCTGGAGGCATGCCGGCAGCGGAAGTGCCACGAACCCGGCGCGTGATGATGGCGCGGGCGCGTTCGATGCGCCAGGGGCGGAGTGACCCCGCCGGCGGGCGTGCCGGAAGCTGCCCGTTAGGGCGCCTGCACGAGCTGGAGAACCGTGTACAGGATGTCGCCGTCACGGTTCAGCATGATGATCACATACTCGCCGGGGCGGTGCGAAGCCAGAACTGGGGTCTGGTCTCCGCTCTTGTGGATCTGCTGCCCCGCGATCGTCGTCATGATGTCCTTTGCTTTCATGCCGGAGAGAGCACACGGGGATCCCACGACGATCGCTCTGACGGTCACGCCGGGGATGCGCGCTCCTGCGGCGTAGAATCCTATGTAGGCATCGCCGGCCGCCATCTGAGACGGCAGCGAGGAGCCGAAGCCCGCTTCGGGGGGAAACCAGACGGGGGGTGCGCCGAAGGCGTGGATGGTGACCGCGACTGGGTTGCCGTCCTCATGGCTCGCAAGGAGCGCGACGAGCGCTTCCTCTGTGGCGGTGAGTTGGCTCTTGCCGGACGCGATCACGGCCGAGGCGATGGCGGTTGTGCAGGAAGCAGCGACGTCGTTCTGAATCGAGTTGCTGCTGAGCGCGCAAGTCGGTTTCGCGAACGACTGTCCGCACGCCTCGAGCCACTTCTGTGCGGCGTACGTCGCCAAGTCGCAACTCCCCTCCGTCGCTCCGTAGACGACTCCTGCGTACGTCAGGGAGAGATCGATCCTCCCTTCGAGGCAAGAGCATGTGCACGCCGCTACGTACGACTCCTCCATCCGCTCCATGAACTTCGCGACGCTCTCCGGCAAGACGACGATCGACACAAGAGCCGCGAGAGCCAGACACAAGAGCGCAACCCGTCGAACCATGGTTCCTCCCGCCAGCATAGGGTGTATCAACAGTACAGATTTGAGCACCGCTGTCAACAGGATAAGTGGTGACACGACGGATGACGACGCGGACTGACATCGGCCTTCTCGTTAGGCACTCGGCGGAGGAAGCCGCAGGACGGGGGCGAGCCGCCGACGTCGGCGACGTCGGTCGGAGGCTGACCAAACTCAGCACGGCAACCTGTTCCGGTATACTGGCGGTCGCGAAGCGACGCTGGAGGGAGGGCGTCCGGTGCAGCTGAGTTGGGAGAACGGGACGGGGCTCGGCAGGATGGCCCTTCGAGCAGTCGAGCGGATTCTGGTCGTGCTCGCCGTGGGTTTGGCGACGGCCTTCTTCACGCTCTTCGCCCTCGACCTTGCCCGAGGTGCGTCCGCGGGCGACGCCTTGGGCCACGCGAGCCAGGAGTTCTCCTCCTACGTTGCCCGCCTGTCGCACGGAGACCTGGGAATGACCTCCGTGGGCGGCCCGACGTCGCGCAGGCTTCCCGTGGCGCAGGTTCTTGCGGTAACCCTGCCCCGAAGCCTCGGCCTCCTCGGCGTCACGCTCGGCGTCGCGACCTTGGCCGGCGTCCTCCTCGGAACCGCGGCCGCGGTGTCGAGGCGTCGACTCGCCTCATCGTTCCTCCTCTTTTGCTCGATTCTCGGCGCTTCGGCTCCGAGCTTCTTCGTCGCCCTTCTTCTCCAGATCGTCGTTCTCAAGGCGACTCAGGCGACCGGTCACAGCGTGCTTCCGGTCGGTGGGTTCGGTTGGGGTGGGGAGCTGGTTCTGCCGACCCTCGTCCTTGCAGCTCGGCCGGTCTCCCAGATCGCGCGGATCACGTTCATCAAGGTGCGAGAGATCCTGGAGCAGGACTACATCCGCACGGCTCACGGGAAGGGCGTCGCGTTTCGAAGAATCCTCTCACGTCACGTCGCCCGGAACGCCGTGATGCCGGTCCTGACCACGGCCGCCGTCTCGCTTCGCTTTGCCCTGGCGAGCCTGCCGGTCGTCGAGGTGTACTTCGGCTGGTCGGGCGCCGGGTACACGTTGTTGCGAGCCATCTCGAATCAGGACGACAACCTGACCGTCGCGCTCCTGCTCTCGCTGGCGCTCGTCTTCCTGGCCGTTCAGATGCTCCTCGAGATCTCGTATCCGCTCCTTGATCCGCGCCTGGGCAAGGCGGCCCTCGAACTCGAAGAGCCGCGGGCGTCGCTCCGCGACGCGATCGAGGCCATCGTCGACGGTGTGCGCTCCCTCGTCCGAGCCCCGCGGGAGTGGCTGGCGTATCTGCTCCGGGCTGCCGCACGACGCGCCCGACGGCCGCGCGTCCGCGTTCCCAAGGAGCCGGCGACGCGCAATCCCGGCCGTGTCCGGTTTCACGTGAACCTCCCCCTGCTCATCGGCGGGCTGCTTTGCGTCGGCGTCCTCGTCGTGGTGTTCTTCGGAGCGGACTTCGCGCCGCACAACCCCTATCTCACGCGCGGACTCGAGAAGGTCGGCGGAACCTACATGGGACCGCCGTTCGCGCCCAGCGCGAAGTTCCCGTGGGGAACCGACGTCCTCGGGCGCGACCTCTTGAGCCTTGTGCTCGCAGGAGCACAGCAGACGTTGCTCTTGGCCGCCGTGGCGGTCGCGGCCCGAATGGCAATTGGGGTCGTTCTCGGCGCGATGGCTGGGTGGCGCCGCGGGTCGTTCCTCGACCGGGCGATCGTCGGCCTGGCTCAGATGATCACGCCATTCCCTGCGCTTCTCCTGGCCATGCTCGTCATCCTCGCCGTCGGAATCCGGCAAGGCGTCGTGCCGTTTGCGATCGGCCTCTGCGTGATCGGTTGGGGTGAGCTGGCCCAGTTCGTGCGGGCCGAGATGATCGCCCTCAAGTCGCGGCCGTTTGTGGAGAGCGCTCGGGCCGTGGGCATGAGGACGCCACGCTTGGTCGCCGCGCACCTGCTGCCGCACATGGCGCCCTCGCTCGTGGCTCTCCTTGCGGTCGAGTTCTCGGCCGTCCTCGTCATCCTCGGGGAACTCGGATTTCTCGGGATCTTCCTCGGTGGCGGCGCGTACGCGGAGATGGAGATGTTCTCTCCCCCGCTCCACTACTCCGACGTCCCGGAGTGGGGCGCTCTCTTGGCGACGTTCCGGCAATCGGCCAGGGCCCATCCGTGGCTTGGCATCTACCCGTCGCTCGCAATCTTCATCTCGTCGTTCGGCTTCTACCTCGTGGGCGAAGGGATCCGCCGCGAAATCGAGCGGGGCAGCTTTTCGCTGCGGCGGGTGTTCAACCGCTACACGCTGGCGGCGGCGCTGGCGGCCGGACTGCTTGTCTACCTGATCTCGGGCAGCCTCGGACCAGCCGGCGTGTACCGGCGCGAGGCAGCGGCGTTCGACGGCGAGCGCGCCGCCGCGCACGTCGCGGCGCTGGCTGGAAGCCCCGGGGGGCGCGAACTCGGGTCTCCGGGCGCGGACGCGGCTGCGGAGTACGTCGCCAACGAGTTCGAGAGGTTGTCGCTGCAGGCGATCGGCGAGGACGGCGGCTACTTCATTACCGGCACGGGAGGATTCGAGAAGCTGACGGAGGCGCCGATCCTCACGCTCGACGACGGCGGCGCGGCGTTGCGGTACGGCACCGACTTCGCGCCCTACGCGAACCGATTCCGGTGCATCGGAGACTCGGAGGGAGAGGTTCGGTTCGTCTCGTATGGCGAGAACCCTTCGTACGGCGAGTTGGACGCCAGTCGGTTCAAGCGCGTTGACCTCTCACGCGAGGTCATCCTCGTCCTGTCGCCGCAGGACGCCGAACTGCTCTCGGGCCGGCCGTGCGCCGGGATGCTGGTCGTCACGGATGATCGCGAGGCGCTGGCGGGCCGCTCGATCCTGTCGCCGGAAAGCCGTGCCGATTGGGCGTTCAGCGGCGGCGTGACGGGGACGCTGACGTCGACGCCGATCGACCGGGTGACCTTCTGGATCTCGACCGCGACGGCCGACCGAATCCTCGCCGAGTCAGGATGGACGGTGGCCTCGCTGCGCGCGCAGGTCCCGGACAT
>JBFYQP010000210.1:0-31210 GCA_041302745.1 Candidatus Bipolaricaulota bacterium | reverse complement strand
AAGGTTTTGGAGGATCTCGAGCCGGTACGCCTTCGCCCCGGCATGTACATCGGGAGCACCGGTCAGTCCGGGTTGATGCACCTGGTCGAAGAAATCCTCGACAACTCGATCGATGAGGCCTTGTCCGGGTTCTGCGACGAGATCCGCGTCACCGTTCACGGCGACAACCGCGTGACCGTCACCGACAACGGCCGCGGCATGCCGGTCGGGATCCACCCCGAGACGGGCATCCCCGCCCTGGAACTCGTCATGATGACGCTCCACGCGGGCGGCAAGTTCGACAACAAGAGCTACCACGTCGCCGGGGGACTGCACGGCGTCGGCGTATCCGTCGTGAACGCCCTCTCGGAGTGCCTCACGGTGGAGGTCCACCGCAACGGGAAGGTCTACCATCAGGAGTTCTCTCGCGGACCGAAAACGACCGAACTCGAGATCGTCGGAGAGAGCGACCGGACCGGAACGACGACGACGTTCCTCCCCGACTCCCAGATCTTCGGCGAGATCCATTACAACTTTCCCCAGCTGTCCCACCGATTGCGCGAGCTGTCCTACTTGAACGGCGGTCTCAAGATCATCCTGGAGAACGAGGCGGCAGGAGTCACGCGGGAGTTCCAGAACGTCGGAGGGATCAAGTCATTCGTCGCTGAGTTGGCGACAAAGCGCGAGCCGCTCCACCCGAACCCCATCTACTTGAAGGGCGCCGAACAGGACATCGAGGTCGAGATCGCCATGCAGTTCACGAAGGGGTACGACGAGGCGATCTACGCGTTCGCCAACAACATCAACACCGTGGACGGCGGGACGCACCTCCTGGGATTCAAGGCCGCGCTGACGAAGTTCCTGAACGACTACGGTCGCGAGAAGAAGATCCTCACGAAAGCAGACCCCAACCTGCGGGGCGAGGACATCCGCGAGGGGCTCGTCGCGATCATCAGCGTCAAGATCCCGAACCCGGAGTTCGAGGGGCAAACCAAGACGAAGCTCGGGAACCCTGAAGTGCAGAGCATCACGGGCAATGTCCTGGTCGAGCAACTGAACCTCATCTTCCAGAAGGACCCCAAGATCGCCCGCCTCGTCATCGAAAAGTCGGTGCAGTCGGGACGAGCTCGGATGGCGGCATCCAAGGCACGCACGCTCGCGCGAAGAAAGGGGCCGCTCGCCTCGACCTCCCTCCCTGGGAAACTCGCCGACTGCTCGAGCCGCGACCCGGACTCGAGCGAGATGTTCATCGTGGAGGGTGATTCGGCCGGGGGCAGCGCCAAGCAGGGCCGCAACCGCGAGTTCCAAGCGATCCTTCCCCTGCGCGGCAAGGTCCTGAACGTCGAGAAGGCCGGGGTCGCCAAGCTCCTGGACAACACCGAGATCAAGGCGATGATCACGGCGATCGGCACCGGAATCCGCGACGAGTTCAGCCTCGACAAGCTCCGCTACAACCGGCTGATCATCATGGCGGATGCGGACGTCGACGGCGGACACATCTGCGGGCTGATTCTGACGTTCTTCTATCGCTACTTGCCGAGGCTCATCCAGCAGGGGTGCGTCTACATCGCCAAGCCTCCTCTCTACCAAGTCAAGAACGGGAAGCAGACGATCTACATGCACTCGGACGGTGAGCTCGAGGCGTACCGGCGCGTCAACGCGGGGAACTACTCGGTGAAGCGGTTCAAGGGACTCGGAGAGATGAACCCCCAAGAACTCTGGGAAACGACGATGGATCCCGGGAAGCGGGTCCTGAAGAAGATCGAGATCCGCGACGAGTTGGAGGCGGACGACATCTTCTCGACCCTGATGGGCGACGACGTCGCGAAACGGCGCGCCTTCATCATGGAGAACAGCGACAAGGTGACGTCGCTCGACATCTAGGCAGAGCGAAGGAGGGGGAATGAAGCAGGTAGCGGCAGTCGTGGCAGCGGTCGGCATGCTGGCCGCCGTGACGTGCGGCGTCGGCGCCGCGTCGGCGGGGTTGGGGGTCGGCGTCGACCCGACCGGGCTCTGGATCGTGAGCGCGATGGCGGAGACGGCCATCTCGCCGTCGTTCGATCTCCGCGCCGAAGTCGGCTTCGCGGTTTCCGAGGACATCTCGGGGCTGATGCTCGCGACGACATCGATCCTGTTCCACATTCCCACGCCGCCGGTCGACCCCTACGCGGGCCTCGGCCTCGGCGCGGCG
Organism: Candidatus Bipolaricaulota bacterium; assembly: GCA_041302745.1. Classification (GTDB taxonomy): domain Bacteria; phylum Bipolaricaulota; class Bipolaricaulia; order UBA7950; family UBA9294; genus JAPLGD01. Next base: position 29,040 of record JBFYQP010000210.1, on the reverse strand, counting down.
CTGACTCCGCCTCGGTACACGAGCGCCATCGTCTTCGAAGTCGTCGGAGGAGTCCGCATCCCTCTCTTCGAACCGGTGGGCCTCCTGGCGCAGGCGCGATACCTCGTGCGCTGGTCGGCGTCCGGATGGACGATGGGTCCGGTCTTCGAGGCCGCCCTGTTCGCCGTGTTCTAGATGGCCTGGGTGGTGGGCGTCGCTCTCGGTGCCCTATCCCTCTTCTGGCTCGGCTGGAATCTCACGCTCGACGCGCTCTGGCAGCCGACCGACCGGGTCACGGTTCGGCGGATCCTGCTTCTCGGCTCCATCCGGCCCGGCGAACGGGTCGTCGACCTTGGCTGCGGGGACGGCCGGATCGTGGTGGCCGCGGCGCGCGACTTCGGCGCGCGGGCCGTCGGAGTCGAGATCGATCCGTTCCGTGTGCTCTGGGCCCGGCTCTACGCCCTCTTCGCGGGAGTTCCTCGGAGAGCCCGGATCGTTCGCGGGAACATGTACACCTACGATGTACGCGACAGCGACGTCGTGATCCTGTTCCTCTCCGCCACCTCCAACTTCAAGCTTCAGGAACGGCTGAAGAAGACGCTGCCCGCAGGGGCGCGCGTCGTGTCCTACTACCACCCGATGTGGGGATGGGAGCCGGACGTGATCGGAGAGGCCAAGGGCGGCTACCCGATCTACGTCTACCGAGTGAGGGCGGCCGATGACCACGCGGCTGGGTGACCTCGCCGCCGACCTCGGCGTCCCGTGCCCGCCTGCCTGGGCGAGCGTCGAGATCACCGGCGTCACCGACGACTCACGCACCGTCTCGCCCGGCGTCGTGTTCGTGGCCCATCGAGGGACGCACGACGACGGGCACGCCCATGTGGCGGACGCCGTGGCGCGGGGCGCGGCGGCCGTCGTCTCCGAGCGGGGCGTCGAGGTGGACGACCGCCCGTGCTTTGTCGTGGCGGACGGGCGCGTCGAGCTGGCGCGGTGGGCGGCGGCGTTCTACGGCCGACCGACGCAGCGGCTTCGCACCGTCGGCGTCACGGGCACGAACGGAAAGACGAGCGTGTGCCACTTCGTTGCCCACCTCGTAGGACCCGAGTCGACGGCCGTGGTCGGAACGGTCGAGAACCTGGCCCGCGGACTGCGCGCGCTGACGACCCCGTCCAGCCCCGCCGTCCAGCGGATCGCCCGAGAGGCCGTGGACCAAGGAAAGACGACCCTCGTCCTCGAGGCCTCGTCGATCGGGCTCGAGCAACACCGCCTCGACGAGGTTGCGTTCGACGTCGGCGTGTTCACGAACTTGACGCGCGACCACCTCGATCTTCACGGCACCCTCGACGCGTACGGCGCGGCCAAGGCGATCCTCTTCCACGGGTTGGCCCCGTCGGCGGTCGCCCTGCTGAACGCCGACGACCCGTACTCGGACACCCTCCGGCGGGCGTGCCGCTGTCGCGTGCTCTCGTACGGGGTAGAGCATTCGGCCGACCTGAAGGCAGAACTCGTGGCCGAGGATGCGTCCGGGATCGCCCTTTCGATTCGACAGGGCGGCGCGTCGGCACGGGTGACCGCACCGGTCCACGGCCTCTACGGCGCGTCAAACGCCCTGGCGGCGCTCGGCGCGGCCCTCGCGCTCGACGTCCCGTGGTCGGTCGCCACGGAGCGCCTGCCGTCGCTCCCCGCCGTCGCCGGCCGCTGGAACCTGTTCCGCCGCGCCGACGGAGCCGACGCGATCGTCGACTTCGCCCACACCCCCGACGGCCTGTTCCAGGTCCTGTCCGCTGTTCGCCGCATCTACGGCAAGGTCGTCATCGTGTTCGGCTGCGCCGGGGGAAGCGACCGGGGCAAGCGCAGCCAGATGGGCGAAATCGCGAGCCGCTTCGCCGACGTCGTCGTCCTGACGCAGGACAACCCGAAGTACGAGGACCCGGTGGCGATCCAGGACGAGATCGAGGCCGGGATCCGGCCGCCGTCGCACGCCGCCCGCATCGTCGACCGCCGCGAGGCGATCGAGGACGCAGCGCGCCGAGTGGGGGGCCGCGGCGACGTCCTTCTCCTTGCCGGGAAGGGCCACGAGACGTTCCAGATCGTCCGCGGGGAGTTCCTGCCCCACTCCGACGCGGCGATTCTCGAGTCCCTCGGGTTCGCCCCCGTGTCGCCCGACGCAGCGCGGGGAGGATCCTCGTGAGAGGCGACCTCTGCCTCCGGGGCGGCCGGGTCCTCGACGTCTTCTCAGGTCGGCTTCGCCCGGTCGACGTCCTCGTCGGCGGCGGGCGCGTGCTCGGCTTCGGCGGCGACGCGCGCCGGACGGTCGACGTCGCGGGGTCCGTCTTGGTCCCCGGGCTCGTCGACACTCACGTTCACATCGAGAGCTCGCAGCTCTCGCCGGCGTCGTTTGCGCGCGCCGTCCTCGCCCACGGCACCACCACGGTCGTCGCCGACCCGCACGAGATCGCCAACGTCTTGGGCACGGATGGGATCCGCTACATGCTCGACGCGACGGAGGGACTCCCGCTCCGCGTCCTCTTCATGGTCCCGTCGTGCGTGCCGGCGAGCCCGTTCGAAACCCCGGGCGCCACGCTCGGCGCGGACGACGTGGCGCGCCTGCTCACGTGGGACCGCGTCCTCGGCCTCGGCGAGGTGATGAACTACCCCGGCGTGCTCGGCGGCGATCCCGACCTGGCCGCGAAGCTCCACGCGGCCCATGGGCGTCCGATCGACGGCCACGCCCCGGGCCTGTCGGGCGATGCGCTCTCCGCCTACGTCGCCGCCGGCCCGCGCACGGACCACGAGTGCTCCACGCTCGCGGAGGCGCAGGAGAAGCTCGCCGCGGGGATGCACATCCTGATTCGCGAGGGCTCGGCGGCGCGGAACCTCGACGCTCTCCTCCCCCTCCTCTGCGAACGCAGCGCGCCGTTCGTCCACTTCTGCACCGACGACCGGCACGCCGAGACGATCGTGCGCGAGGGGCACATCGACGGGATGGTCCGCCGAGCGATCGCCGCCGGAGTCTCGCCCGAGGTTGCCGTCGCCGCTGCCACGATCCACGCTGCGCGGGCGTACGGGATCGCCGGAGTCGGCGCGATCGCCCCTGGGTACACGGCCGACCTCCTCGTCCTGACGGACTTCGAGGCGTTCCTGGTTCGCGACGTCTACGCCGAGGGGAGTCGCGTCGTTGCCGATGGGATGGCGATCACCGACCTCCCATCGCCGGACGCTCGGCCGCATGCGGCCGGCCGCGACCCGCGAGGGACCATGAACGTCCGGCTTCAAAGCGACGCGTTTCGCATCCCGGCGACGCGCGTCGGCGCCGTCCGCGTTCTCGCGGCTCACCCCGAAGGCCTCATCACCGACGAGGAGCGCGCCGTCCCCCGAGTTGTGGACGAAGGCATCGCCGCGGATCCGTCTCGCGACCTCCTCAAGGTCGCCGTCGTCGAGCGCCATCACGGCTCGGGCAGGGTCGGGCTCGGTCTCGTACGCGGGTTCGGACTCACGCGCGGCGCCGTCGCGTCGACCGTCGCCCACGACAGCCACAACGTGGTTGTCGTCGGAGCAAGCGACGCCGCGATGGCGACGGCCGTACGACGGCTCGTCGAGCTTGGCGGTGGGCAGGTCGTGGCCGAGGACGATCGGATCCTCGCAGAGCTCGCGCTCCCGATCGCCGGACTGATGTCGTCCCTGTCGGTCGACGAGGTCGCCGCGGCCGAGGCGGCGCTCGAAGCGGCCGCGCACGGGCTCGGCGTGCGCCTTCCCAACCCGTTCATGACGCTCTCGTTCCTCGCGCTGCCGGTGATCCCCCACCTCAAGCTCACCGACCGGGGACTGGTCGACGTCGATCGGTTCGAGATCGTGCCCCTCTACGTCGAAGGCGACGCCTGAAGCAGGTCCAGGACGAATCGGTCGAGGCCGACGTCGTGCGATCCCTTGACCAGAACGACGGCGTTCCCTTCTCCTCTCAGCCGCTCCGCAACGTGCGCCGCGAGGCGCTCCCGCGCGATGAACGCCGCCGGCGCAGACCCCGTCGCCCGACACGCGGCGGTCGCCCGCTCGCCGACCGGGTAGACCTCGTCGATCCCCAGCCGCGCCGCAAGCTCGGCGATCTCGCGGTGCCGCGTCGTTTCGATGCTTCCGAGGGCCGACATGTCGCCGTACACGAAGACCCGCCGCGCCCCGGCGCCGCCGTAGGCCGCCAGGACGTGGAGTGCGGCCGCCATCGAGGACGGGTTCGCGTTGTACGTGTCGTCGAGGACCACGCCGAACCGGGCGGCGCGCGGCTGCATCCGGTGCGGCACCGGAGCCAACGTGGCCGCTCGCTCCTCGATCCGACGGGGCGGAACTCCCATCCGGCAAGCACACGCGGCGGCCAAGAGGAGGTTCGTGGCGTTGTGCGCGCCGAGAAGCGGTGTCGAGAGACGAAGGGGAGGGTCGGCGACGTCGACCTCGAGACGTGGGACCGCGCGGATCAACCGGCCTCGGACCGCGCCCCCTTCGAGCCCCACGGTGACCAGCCCCGGACGGGACGAAGCGGCGGCGAGCGCACGCAGGTGCGGCGAGTCCACGTTCACGAAGGCCGGCGCGTCGGCGGGCAGCGCGTCGACAAGGCTCCACTTCTCCACCGCCACGGCGTCGAGCGATCCAAGGCCGCCGAGGTGGCTCTCGCCGACCGACGTCACGGCCGCCGACGTTGGACCGAGGAGGCCGGCAAGTTCCGCGATGTCGCCCGGTTTCTCCGCGCCGAGCTCGAAGACCCCCACCTCTGTCTCGTCCGGCATGGAGGCGAGGGCGGCCGGGAGGCCGATCTCGCTGTTGTAGTTCTCGGGCGGCGAGTAGACGACGAACGACCCGCCGAGGAGGTGGGCGAGGAGGTTCCGAGTGGTTGTCTTCCCGTTGCTCCCCGTAATTGCCACGAGCGGGATACGGAAGCGCGCCCTCCACGCCCGGGCGGCCGCGTGCAACGCCGCGAGAACGTCCCCGACGACGATCACGTTGCGCGCGGACGCCGGAAGCGGCTTCGAGGCAAGGACGACGGCCGCAACGGCCCCGCGGCGGAAGGCATCGTCGAGAAACGCGTGCCCGTCCGTCCTCGCCCCCGGCAGCGCGAAGAAGACGTCACCGGCCGCGACACGGCGCGAGTCGACGGCGCAGCCGGTCGGCGCGCCCTCACCAGCACGGAGAAGCCTTCCCCCGGTGCTCGCAACGAGGTCGCGGATCGAGAGCAACGCCGCCTACCAGTCCGCGCCGCCGGTCGAACCGGCGCCTTCCTCTTCGGGCGCAAGAATCAGGACGGCGGTCGCCTCGCGGGTGTCGTACACCACGTGGCCGGGGAACTCGCGCGTCACTTCCGCCACGCCGAACAGGGCCTCGGCCTTCGGCGAGTACGGGTCGATCGCGAACAGCTCGACCGTGAGGAGCTGGTAGGACGGAAGCGTGGCGATCGTCTCGACAAGGTCCTCCAGGCCCTCGAACGTCCGAGGCGTCTCGCCCGCTTCGATCCGCCGCGGGCCGCCGTAGGCCCGAACGATCAGGTAGTCTGCGTCGAGGGTCGGCGGAATGGCGAGGGTCCCCTTCAAGTCGATCTGCTCCCCCTGGAACGTCTGGAGCGTCAGCGCGAACCGGACCGAGTCGCCCGGCGCGTAGACGTCCGAGTCGAGCTCGAGCCGCTCGATCTGCACCGCGCGCAAGTCCCGGCCGATCTCCATCGAGGCCGAGATCTGCGTGATCTTGGGGTCGCGGAACTCGTTGTACTGGAGTGCGGCCACGATCTCGGCGAGCTGCCACGGGGCGTACACCGAAACATCCGTCACGCTCAGGAAGACGTCCGTACGCTCGAGCGTCGGCATGTCTGTCCCCTGAATCCGGTAGCTGACCTCGACCGTTCCCGGGCCGACCCGATCCAGGGCGACGTCGGCCGCCTCGAGTCCGGACGAGAAGAGAAGCTCCGGCATCAGGCGCGGGACATCGACCAGGGCGACGTCGAACGCCTCCCCGCTCTTCCGGTCGAGATCGTGGACCTCGTAGTGCAGCCCGACGGTCTTCGCCTTGCCGCCGACCCGCCCCCCGACGGCGGCGGCGCGGTCCTGGGTGATCACCCCAATCACATTCCCCAACTGGCCGAGCTTGAAGGAGGCCTCGAACGACTTCATCGTGTCGAAGATGGACACCGCCGTCAGGGGCATCGCGGACGCGCCGTTCGAGAAGAACGGGTGGCCGAACCCGATGACCGCGTCGCCGTCGCAGTAGGTCACGGTGCCGAGCGCTCCCATCGTGATGTCGCCGGTGGCGAGGGCAATCCCCATCGACCCGCCGGGGACGAGCGTCGTCGGCGCCGCGTTGCCTGCCGTCGCCTTCGGCGCGCCGAACGGAAGAAGAGAGAAGTGGAGCGCCGAAAGCCCCTGCAGGGCTCCCGCGCCAAGACCGCGCCCCGGGAGAACGTCGAGGATCGTCCCCGTCGGACGAGAGGCGAGATCCAGTCCGTTCATCAGGGCGTCCGCGGCGCGCCCGCTGAGACCCGAGACCACGAGCGGAGTCGCCACCGGATAGGCGACGATCAGATTCGCGCGCGCGAACCGGGCGAACGCCGGCGGAGACGGATACTCCACGACCGCGACGCCCCGCAGGACGGCCGAAGGATCCGGAGTCGCCACCCGACCCGACGACGTCACGGCGTCGAGGACCTTGAGCATCGGCTCGATCGGCGTGACCAGCCCGATCGGCGTGATCTCCTTCGACCACGTCGCGGCTCGGCTGAGCGCACCGATCAACTTCCCCTCGATGTAGACCGGGCTGCCGCTCATTCCCTGCGCGATGCCGCCCGAGCGGCCGATCGCTTCGCCGCTGACCCGCACAACGATGAAGTCGGAGAGCGTGCCCGGCTCGTCGATGACGCCGAGGACCTCGACCGCAAACTCACTGATGGTGTCCGAAGACACCACCGTCTTGCCGATCCCCGTCATGCCAATCCGGATTTCGTCGAGGAACAGGAACTCGCTGCGGTCGTACCCCGCGGCCGAGACGGCCGAGAGCACAAGCAGCCACCCGAGGATCCACGCTGCGCGTCGCATGAGCTTCCCCCTTCGTCGTGCCGCACGTCGCGGCGGAACAGTATACGTGAGCCCAATCCGAGAAAACGACGCTCGCCCGCGTCGTACGCTCCCCGCGCCGCAGACGGAGGCGGCGGAGCCTCGTCGCGCACTAGAATAGAGAACAGAAGCAGTTTACGCAGATTGACGCCCCCCGGAACCCCCGGTACAATCGGCGCCGCGATGCCCAACCACCAAGAGAAGGCGCCGTTGCACATTGGCCTCTTGCTTGTTCTGGCCCTCCTCGTCTGCCTCACCGGCTGTTCTCCGGCGGCGAACCGCGCCCCGGTCGCGGTCGCCGACGTTCGCCCGCAGGAGGGGTACGAACCGCTCCTCGTCCACGTCGACGCCAGCCGAAGCTACGACCAGGACGGCGACACGCTGTCCTACGTTTGGACCGTCGACGAAGGGGCCTCGTTCGTGGAGGAGTCCGTCGAGATCACGCTCGCGGCCGGCGACCACACCCTCTCGCTCACGGTCACCGACGAGGACGGCGAGGCCGACGCCGCGTCCGTGCGAGTCACCGTGGGGACAATCCCGGACGGCTATGTCATGCGGCGCTTCGCGTGGGAGGTCGACAACGAAGCCCAGTACTGGGACCTCCTCGTCCCCTGGAGCCTGTACAGGACGTATCGAGACCGCATCCGGTCGAGCGCCGAGGAGTCGTTCGACTACGGGTACTACGTCGAGGATCCCCTCGACGATCCGACGATCGAGGACTACTCGGACCTTCTGTGGGAGCGATCGGGCGAAGACGCCGCCGCGTTCATCGAGTGCACCCTCTCCTTCTGCCAGGGAGCGATCGCCTACGAGGCCGATCCCAGCGGGCAGGAGTGGCCCCTGTACCCGCTCGAGACCCTCGTCGACGGCGTCGGGGACTGCGAGGACTCGACGATCCTGTTCGTGAGCCTCCTGCGCGGGCGAGGCGTCCACGCGAGCATCGCCTTCGTGGACACGGACGCCGACGGAATTCCCGACCACGTCCTCGGCCTCGTCCCGGTGACGTCGCGGCAGGAGGCGGCGCTCTCCTGCTCGGGCGTCGTCGAGATCGGGGGCGTTCGCTACGCGATCGCCGAGACGGCGACCGACGAGTCCCTGCCCCTGGGTTGCTCGCCGTGGGCGCTCGACTCGGGCGACGTCTACGAGGTGTGGGCGTTCTGACCGAGCGAGTGGCGTCTCAGCGCCCGGGGCGATACCATGCCGGTTTGGAGAGGCGAATGATCAAAGTCCTGGTGGATCCTGAGCGCCTGAGTCGGTTCGATTTCGGATCGGCGCACCCGTTCAAAGTCCACCGCCTTGCGCTCACGTTCGAGCTTCTCCAGGCCTACGGCCTGATCGACCGAGACGACGTTCGCGTCGTCGGCCTGCGCGAAGCGACGGAAGCGGAGGCTCTCGGCTTCCATTCCCAGGGGTATCTCGAGGCGCTGCGCCTGGCGAGCTCGGGGATGTGGGTTCCGAACCAGTTCTCGCACGGCCTCGGCACGACCGACAACCCGGTCTTCCCCGACGTGTTCGAGTGGGCAATGCTGGTCGCCGGGGGATCGATCGACGCCGCCGCGGCCCTCCTGGACCGCGATGTCGACCGGTCGTTCAGCCTCGCCGGCGGGCTGCATCACGCGATGCCGAATCGCGCCAGCGGATTCTGCCACGTGAACGACGGGGTCCTCGCCATCCAGCGGCTTCGCGCCGCGGGGAAACGCGTGGTGTACGTCGACATCGACGCGCACCACGGGGACGGCGTGCAGCACGCGTTCTACGAGGATCCCGAGGTTCTGACCGTCTCGATCCACCAGACCGGCTACACGATCTTCCCGGGCACCGGATTCGAGGAAGAGATCGGGCAAGGAGCGGGGCGAGGCTACGCGATCAATCTGCCGCTCCTCCCGGGCGCCGGCGATGAGGCGTACGACGAGGCGTTCGAGTCGGTCATCCTCCCCGCCATCGAGCTCTTCCGCCCGGACGTTCTGGTCACGCAGCTCGGAACCGACGCCGTCCTCGGCGACCTTCTGGCGAACCTCCGCATGAGTCTTCGCGGCTTCGAACGCGCGGTCGAGCGCTTCCGAGCGGTCGGCGCCCCATGGCTTGCGCTGGGAGGGGGAGGGTACGACGTCCCCAACGTCGTTCGCGCGTGGACCCTGACCTGGAGCGCGATGCTCGGGGAGACGCTCCCGGACGAGATCCCGGCGGCGTGGATGACGGCCGCGGCGGCGCGAGGCGTCACGGCCTCCCGCCTGCGCGGCTCGGCCGACGTTCCGCCGACGCCCGATCGCGTGATGGAGGCGCTGCGGAAGAGCGCCCAATCGATTCGGGAGACGGTCTTCCCGGTCCTCGAGGACGCCGCGGAGCGCGGGTAGGCCCGTTCCAGATTCCCGTCCCGTAGGAGGTTCTGCCGCGATGCCTGACGAAGCCGCCATCCGGGAAACCCCGCTTCGGGACCGCGTGCAGGTGCTGCTCTCCGACGGTCGAGCGTTCGAGGCCCCGCGGGGCACTCCTCTCGACGCGGTGTTCCGCGTCGCCTTTGCAAGCACCGAGGATCCCCCCGTCGCGGCGATCGTGGACGGCGAGCTGCGCGAGTTGGCGTGGCCGGTCGTGCGCGACGCCGAGGCGACTCCGGTGCTTCTTTCGGATTCCGACGGGATGCGCATCTACAGCCGCAGCCTGTCGTTCCTCCTCGTCGTCGTGGCGTCCCAGCTCTTTCCCGAGGCGGGCGTCCGCATCGACTACTCCGTCCCCCACGGCGGGTACTTCTGCCGGGTGGAGAACCGGGAGCCGTTCACGCCGGACGAGCTCAACCGAATCAAGGCCCGGATGATGCAGCTCGTTCGGGAGGACCGGCCGATCGTGCGCCGCCGGCTCTCATTCGAGGAGGTTCGCGCGCTCTTCGCGGCGCGCGGCGAAGAGGCCAAGGCCCAGCAGCTCCTCGAGCGAGAGGGCGACCACCTCCACCTGTACAGCCTGAACGGCACCTCCGACTACTTCTACGGGTACATGGTCCCCAGAACCGGAGTCCTCAAGACGTTTTCGCTGGAGCCGTTCCCGAAGGGGTTCATCCTTCGATTTCCTCGGCGCGAGGACTCGGCGAAGCTTCTTCCGTCCCAGAAGTTCACGGCGCTGCGCGAGGTGTTCGACGAGTACGGCGAGTGGTTGTCGCTCCTCGGCATGCGGGACGTGGGCTCGCTGAACGAAGCGATCCGAGACGGCCGAATCGAGCAGGTCATCCTCGTCTTCGAGGCCCTGCACGAGAAGAGGATCGCCGAGATCGCAGCGACCCTCGCCCGGAAGCTCCGCGAGGGGACACGGCTCGTGTTCATCGCGGGGCCGTCGGCGTCCGGCAAGACCACGTTCTCGAAGCGACTCGCGATCCAGCTGCTCGCCAACGGCGTACACCCGTATCCGCTGGAGATGGACGACTACTTCTTCCCGCGCGACGTCCTGCAGGAGCGATTCGGCAGCGAGACCGACTTCGACGCCCTGTCCGCGCTCGACGTCGATCGGCTCCGCGGCGACCTCGCGCGGCTCCTCGCCGGGGAGCCCGTCGGTCTCCCCCGGTACGACTTCCGCACCGGGCGGCGGGAGTGCGGCCCCACCGTCCAGCTGGACGAGAGCCAGATGCTTCTTGTCGAGGGCATCCACGGGCTCAATCCTTCGCTGTCGGTCGAACCGGCGGTCGCCGGGCAGTTCCGCATCTTTGTCAGCGCCTTGACCCAGCTGAACCTGGACATGCACAACCGCGTCTCGACGACCGACACGCGACTGATCCGGCGGATCGTGAGAGACGCCCTGTACCGCGGATACAGGGCCGCGGGAACCCTCTCCCTGTGGGACAACGTCCGGCGGGGCGAGAAGGACAACATCTTCCCGTACCAAGAGGGCGCCGACATCATGTTCAACTCGGCGCTCGGCTACGAGCTCTCGGTCCTCAAGCCGCTCGTTGAGCCGCTCCTGCTCCAGGTCCGCGAGCCGGAGTATCGGATCGAGGCCGAGCGCCTGCTGGCCCTCTTGCGCTGGTTCGATCCGTATCACACGGACAACATTCCGAAGAACTCGATCCTTCGGGAATTCATCGGCGGCTCGAACCTGCGCGAGTTCGCCTCGACCCTCCAGCCCGCGGCGAACTGCGCCCCATCGGACGGCCCGTGAACACCGAACAGCTGATGCAGATCGCCCTCGAGCTGGCCGGTCTTCAAGAGGCGCCCGGCGACAGCGCGATCCACCATGCGGGAACCGCGATCGAGCGAGTGCTCATCGGCATCGATCTACGATCGCCCGAAATCGCGCTGGCGAAGGCCGCAGGCTACGACGCCGTCGTTGCACATCACCCGGTGGGGGTCTCGACCCTGAACTTCCACACCGTCCTCGACCGCCACGCGGACCAGATGGCGGCGGCCGGCGTCCCACGGGACCTCGCTCGGTCGATCGTCGCCAAGGTCAAGGAGCCGCGGCGGATCCTCGATTCGATGTCGAACTACGACCACGATCCCTCGCTCGCCCGGCTCCTCGACATGCCGTACCTCAACATCCACACCCCGCTCGACGAGGTCGGCCGCCGGCGTATGGCGACCGTCGCCGGCGAGGTCGGCGAGAACGCGACGGTGGGCGACCTCATCGCCGCGTTCTACGACGCGTTCGGCGAGTTCCGCCACGCCGCGACGCGGATCGAGGCGCTCGTCGGTTCCCTCGATCGCCGCCTCGGCCGCGTTGTGGTGTCCCACGGAGCGGGAACGAACGGCGGATACCCGGTCGCGAAGGCCTACTTCGACCACGGCGTCGACGCCGTCGTGTACATCCACTGCCGTCCGGACGACGCCGAGCGGCTGCGCGCAGAGTACGGGACGAAGAAGACGCTCGTCGTGACGGGACACATCGCCAGCGACTCGATCGGCATCAACCCGTACATCGAACGGCTACGCGACGAGGGCCTCGAGGTCGTCCCCGTCTCGGGGATCCTCGCGCCGTGACGGCCAAGGAGAGCGGATGACGCTGCGGATCGCGACCTACAACGTGAACTCGGTGCGCGCGCGCCTCCCGATCCTCGGGCCGTGGCTCGAGCGCGTTCGCCCCGACGTCGTGTGCCTCCAGGAGACGAAGGTCGTGGACGCATCGTTCCCGGCGGACGCGTTCCGCGACCTGGGGTACCGGAGCGTCTTCCGAGGCGAGAAGAGCTACAACGGCGTCGCGATTCTCTCGGTGGAGGATCCGTCCGACGTCCGCTTCGGGCTCGAGGACGACGGCCCACATGACGAGGCGCGCCTTGCCGCAGCGTCGTTCGGCCGGCTCCACGTCGTCAACACCTACGTTCCCCAGGGGCGCGACGTCGACGATCCGATGTTCCCCTACAAGCTCGAGTGGCTGGCCCGGCTCCGCGCCTACTTCGCGCGTCGGTTCACCCCGCGCTCGCTCGTCGTCTGGGCCGGCGACTTCAACATCGCCCCCGAGCCGATCGACGTCCACGACCCGAAGCGCCTCCTCGGCCACGTCTGCTTCCACCCCGACGTCCAGCGAGCCCTGGCCGACGTCAAGGCGTGGGGGTTCGTCGACGTCTTCCGGCGCCACGTCCCGGAACCCGGCCAGTACACGTTCTACGACTACCGGGTCAAGGACTCGGTGGCCCGCGGTCTCGGATGGCGCGTCGACCACGTCTGGGCAACGAACCCCTTGGCCAAGAAATCGACGGCCGCATGGATCGACCTCGCGCCGCGGACAGGCGAGGCGCCGTCGGACCATACGCCGCTCGTCGCCGAATTCGACGCGTAGAGGGGCGAGAGGAGCCGATGGAACTGACGATCGAGTCGATCGAAGAGGTTCTCTCGCACCTCTACGGGAACGGCGAACGAGACCTCGACCTGCGCTCCGTGCGGTTCATCGACCCGTTCGCCCTCCTTCTCCTCGACCTCGCCCTTCGCGACGCTCGAGCGAATCGAACTCCACTCCACGTCGAGTGGCCGACCCTCCCCGCCGTCCGGCGCTGGATGACGGACATGCGGTTCTTCGCCGACACCCGGGTCGTCTCCCCCGATCTCCCTCTCCCCGAGGCCGGGACGGCGCTCCAGCCGATTGTGACGATCGAGGACGAGAGCCACGTGTCCCGCCTCGTCGAGGCGTTCGATCGGCGACTCTCCGAGAGATTCCCCCTTGACGATGCGCCGCGGCGACGCTTCCTCCGGATCCTCCTCGAGCTGTGCCAGAACATCCCGCAGCACAGCAACGCGACCGGCGACGTCCCGGACCCGCACGGCATCGCCGCCATGCAGGACTACGAAGACGGCGTCCTTCTCGCGATCGCCGACAAGGGGATCGGCTTTCGCAGGAGCCTCGCCTTGCGCGAAGGTCTCGGAGACTTGGACGACGCCGCGGCCGTCTCGTCGGTCGTCCTCGACGGCATCAGCCGATTCCGCGACCCCGGCCACGGCTGCGAACTCCAGCGGATCTTCCGCCTCGTCCGCTCGTGGGACGGAACGGTCGCGATCCGCAGCGGCCGCGCGTTCCTCTACCACGGCCCGCTCGGCGGCGAGATCTACGACGTCGCCCCGTTCCCCGGCGTCCAAATTGCCCTGCGCATTCCGCGTCGCGTCTTCGGGATCGGCGAGCCGCCGAGCGACGAACGACGGGTTGCCGCGGAAGGCGATTCGAGGTTCAATGAATAGGATGAACCCGACATCGATCGAGATCGCGCGCTTCGGACGCCGCCTGGGAACCCGCTCGGAGGGCGCGTCGGCGCGTCGTGAGATCGTTTCCGCCATCGATCGGCTCCCGGAGGACGGGCAGCTCGTTCTCTCGCTCCACGGCGTCGACGTCCTCTCCGGCTCGTTCGCCGACGAGGCGATCGGCAAAACGTGTCAGCTCCTGACCTCGGGCGCGCACGGCGACCGAACGATGGTCGTCGCGTCTCCGTCCGCCGATCTGACCGAGGATCTCTCCGACAAGCTCGCTCAGCGGAAGCTTGCGATCCTGTGCCGCGTCGACAACGCCGCCCCTCCGTGGCGGGTCCTCGGCCAGCTTGCGCGCCCCCTCGTCGAGACGCTCGAGCTCCTGATGGATCGAAAGAGCGCGACAACCAAGGAACTGGCCGAGGCCCTCGGGATCGCCCCGAACGTCTGTCACAACCGGATCCGGCATCTGGTCCAACTCCACTTGGTTCGCGAAGAGCGGATGGGCGTCTCCGCGCCGAACACCCAGTACCGGTTTCACTCCATCGTTTAGGGATTGACAGCACGTCTTCACCCGATACAATGAATACGGTGAACGTGCATGCCCGAGAGAACCGACATCCCCATCGACGCCCTCGTCGTCTACCGACGGACGCAGGCCCACCCCGACCTGCGCTCCTTCTCTTGGTCGACGCGCCGGGTTGACGTCTCTCGGACGAACCTCGTTCACGCCGAGCGGGAAGGGGAAACGCTCTACCTGGTCTACTCCGTCAGCGCCGGGAAGGATCACTTCCACCTTCGTCTCGACACCCGCCTCGGCCGATGGACGCTCGAGGAGATCGAAGTCGGGAACTGAGCGAGGAGCCCGCCCATGAGCCGCCTGATCGTTCACCTCGACATGGATTCCTACTTCGCCTCCGTCGAGCAGCAGGCGCAACCCTCCCTCCGCGGCCGGCCGATCGGCGTGACCGGACGCCCGACGGAACGCTCGATCATCACGGCGTTTTCCCGCGAAGCGAAGCGGTACGGCTTCCACGCCGGAGCTCCGGCCTGGGAGGCGCAGAAGCGCTGTCCCAACCTCGTCCTCGTTCCCGGCCACCCCGAGCGGTACATCGACACGACGAAGCGGTTCCTCGAGATCCTGAAGGAGTACACGGCACAGCTTGAGGTCTACTCGATCGACGAGGTCTTCATGGACGTCACGCAGGAGGCGGAGCGCCGCGGCGGAGCGGTCGCGATGGCTCACGAGATCCAGCGCCGTTTCGGCGAAGCGCTCGGCCCTTGCATCACCGCAACGCTTGGGATCGCGTCCGGCAAGGTCTTCGCCAAGCTGATCGGCAAGCGCTTCAAACCGAACGGCGTCGGCGTGCTCCGCGACGAAGACCTTCCCGAGCTGCTGCGACGGACGCCGGTCGGCGACATCTGCGGGATCGGCCCCCGCATTGAGAAGCGGCTCGGGCAATTGGGAATTCGGACGCTCCGCGACCTTGGAGAGACTCCCGAGCCTCTGCTGCGCCGGGAATTCGGCGTGTACGGCCTCTTCCTCCGCTCGGTCGGCCAAGGACGCGATCCGACGCCCCTCGTTCCCTACACCGACGTGCCCCCGCCGAAGTCGGTCGGGCACTCGAAGTCGCTCCCTCCCGAACTGCGCGACATGCCGGTCGCCCTTCTCGTGCTGCACGACCTGTGCGAGCAGGTGGCCGGAAGGATGCGAAAGCTCGGCTACGTCGGGCGAACGGTCCATTGCGGATTCCGCGCCGGTTCGATCGGCCCTCACGCCGCGAAACAGATCACCCTCGCCGTCCCCTCCGACGACGGCGACGTGATCTACCAAGCCTGTCAGGCGATCCTCGCCGAAATCCCTTCCCATCCGAGCGAGGTCTCGAACGTCGCCGTCTCGGTGGGGAACCTGGTCGAACGCGATCGACTTCCCGACCTCCTGTTCGAAGAGGACCGTCGGCGTGACCGGCTGAACGGCGCCGTGGATCGCATTCGAACCCGCTACGGCTCCCAGGCGATCCGCCGCGGCAGCTCGCTCCTCGTCAAGCCGCTCGCCCCGCACGTCGGGGGCTTTCTCCCCGAGACGTGGGAGTTCTGATCGCCGGGCTATACTCGAGGCATGCGCTCGATCGTTCTCGCTCTCCTCGGCGCCCTTGTCCTCGCCGGAGCGGGAGCGGCGTCTCCCGCCGCATCCCTTGGCAGCTCGTTCGCCGACGCGTACGCGGCGTTCGCGCCCCTCTACGAGTTCCATCGCAACTACGCGGACTACCTGTTTACGGGATCGCAGGTCGCCGTCCCGGAGGGCTTGGGGGCCGTGTGCGACGCGTTCCCCACGGCGCTCGACGCCCTTCAGCTTGCCCTGATCACGCAGACCCCATCGGCTCCCGTCGAGACGCTCGGGTACCTTGTCCGGTTGCGCGGCGAGTCCGTCTTGCTCTGCGAGGCGTTCGGGGACGGGCTTCGGGCGCTGGCGTCGGCGGGAGACGTCGACCTCAACACCCTCGTCGCGTGGAGCGACGCGGGCCTCTTCGCGTCAATCTACGGGATGAACAAGTCCTTCGAGTCGACGCTCAACGCGGCGCTCGAGGCGGCCGGAAGCGGCCGGGAGCGATGGAAACTCGCCGGGGCGTTCGCCGTGCGGGGTCTTCTCCTCGCGCCCGGACTCGTCAGGGTCTCGTCGGAGATCGGCGACATCCTCTACGGCGCTCCGGACGCGTCGGCGCCGCCGTTCCCGGTTCCGTCGGACGTTGCCGAGGCCATGTCGATCCTGGTCGCCCAGGCCGGCAAGACCCTCGAAGCGGAGGAACGGGCACAGGTCA
The DNA here is from genome assembly GCA_041302745.1 of Candidatus Bipolaricaulota bacterium. Lineage (GTDB taxonomy): Bacteria > Bipolaricaulota > Bipolaricaulia > UBA7950 > UBA9294 > JAPLGD01. The sequence continues at coordinate 12,513 of JBFYQP010000210.1, read as the reverse complement.
TCGCGGCGGCGGAGCGGATCTACGAGTACTTCATGAGCGACCGGTAGCCCGGTTCTGGGAGACGAGAGGCTGGGGGATGGGAAGGTGGACCTGCTGCCTCGTCCACCTTCCCTGGGGTAGGAATCGTCGACCGCGGCCCGGAATCTTGCCTTTCCGCTTGCGGGTGGGCCCGCCCGGCGATTCGTCCCATTCCCCTTCGGTACGCCGCGAGTCGTCGTCCACCGGGCTCTCGAACCGGTGGAGGAAGTTGGGTAAGGAGGCACGGTCGATCCCCGTTGACCGACCGTTTGGGTCGCTCCTCGACGCCCTCGCGCGCAACCGGCGCCACTTCCTGTCACAAGCGGATAGAGCGTAGTCGCCGAAAAGCCGCGCCGGACGCCAACAAGCACGCCCGGGCGGGGCGTTCGCACCGAACACCCCGCCCGGGCGGGAACCGAAGACGAGACGGATGTCCTTCCTCTCCCCCGCTACTTCGGGGGGATCTGGGCGATCCGCCAGTAGTCCTGTACGGTCTGGATCAAGCGCTCGAAGTCCTTCGAATCCACGGGCTTGGTCATGTAGCTCGCGGCCCCGCTGTCGTAGGCCTTGACCATGTCCTCTTCCCGCTCCGAGATCGTCAGGACGATGACGGGGATGCGGCGCAGACGCTCGTCCTCCTTCACCTTCGCGAGGACTTCCAGCCCGTTGATCTTGGGCAGGTTGATGTCGAGAAGGATCAGGTCCGGGCGCGGCGTGTCCTGAAACTCGCCGGTCTGGTACAGGAGGTTGAGCGCCTCCTCGCCGTCGCTGGCGAAGTAGAGCTCGCACTTCACGTCGCTCTTCCGCATCGCGCGCTTGATGATCGTGACGTCGTTCGGGTTGTCCTCGACAACCAGAACCTTCATCTTTTCGAGGCTATGCATTGGATTCCACCTCTCTAGCTCTGGGAATGGTAAAGTAGAACGTGCTCCCTTTGCCAACTTCCGAGTTTACCCAGATCTTTCCACCGTGCTCTTCCACGATCCGTTTGCAGATCGCCAAACCAGCCCCTGTTCCTTCGACGTCCTCTCGAGGATTCAGTTTCTCGAAGATGCCGAAGATCCTCTCCTGGTAGCGTTCCTCGATGCCGATCCCGTTGTCCTCGACGAAGAACGTCACCATCTCGCCGTGTCGCGCGTCGCTCTGCCAACCCACGCGAAGCGTCGGCAGCGCCTTGTCGTTGTACTTGATCGCGTTCACGATCAAGTTGCTGAACAGCTCGCTGATCCGGACCTTGCTCCCTTTCACCGGCGGAAGGTCCGGCGCCACCTGGAGGCTGACCCCCTTGAGACGAATCTCGAGGTCCTCCTGAACCTCTTCGAGGACGCGTTGGGTGTTGATGCGCTCGAAGGACCGGACGTCCATGCGGATGCTGGCCAGGGAGAGGAGGTCGTTGATCAGCTGCCGCATCCGAGCCGACGTGCGCTTCAGCGTGTTCAGGTAGTCGACGCCCTCCTCGTCCAGCTTGTCGTGGTAGTCCTCGAGGAGGAAGCCTGAGAACGTCTCGATCGTGCGCAGCGGCTCCTTGAGGTCGTGCGAGACGACGTGCGAGAACTCCTCAAGCTTCTCGTTCGACTTCTCGAGGTTGTCCGTCTTCTCCCGCAGGCTCGCCTCGAGCCGCTTCAGCTCCGTGACGTCGATGAAGTGGTCGATCCGCCCCTTTCGGCCGCGCTCGGCGTCGATGGGGAGCGACCGGTACTCGAGGACGCGCTCTTCCCGCCCGAGCGTCGGGCGGACGTGGCACGTCATCGACTCGACCTTCTCCCCCTTCTCGACCGCCTTCTCCACCGCATCGGAGAACGACTGGGCCTCCTCGAACGCGCCGACGTACCGCGAGCGGGCACGCTTGTCGTCGACGCCGATCAGGCGGTCCCGATCGATCCCGAAGAAGCGCCCGACGGTCGCGTTGGCCCACACGACCTCCTGACGCTGATCGGTGAGGACGATCCCCGAGTCGAGGGTGTCGATCGCTTTCTCGATCAGGATGCGGTAGCGCGCCTCGGTCTCCATCACCCGGCGCTCCAGTTCGTCCTCTCGGCTGCGGTCGCGAGCCTCGAGGATGGCCAGCCTCTCGCCGATCCGCGTAGCGCGGAGCTCGACGGGAAAGGCCTTCCGCTCCTCCGAGATGAAGCGGATCTTCACGCCGCGGATCTCCTCGCGCTCGAACAGGCGGAACAGCTCGGCCTTCATCCGGTCCATGTCCTCGGGGTGAACGTACTCCGACAGCTGGAGCGACCGCTTGGTCGGGAACCCGACCGCCGCGCGCGACGCTTCGTTGCGCCGAAGCGCCGTGCCCTCGCGGTCGATAAAGTGGAACAGGTTGATCGCCGGCTCGAACGTCTCCTTGTCGTGCCGTTCCTTCAAGGCCTTGGTGTGGCGCCACTTCGCTTCGCGGCTCTGCTTCCGTCCGTTGAGCCACCCGATCCCCGCGCCGACGGCCAGGTCCCCGGCGCAGAGCGCCACGATCGGGCCGACGGACGGCGCGCCGGAAAACACGAGGAACAGGACGCTTGCCGCACAGATTCCCAAGGAGAGAACCATCGCGGCCCGAAGACGCAGGGTCCAGGTTCCGAACACGAGGGGGATGGCGAAGGCCACGCCGACGACGGGAAGAGCGGGGAGTCCTGCCTTGGGCAAAGCAACGCTGACCACCACCGCGATGATGAACGCGATGACGACAACGATCGTCCGTTCGGTAGGGTTCAGACCGCTCGCCAATGCTCGACCATCCTTGGCCGCTCGACGCGTGCGCGTAGACAGATGCCTGCCCTGACCGTACGAACTCAGGTGATCCGGCGAAAGGACAACCGTCACCCAACCGACGGACGTTCCTCCCGTCTCGGCGCTAGATGATCAGGTTCGGGTTCAGATTGGCGGAGAACGGCTCCACGATCTTCTGCAGGTACTCCTCGCGGAGGATCTTGATCTTGCGGCTCTCGATCGCAATGATGCCGCGGCTTTCGAGCTCGCTCAGCGTACGGATCGCCGTCTTCGACGAGACCCCGGCCATCTCGGCAAGCTCGGCGCGGGAGAGCTCGACGCCGCTCTTTCCGAGGTGGAGGATCAGCCGCGCGAGACGTTCCTTGCTCGAAGAGTACGACCGCTCCGCCAGCTTGTTCTGGAACGCCTTCAGCTCCTCGGACAGCTTCTCGTACAGGCGGAAGATGGTCTTCGGATGCCGCTCGAGGAAGTAGAAGAAGTCTCCCCGCTCGATGAAGCCGACCACCACAGGATCAAGCGTCTTCGCGTAGGCGTTGTGGCTTCCCTTGTCGAACAGCGTCGTCTCGCCGATGACTTCTCCGGGGCCGACGATTTTCAGGATCTGGCTCTTGGCGCGCATGCTGCGCTTGACGAGCTTCACCATGCCGTCGAACACAAGGTAGAAGCCGAACGCCGGCGCCCCCTCCTGAAAGATGATCTCGCCTCGCCCGTAGTTGATCATGCGCACGGTCTCGCGGAGCTTCTCGAGTTCCTTGTCCTTCAGGTCGCAGAAGATGCGGAAATCCTTCAGGTCAGCCATGCCTAACCCCCTCTTGGCACTTGCCTATCGACCGGTCGAAACGTGTGTCCCCTCACCCTCGCCCCCTCATCACCCGCATGGCGGGGTCAAGCGTCCGTAGTGTAACGCAAATCACAGAGCGTGCCAAATCCCTGCCAAGTCCCGGTCTGCACCCTCGGGCGCGAGGGAGGTCGAGGCGCCGTCCGTGTGGCGCTCGCGGCGCCAACGGCCTCTGGAACAACGACAGGAACGGGAATAACGCGGCAGATTCCTTGACAGACTCGGCCTCCCCTCCTACACTTGACCCCAGAAGCCGGAGTGGCGGAATTGGCAGACGCGCAGGATTCAGGATCCTGTGAGGTTCACCCCTCGTGTGGGTTCAAGTCCCACCCCCGGCATACGGAGAGACCTCCGGACCGCCGCACACCCCGTGCGGCGGTTTCGCTTTGGGCCATCCGAAGCCGAGCCCGTCACCACCGTCCGGACCATCCGGCGACGAGCGCAAGGCCGACGAAGAGCGCTTGCACGATCCAGAAGCGAACCGTCACCTGCTGCTCGGGCCACTCGGGAGATCGGAAGAGACTCGTCGGCGTCGGCCCCGCCTCGAAGTGGTGGTGCAGCGGCGCCATGCGGAAGACCCTCTTCCCTCGAAGCTTCCAGGACGCAACCTGCACGATGTCCGATGCGGCCTCGAGGACGGGGACGCCGGCCACGAGGGGGAGGAGGAAGGCCGTTCCGCTCGTGAGGGCGAACCCGGCCACCACGCCGCCGAGGGCGAACGCGCCGACGTCACCCATGAAAAGCCGCGCCGGAGGCGCGTTCTGCCACAGGAACCCCGCCAGCACGGCGATCAGGGGAACGAGGATCGCCGCCGACTCGACGGAGGGCCGCAGGAGAAGGAGCCCCAGAAGGACCAATCCGCCGACTCCGGCCGCAAGCCCGTCGAGCCCGTCGGTCAGATTGACGGCGTTCGTCGTCGCGAGGAACACGGCCCACGTCAGGAAGAAGAGCGCCACGGGCGGCAGCGTGACGGTCTGCGACGTGAAGGGAATGGCGACGCTCGTCGCCAGGCTCGGGCGCAGGAACACGAAGAGCGCGGCCGAAGAGAGGGTGATGAGCGCGATCTTCTGCCACCCCGAGAGCCCCATCGACTGCCGCCGGCGCCACGACAAGACGTCGTCGGCCGCCCCGATCACGGCCATGGAGAGCCCGGACGCGACGACGAAGGGGGCAGACGGCCCCAGGGGGACGAAGCAGGCGACAACCGCGATCCCGGCGATCCACAGGAGCGTGAAGACGAGCCCCCCGGCCGTCGGGGTCCCGGCCTTCTGCTCGTGCGCGGGCCCGACATCGCGCACATGCTGTCCGATGGCCCGTCGCCTCATCCATCGCGCGTAGGCGCCGCAGGCGACCGCACTCAGGATGGCGAGGGCGATCGATGTCGCAAGGACGGGGATCATTCGGCTCCCGAATCCCCGACCTCGCGGAGCTCGCCGTCCGTCTCGAGCAGCTTGCGGCGCATCGCCGCGAGCGTCTTCTTGTTCCGCTCGCCGGACGCGGCCTCGACCAGCCGGAAGAGCTGGTACGAGGTCACGAGGCAGTAGCCGTGCGCGCGGCACCCGCGCAACGCCTCCGCGGCGAACTGGGTCGAGCGCCTCTTCGGGTCGAGCTCGCGAGATCCCGACACGACGAGAATCCCTTTGACCGGATCCTCGCCGTCGGCGATCCGCCTCTCCATCTCGCGGTGAAGCCGGCCGTAGGCCGTCAACCCGACCTTCGGCTCCTCGGAGGCCTCCGCGGCGACGAGCGCGTTCCCCTCGTCGCTTTGGAGCGACACGACGTCCCCGACGGCGTCCACGTCGAACCCCAGTTCCGCGAAGGCTCTCGCAACGGCGCCGCCGAACAGCGTTCGCCCCTGCGCGTAGAGAAGAAGCTTCTGGCGGGTCTTCTCCTCGAGCCGCTTCGACACCTCCTCGGCCTTCGCCACGAGCGCGTCGCGGCGCTCGACGAGGCCGGCCAGTTCGTCGACGAGCGCGTCCTCGCCGGGGAGCGAGTACGCCGGCAGCCAATCCGGAACGGCAAGGAACTCCGGCCGCTCCGCCGACCGCGCCACGGCGTGCGCGAGGACGTCGGCCTCCCGCGAAGCGGGGACGCCTTCAACGAGCGGGAGGAGGACCAGCCGGCCCTCGGACACCGGGATCTCGAGGGCGATCGGATCCCCGACGCGGTTGCGCGCCAGCACGGAGGCGAAGCGCTCGACGGGCGTCGACAGGAGGTCCTGGTACACGGCCGAGTACCGAATCCGGCCGTCGAACTCCCGCAGGTAGTCCTCGAACGGGCTCCCCGAGCGCTCGAGGATCACGTCGCTTCCTCGGCGGGCGACGAAGCGCGCGTTCGCGGGGAACGCAAGCTGGTGGTGCCGATCGACGAGAGACACCGAGGGAAGCCAGCTGTACCGATCGATCCGCTCCGCCGGAGCCCCCGCCGCGGCGATCTCCAGCCCTTCTCCCCGCGGATGCAGGCGCGTGACGAGGAGCCCGCCGCGCCGCTTCAGGAGGTCGTCCGCCTCCTCGCGCCGCTTCGCCATCCATCGGGTCAGCGTGCGGCCGAAGCCGCGGTCCTGCTCCGGATCGGTCCGTCGTGCTCCGTCGCCGCTCGGCGCCGTCGCGTCGACCCAGTGGCGAGGAATGCCGAACGGGTCGATGAAGACGGCGTCAAAGGACGAGAACGACGAGGAATCGAAGAACCCCTCCTGACGGACTTCGGGGTGATCGAGAGGCCAGTCGATCGACAGGTAGCGTGTGTTCATACGGTCGAGATCATATCGCGCGCCTGGAGAAGGGAGCAACTGAAAACGAAAGCGGGGCCGCACCTTGCGGCCCCGCAAGCATTTCACAGAACGCCCGCCTACCCTCCGAGCTCGGAGATCGACGGCCCCCAAAGGATGAACGACGGGTACGAAACCGGGATGCCGATGCGGAAGTCCACCGACGGCGTCAGCGCGCCGCTGTAGTTCTTCGGCAGCCCGACCGCGAAAGGAGCCGCGGTCGGATGGACCATCGCCGCGCGCAGGTAGACGAACGCCGGCGACGTGTCGAGCGTCCCGTTCCCGTCGGAATCGATCTTGAGACTGAACCAGATGCTCGTCGACCCTGGGGCGGTGAACGTGTAGTCGATCGTCCCGGCCTGCAGGGTTCCCTCAAAGGTGAGCTGCTTCCCGGCCGACGTCGGCGCCGGCACGATGCCCATCGGGGCCACGCCGCTGCTCGCCGTCTGGTTCACGGTCGAGAACCCTCCGTCCGTCTTGAGCTCGATCCGGTAGGCGCGAGGCGTCGGGAAACCGCTCCCGGCGTTGATCGTGATGTGCCACGTATCGGTTCCCCAGACGAAGAACCCGGGCGTCGTTCCCATCGCGGGAGCCCCTGACGGTCCAGGACCGGGGGCAGGCGGCGTTGTGGGCACGACGGTGATCGTCTTCGTCACGGCATTTTGCAGCCCGCTCGAATCGGTGACGGTCAGCCGCACCGGCACCGAGCCGGAGTTGACGTACGTCACCTGCACGACGGCGCCCGAAGCGTCGTTCGTCCCGTCGCCGTTCATGTCCCACTGGTACGAGGCGATCGTCCCGTCCGGGTCGTACGACGAACTCCCGTTCAGGGTGATCGGCTGGCCGGGCGTCGGAGACGCCGGCGAGTACGTAAACGCCGCGACAGGCGCCTGCGCCGGCGTTCCCGCCTGCACAGATCGGGTCTGGGCGTTCGTCGCGCCGTCGTCGTCGGTGACCGTGAGGGTCACCGGGTAAACCCCGGCCGCGACGAACTGCTTGTAGACCACCACGCCGGTCATCGTCGTGCCATCTCCGAACGACCACGCATACGACGCAATCGAGCCGTCGGAGTCCGTCGACCCTGAGGCGTCGAACTGGACCCACTGCAACACGAGCGGCGACGACGGCGAGTAGACGAACGCGGCGGTCGGCGGGTTGTTCACCGAGCCGGCCTGCACGGTGCGCGTCTCGACGTCCTGAGCGCCCTTGTCGTCCGTGACGGTGAGCGCGACCGAGAAGACGCCGGCCGAGTTGAAGCGATGCCACACGACCGCACCGCTCGCCGTCGACCCGTCGCCGAACGCCCACGCGTACGACGCGATCGCGCCATCGACGTCGTAGGACGTCGACGCGTCGAACTGCACCCATCCGCCGACGCTCGTCACGGCCGGATCGGCCGTGAACAACGCCACGGGCTGCTGGTTCGTCGGCCCGACCTGGATGACTTCGCTGACCGGGGACGTCGCCCCGCGGTTGTCGGTGACCGTCAGGGTTGCCGTGTAGGCCCCGCCGGCGCTGTACCGATGCCAGACGACCGGCCCGGTTCCCGTCGATCCGTCGCCGAACGCCCACGCGTAGGACGCGATCGTTCCGTCGGGGTCAAAGGACGCCGACGCATCGAACTGCACCCACTCGTCGACGTTGGGGAGCGGCGGGGCGTACGTGAACGCCGGAACCGGGTTCTGGTTCGGCGGCGTCACCGCCACGAGCGTGACGCTGATCGTCCTCGTCTTGCCCGCGATGATGAACACCGAGCTGCGCCACGTCCCGTATCCTGTCTTCGAAATCTCGATCTGGTGGAACCCTTGGCCGACGTAGACGATGCGCGGCGTGTACCCCGTGTAGGCGCCGTCGATCGCGATGGTCGCTCCGGAGGGGACGGACCGGATGTCGAGGGTTCCGTAGCTCGGCGCGGTCCCCGAGATGATTTCGAAGCTCGTGAAGTTCCACGTGCGTTCGCTCACGGGGAGGATTCCGAGGACCTGAACCTCTACCTGGGCCTGGAACGACTCCGGGTCGGGCGTGAAGTACGCGAACGGATCGACCGGCGACGTCGTAGCCAGGATCTGCAGGTACTCGGTGCCGACCGGCGGCGCCACCTTCCAGGTTCCGGGGACGACGTACTCGCCGGCCGCCACGTAGTTCTCCGAGCCTCCCGGGAACGCGTTCGGGAAGATCTGGTTCGCCTGGCCGTCCGGGGTGATGTCCCAGATGTAAACGTACGCCGCTCGGTTGACGCTGTAGTGAATGGTGATCGGCTCGCCGACTGCGTACGCGCCGCGATCGACCCAGATTCGGACCGCAAGGTCCGTCGACTCCGGAGGAGTCGGAATGATCCCCTTCGGGGCAACGCCCTGAGCCCACCCCACCGCGCCGACGAGCGCGACGAGGAGGGTGAGCGCTACTCCAACCCGCCAAGTCCCTCTCTTCATGTCTCCTCCTTGAGGCGATTCCGTCCGACTGTTCTTTTCAGGACTCAATTCAACGCGGCAAGCACGACCCATGTCAAATCGTCCGGGCCGATGCGGCCGAGGACGAGGTCGACGTCGGCGGGCAAAAGCACGGAGCCCCTGAGCATCGTGAGCCGGGCTTCGACGTTCTGGTCGATCAGGTTCCCGTCGTGCGGGCTCCCGCCGCTTTCGAGGTAGTCGCCGAGGGCGTCGCCGAGCTGGCTCAATAGAGCGTCGAAGCGCGCCGCCGGCAGCGCGGAGGTGCCCGCGCTGGTCGGCGCTCCGGCCGAGGCGCGGAAGATCTGTTTGGCGTAGAGCAGCCGGTCGCGCGCCTGGATCAGGATCCTCAGGCGCAGCTGCAGAAGTTGGTCGAGCGACGAGAGCGAAACCCCCCGCGCCAGGCCCTCGAACGCCTTGTTGAGCAGCCCGTCCACCGGAATCCCCTCTTCGAGGGCCGCGACGATCGTGAGAATCACGGCCTCCTTGTCGGCCGCCACCGTGGGCACCGCAAGCAGTCGCTCGAACAGGCGCTCCACCTCGGCGGCGGGGAATCCCTCCTGTCTCAGGGCTCGATCGAGCGTCGACAGGATGCGGCCGTCGGCGTTCACGGGAATCGCAGAGAGCACCCGCTGGAAGTCGGCGAGAACGACTTGCGCGCACGCTCCTACAGCCAAGGCGAGAACGACGCCGAGGACCCCCAGAAGACCGACGAGCCGACGCGTCATACGCCGTCGCCTCCTCCACCCACGTAGCGGACCGAGCTGTACTCGCCGAAGCTGCGGACGTACTCGTCGGCCAGCGGATCCTGGCCCCACCAACGCCCGTCGATGACGAAGGCGTACTCGTAGCGGCCGGGAGGCACGGAGACCCTCGCCGTCCAGATCCCGTCTCCGTCCTCATCGGACAGCGGCGTAGGCTCCCAATCGTTGAAGCTGCCGACGACCGACACGTTCTCGGCGCTGAGCGCGGGGAGGACGAAGAGAAGCTCGTTCTCCGCCGTCGAGCGCAGCATCGTCTCGCGGGCCTCGGTCTTCGGTCCCCCGAAGAGAGGGAGGTCCTTGCCGACGAGCGCGCCGAGCATCAGGAACGCGGCCGCCGTCGCGGCGAACACGACCGCCTGGCCGAAGCGCCCGCTCCGTGTGGGAGCGACGACCTGCTTCAGGCCGTCCAACCATCCCAGCCGCGGAACGCGATCTCCCAAGGCCTCCACGACCCGCTGTTCGAGTCCGACGAGGCGCCCGGCGGCCGCCGAGGCCTCTTCCCGCAGCGTCTCCTTCAGTAGATTCTCGAGAGGATCAGTGTTCACGATGGATCACGCTCCTCTCCCACGTATTCCTTCAACATGGCCTTCCCCCGATGAATCCGAGTCTTGACCGTTCCCTCGGGGATGTTCAGGACGTCCCCGATCTCGCGGTACGACAAGTCGTTGTAGAACCGCAGCACAAGCGGAGCCCGGTACGCGTACGGCAGACGCTCGAGCGCCTCGCGAATGCGGACGTGCCGCTCCTCCCGAGCGACCTCGCGCGCCGGGTCCGAGCCTCCCCCTGAGTCCGTCTCGAGCTCGAACACCGGGTGGGCTCTCCGGTAGCGGAGCCGGTTGCGGCACAGATTCGCCGCAATCGTGAAGACCCACGTCGAGAACCGCTTGTCGAGCCGATACCGGCGCAGGTTCACGTACGCTCGGATGAACGCGTCGTGCGTGATGTCCTCCGCATCGGCCCGGTTCCGAAGAAACCCGAGACAGAGACCGAACACGGCATCCTTGTACCGAGTCACGATCTCTCCCCATGCGGCGGTCTCTCCCTGCAGCGAAGCGCGCAACAGAGTCACCTCGTCCTGCATCCGATACACGGGTCCGGTTGCCTCCTCGGTGCTGAATATACACGGCGAGTCCTCGTTCGTTTCCCCCCGACATCGATCACCTCCGCTTGGGACGAACCCCCCGGCCCCTGCATCCTCGCGTCCAGGGAGCGCACTCGAACGCCGAAGTAGACTTCGTCGGAGGTGTCAGGCTGGGGTTTCCGGCGACAAGGGATAGGACAGCTCCTGAGGAGGTCGACACGATGTCTGGAAGCAAGAGCACAGTCCGACGCAACCTGAAGAGACTTGTGATGGCCGTTGGCCTGGTGGCGATCCTGGCCGTAGGGCTCACGGCGTGCCGAGGGTTCTTCGGACAGGGACCGATCGCCTTTCTCGTGATGAACGCAGGGGGCGACACGGAGGTGCCCGTCACGGTGGCGTTTGACCTGAGCGGGTCGAGCGACCCCGACGGCACGATCGTCAGCTACGAGCTCGACGTAGGCGACGGGACGGTCTACGAGGGCACCGACCTCACCGTGGCGATCCCGCACCCGTACACGCAAGCGGGGTCGTACGTCGTGCTGCTGACCGTCACCGACAACGACGGGCGGATCGGCATGGACCTGGAAACGATCGTCATCGGCCCGGCCATGATCGCCTTCGCGTCGAACCGCTCCGGCCAGTACGACATCTACCGGATGCTGGCCGACGGATCCGGTGAGGGCGCCGTGGACGTCACCGACGACGACGAGCTCTTCCCCGACCTCGTGGGCACGACGCGCGGGGAGATCGCGTACGCGGCGGAAGACAACGTAAGCTGGAACATCTGGACGATGGACGTCTCCGGCAGCGGGCTCTCCCCGTTGACCAGCCAGACCGCGTCGAACCAGATCCAGCCGTCCTGGTCCTACGACGGAACCCAGATCGCCTACGCGTCGAACGACACACAGACTCCGACCACGACGACGTGGGAGATCTACATCATGGACGTCGACGGCACGAACGTCGAGCAGATCACCGAGCAGTCCCCGAGCTGGGCGATCGCTCCGGCGTGCTCGCCTGTCAATGACGACGTCGTCTTCGTCTCCGACGCAGACTCGACCGGGGACAGCTCGCTGTGGCTCCTCCACGACGGATCGGCGGAAGAGGTCTTCGATCCCGGCGCGGGCGAGCGCGCAGGGGACGCCTCGCCGGCCGTGACCATCGCCAGCGTCGACCTCCGCCTTCCGACCGACGCCGGCATCTCGAGGCCGTCGTGGTCTCCGGACGGCGCCCTGGTCGCGATCTCGGTGTCCGACGGAGCAGAGACCGACCTCTGGGTCATCGACCCGTACGGAACGTACGCCGAGCTGCTCGAGGACTACATCGACGAGACGTACGCCGTGACCGCCGCGGACGTGAACACCGCCGACAACGAGTTCAGCCCGTACTGGCTCGAGGACGGAACCGGGATTGCCTTCGTGAGCGATCGCGACGGCGACTACCAGATCTACCGGGTGATCTTCGCAACCGGCGTGGTCACGACCCTGACCGAGACGGGAGACAACATCCTTCCGGCCTCGGAAAGACCGTAACCCGAACAGCAGGCCCACGACCTCCTAAGGGCTGCGGGGGAGTGAGACCGAGTCTCACTCCCCTTCGCTTTTGGCCGTGCGCGAGCGCCGCCGAGCAAGAAGGGCGACCGCCGCGGCGATCCCCAGAACGGCGAGGATCGGGGCGTCGCCAAGCCGCGCGTAGACCGTCATGTCGCTCCGGCGGTAGACGTCGCCGCGCAGCACTCCCTCCGTGGTCGTCGCCGCCGCAACGCGCCCATCCGGGGCGACGATCCCCGAGATCCCTCCGTTTGCGGCCTGGACGAACCACCGGCGGGTCTCCACGGCGCGGAAGACGCCGAACGCGAAGTGCGTCGGAAGCTCCGA
>JBFYQP010000203.1:0-10690 GCA_041302745.1 Candidatus Bipolaricaulota bacterium | reverse complement strand
AGCGCCGCGCGAAGCGGCGGCTGGCGCTGATTGGCCCGCTCGTCCTCGTCGCCCTCTTCTTGGGACAGCTGATCGTGCAACGGCAGATCTCGGCCGTCGGTGCGCGGATCGCGTGCAGCGGAGCCTCGTTCCTCCTGGGAGCTCTCACGGTTGCCGGCTGCGCGGCGGTGTTCCCCGCGAATCCGTTGACGAGCGCGCCGCGGCGCGCCGGCGGCGCTGTTCTCGCCGGCCTCGCCGCACTCTGCCTCGCCCTTCCCATCTCTCTCGCGACCGTGGAGGGCCTGCGCGACGCGGCTCGGCGCCCCCAGCGCGTCCTCTTGTTCGACGTGGCGATGCTCGCCGACTACCGGACGCCGGCGGACAAGCCGCTCGGCCAGGCGTTCACGGGGGCATCGTTCGGGTCGCTCCCGCTCTACTTGAGGGCGTATGGACACGACTGCTCGGTGGCGGCGGCCGTTGACCCCTCACTCGCCTTGCGAGCCGACGTGGTCGTCGTCATCAATCCCGGTCGGCCGTTCACCCCCACGGAGCAGGAAGTCCTTCTCGCGTTCGTCCGCGCCGGGGGAGGGCTTCTCGCGCTTGCCGACCACACGGACATCGGCGGGCTCATGGCGTCGTTCAACGAACTCCTCGCCCCCACGGGACTCTGGCTCAACTTCGACTCCGCGGTCTCCGCCCGCCATGAGTGGCGCGGCTCGCTCGTCGTTCCGTACCCGGAGTCCGTCTTCTTCCGCGACGCCGACGTGCCCGTCAGCATCGGCGCGTCCGTCTCGGGCCGAGGGGGGTCCGCAGGAGACCGCCCGCTCCTCCTCGGGATGGACTCCTTCTCCGACCCCGGGGATCGGTCGAACGAGCAAGCATTCCTCGGCAACCTGGCGTTCGACCCGGGAGAGGACTACGGCGACATCGTGCTCGCCGTCGAGCGCCCACTCGGCCGTGGACGGATCGCCCTCTTCGGCGACACGTCGATCTTCCAGAACCTCTCGCTGGCCTCGTCCGCCGCGTACGTCGACCGCCTCGTCCGCCGCCTCGGAGGCGGCGCGGGGATCCCGACAGCGCTCTCGCTGGCCGCAGCGATCCTCGGCGTCGCCCTTCTCCTTGCCGCGGCTCGCCGCTCCGCCGGAGGACTCTGTCTCCTCATCGTCGCTCTCGCTCTCGCCGCGGGGACGGCCGCCGCGGACCTCGTCCTCGCCCGCGCCTGCGCCGTGCACGTACCCGAGCTGGGAACGATCGGCGTCATCGACGTGTCGCACTCCAACTTGGTCGATCGTCAGGCCCTTGCGGCGGCAGGGATTGACGCTCTTGTCGCGTCCGTGGCGCGTACGGGGGTCCTCCCGGTCGTGTGGGATCGGCCGGGAGTCCCCGCTCCGCTGGGGAGCGGAGATCTCTGGGTCACCGTCGCCCCGACGCGCGCGTACTCGGCGGTCGAGGTTCGGGGCCTCCGAGCCGCGGCAGCAGAAGGCACTGCTCTCATCGTGGGAACCCGTTGGCCGTACTCGGCGGCCGTCGCCCCCCTCGTCGAACCTCTCGGCCTCACGGTCACCAATGTACCCCTCGGCGCCGCGCGGCCGTCGATGGAAGGTCTCGCGGATGCGCCCGAACTCGGATCGGCGTGGGCTCTCGATGCGGACGAGACGTGGACGATCATCGGCCGCTCGAGCCTCGGCGAGGAGTCATTCCCGGTGGCCGCCGAGCGAAGCCTGGGCCGAGGGCGAGTCGCCGTCGTTGCGGACACCAAGGTCTTCACGAACGAGGCTCTCGAGGGCAAGGGATACGCGTATGTCGAGAACGTTCGATTCGTCGAGCGACTACTCCGCGGGGAGGTGACGCCGTGAGGCTCCGGGCCGCGCTGTGGTGGGCAAGCCTCGGCTTCGGCGTGACCGGAGCTTGCCTCTGGGTCAGGCTGTACGCGGAGGTCCCCTTCGTAGCCGGAGCGATCTGCCTAGCCATCGCCGCCGCTCTGGCGGGGTTGGGCTCCTCGCTTTCGGGGGGCCGGAAGGTGACGCCGAACCGCTGGGCGCTGAGCGCCGTCGTGGCGGCCTGCGCGGCCGCCCTTCCGCTCGTCTGCGCCGAGCTCCGTGTCGTCGCCGGAATCGTGGCCCTCGGCGCGACCACCGCCATGTTCCGCCCCAAACGGGCCGCCGGACTCGGAGCCGGCATCCTCGCCTCGGGCCTCCAGAGCTTGCTGCTCGTTGGCGCAACGAGCCTGTACGCGCGCTTCGCAGCGCCATGCCACGAGGCCCCGGCTCTCCGCGCCCTCGACAGCGGAATCGCGTGGATCCTCGGACTGGGAACGGCCACCGTCGGCCGAGAGGTCATCCTCCCCGCCGGCTCGCGGTTCGCTCCGGTCGTGCCAAGCTGGGATCAGTTCGGCCTCGTGTTCGGTATCCTGATCGTTCTCGGCGTCGTCGGCTTCGCCCTGCTCACTCGAGGGTCGCGCGGTTTGGGCCGTGTGGCCGCGCGATCCGTCGGACTCGTGACGGCCTATCTCATCGTTCGCCACGTCCTCCTTTTGCTCGTCGCGCTCGAACTCGAGCGTCCGAGTGTGTTCTGGCTTCCGTCGACCACATTCGCGACGATCGCCCCGCTTGCACTCCTCGTTCCGCGGGTTGCGGGGGTTCGCGCGGCGTGGGACGCGGCGGCCCTGATCGAACGAGGAACCATCTCGTGGCGGCGTGCATGGCTCATATCGGTCGCTGCGCTCCTCGGCACGTTGTCAGTCTCCCTCTCGCTTCTCCTCGCCCCCGCAGGCGCAAGGGCGAGCGGACGCGTCCTGTTCGACGAGGCGCACGGCGAGTGGGAGACGACGGCGCGGGAGATGGACACGGAATGGTACGGGATGGCCTCGACGTACAACTACGACTCGCTCTACCGATGGCTGGATGGGTACTACGAGACCGGGCGGGTGTCACAGCAAGTCGATCAGGCTGACCTGGAGCGTGGCGACGTCCTCGTGCTGAAGACGCCATCCATCCCGTACTCGCCGGACGAGATCCACGCGATCGTCGAACACGTGCGCCGAGGGGGCGGCCTTCTCGTGATCGGAGATCACACGAACGTCTTCGGCACGACCACCGTCCTGAATCCGGTTCTGGCGCCGTTCGGGCTGCGACTCGGATACGACGCCACGTACCGGCTTCGTGACGGCGGGTTCACGACCTACGAGCCGCGCAACGCCATCGATCCCGTGTTCCAGCACGTCCCGCGGTTCGACTTCCTGACGTCATGCTCGCTCCACGGCGGCCTATTCGCCCTTCCCATCATCTGCGACGGTCGAATCCTCGCCAGCGCGGCCGACTACTCGACCCGCAACTTCTTCCCGGAGGGCCGGATGACCCTGGCGTCGACGTTCGGCATGTTCCTCCAGGCCGCCGCGGTCGAAGCCGGGCGCGGTCGCGTCGTCGCGTTCACGGACAGCACGTGCTTCTCAAACTTCAGTCTGCACATGGACGGCTACACCGGCTTCCTCCTTGGAACCATGGAGTACCTGCGCCGTGAGAACCCCCTCCCGGGCTGGCGCTCCTTCGCGGCCGTCGCAGGGATTCTGTGCGCCACCGTGGGGCTCGCCTCCGGCATCTCCGTTCGGCGGCGCGCCGTCCTCACGATAGGATTGGTCGGCGTCCTGTTGGGCTTGGCTACCGCCACCGCCGCAACGGCAGCCTGGCATCGCGCGGCGTACCCCACTCCAATCCCAAGACACGACATCTCCTACGTCTACTTCGACGTCTCCGCGAGCCGCGCCCGCATCTCGCCCCAGCCGTCGATGACGGACCCGCTCGGCACGCGAGGGGCATTCGGCACGTTCTTCACATGGACGCAGCGAATCGGGCTCGTGCCGAGCCTCGTCTCCGCGCGAACCTCCCTCGCCGGGGCACGACCGTACGTCGTGATCAACCCGGAAGGCGTGCCGAGCCCATCGCGGGATCGCATCGTCGACTACGTCCGTAACAAGGGCGGGAGCCTCGTCCTCCTCGGAGACCCAGTTTGGGACCGGGAAGGACTCGACGAGTACTGCGCTCTCTTCGGGCTCACCGTCGTGCGCGCCCAGAGCGACAGCCTCGTTCTGTCGGCGGGCACGACCGTGCAGACCGAGATCAGCCCCGCGCAGACTGTCTTCATCTCCGTCGCTTCGGCCGGGGCCGGACGCGTCGTCCTTCTCTCCGACTCCGTAGCGTTCTCCGATCTTGCGCTCGGAGGCGGGTTCGCCATGCCCTCGACGATCCAGCGGCGACTGTACGACCTCGAGTTCTGGCTGTTCGGCACTCTCCTTGCCTCCCCCCCGTAGTCGCGAACAGCCTCCCCGCGAAGCCGGCCGCCTGAGGAGCGGCACTCCGCACTCGACGACTCCCCGCACGCATTGAGGGCGCGGCGCAGGCGGGGTATCGTTCCTCACCATGCCGGGCGCGGAGGCACGCAAGACTCTTCTGATCTTCGATCTCGACGGAACCCTCTACCGGACCGATTCGTCGTTCGTTCCGACGATGCGCCGAGTCTACGAAGAGGCCGAGGTCCCCTATCCGGGGGACGGAGCGATCCTCGCCATGGTCGGCGAGACGTTCGAGACCTTTGTCGACTGGCTCGCGCCCCAAGGGTTCTCCGCCGACAAGGCTCGGCTGTCGGCGCGCATCTCCGAGCTTGAACTCCTCTCGATTCGCGAACGAGGAGCGCTGTTCGACGGGGTGGCCGAGACGCTCCGGCTCCTGTCGGAGCGGGAGCACATTCTAACGCTCTGCACGAACGGCGATCGGCGCTACGCCGAGGCCGTCCTCGGCCGATGCGGGATCCTTGGCATGTTCCAGCGGCTCCAGACGTTGGACGGCGCTCCTTCCACGAAGGCGGAACGCATCGCAGAATTGCAGCGTCTCTACCCGGGGCATCGAGCCTTCGTCGTCGGAGACCGGTACCACGACGTCGAGGCGGGGCGAGCGACCGGGTGCACCGTCATCGGCGCCGCGTACGGGTACGCCCGCAATGGGGAGCTCGGGGCCGCAGACCACATCATTCGGTCGTTCCCGGACCTTCTCGCGCTTGTCTAGCCTGCACGACGCAGACGTGTCCCGCTAGAATGGGCTCTCGTGCTTCGGCAGAGCGCCGGAACGCCTGGAAGGGGAGTCGATGGGATGAGGACCTTGAGCCTGCTCGAGTCGATCGGCAGCACGCCGCTCGTGGAGCTGTCGAACATTCCTCCTCGCGGTTCGAGGGTTCGCGTCCTTGCGAAGCTGGAGGGAGCCAACCCCGGTGGATCGGTCAAGGATCGTCCGGCCAAGTGGATGATCGAGCACGCCGAGAAGGCCGGAGAGCTCGTCCCCGGCAAGACGATCCTCGAGCCGACGTCCGGGAACACGGGGATCGCCCTCGCGATGATCGGAGCCGCCAAGGGATACAAGGTGCGGCTCTGCATGCCGGAGTGCGTCAGCACCGAGCGACGCCATATCCTTGAGGCGTACGGCGCAGATCTTGTGCTGACGTCGTCGAAGGAGAAGACCGACGGCGCGATTCGCGAGGCGCTCCGCCTCGTGCGCCAGGATCCGGAGCGATACTACATGCCGAACCAGTTCGAGAACCCCTACAATGCACGAGCGCACTACGACTCGACCGGTCCGGAGATCCTGGAACAGACGGAGGGAGAGATCGACGCCTTCGTCGCCGGGATCGGGACCGGGGGCACGCTCATGGGGATCTCGATGTTCCTCAAGGAGACGCGACCGAACGCGACGGTCGTAGGCGTCGAGCCGGTTCGGGGGCACACGATCCAGGGGCTGAAGAACCTCGACGAGTCCATCGTTCCCGGCATCTACGACGCGCGTCGGCTCGACGCCAAGCTTCCCGTCGGCGACGAGGAGTCGTTCGAGATGACGCGCAGGCTGGCGACCGCCGAAGGGCTGTTTGTCGGGATGTCGAGCGGCGCCGCCGTCGTCGGAGCTCTCCGGGTTGCGGCGGAGCTGCGTTCCGGCACCGTCGTCGTCCTTCTTCCGGACCGCGGAGACCGTTACTTGAGCACGAGCCTGTTCCGATCGATCTGCGGCGAGTGCCCTCCGTAGGCGGAGGCGAACCCGGTGGCCCATGGAGAGATGATTGGCGTCGGACGGACGGCGGAGGTCCTCGCCTGGGACGAGGGCCACGTGATCAAGCTCTACCGCGCAGGGTTCCGCCGCGGAGATGCGGCCTTCGAGGCCCAGGCGACGGCGCGCATACACCAAGCACGGGTCGCGGCTCCCGCCGTGCTCCTCGCGGACACTCCCGACGGGCTCTTCGAGGAGGACGGGCGATTCGGCGTCGTGTTCGAGAGAGTGCGAGGCCCATCGATGCTCCACGAACTCGTCGCGCATCCACTCCGCGTGAGGACGTACGGCCGCGAGTTCGCTCGGCTCCACGCAGAGATGCACGCGGCGAGGATCCTTGGCCTTCCCTCCCAGCGCGACGGGATCCTGCACGCCGCCGACCGGGGGGCCGCCGCCGCGGGCCGTTGCGAGCTTGCTCTGCAGGTTCGAGAGAGGGTGTCCGAGCTTCCTGACGGCGATGCAGTCTGCCACGGCGACTTCCACCCGGACAACGTCCTGCTCTCTGGACGCGGGCCCATCCTGATCGACTGGGGGTCAGCCTGTCGCGGAAGCGCAGCAGCCGACGTGGCGCGCACGGTGCTCCTCGTGACGTGCGGCGGATACCCTGTCGGATCCCCGCTCCGCGCACGAATCCTCATCGGGCTGCTGCGCCGCTTGTTCCTCCGCGTGTACCTCGGCGAATACGTAAGGAGGTCCGGCGCCACATGCCGTGAGATTGAGGCGTGGCTTGGGGTCATGGCCGTCGCACGCCTTGCCGAGGGCATCGCCGGCGAAGACGCTGCGCTGCTGGCCGCAGCAGCCCGCCATCTGCGGCCGGTGGAACGCGAGGGTCGGAAGCCGTAGCCTGGGTCCATGCCACGCATGGACCCGTGGGCTCCGCAATCGGAGGCGTCGTTCTCGTTCCTGGGAGCTCTATCCGACTTCTTCCCTCCCACGAAGCGAGGCCGCCCGACTCCGCACGTGTTTCGCGGAGCACGCTCCGTCAAGGACGCCGCCGAAGCGCTCGGCGTGCCCCATGTCGAGGTCGACATCATCCTCGTGAACGGCGTCTCGGTGAGGTTCGATCACCCGCTTCGCGACGGAGATCAGGTTTCTGTCTACCCGTTTGACGTTTCCCCGGAAAGCGGCTCGATCGTCCACCTCCAGGCGCCCTTGTCGGCGCCGCCGACGTTTGTCGCCGACGTCCACCTGCGGCGACTCGCTCGAACCCTTCGCCTGCTCGGGTTCGACACTCGGCATGGCGCCGAACTGACAGACGCCGACATCGTGGGCATCGCCCGCGGCGAGTCCCGCGTCGTTCTCACGCGGGACCGTCAGCTCTTGAAGCATCGGGCTCTGGACTACGGCTATTGGGTTCGCAGCACGGATCCGGAGGCGCAAGCTCGGGAGGTCGTCCGTCGGTTCGGGCTCGGGCAGCACGCGCGGCCATTCGCGCGCTGCACCGCCTGCAATAGCCTTCTGCGAAGCGTAGATAGAAGCGCTGTGCGCGATCGCATTCCCCCGCGCACGGCCCTCTGGATCGACGAGTACCGGGAATGCCCTGGCTGCCGCCGCCTTTACTGGTGGGGCACCCACGGCGCGCGCTTGCAGGCCGTCGTCGAGTCCGCCCTCGGCTCGCCGCAGCGTTAGCAGGCGACCGGCTTGCAGAGGATCTCGCGAACGCGTAGGTCAAAGAACGTGTTCGCGTGGGCCGGGCGAAGGACAACGGCCGTGTCGGCCCCGGCGCCCGTCCCGCCGACGCTGATGACATCCCGATCGGTGGGGATGAGCCCCGCGTCTGCAGCCATGACCGCGATCTCGACGCACACCTTCATCCCTTGTCCGAACAGGCGCAAGGTGTGCGCAATCATCTCGACCGGCGTCACGCCGCCGAACTTCGTCGAGATTGCGCGGCCGACGCCGGAGAGGCTGTGCGTTGCGATCAGGACAGGGACCTTGGCCTCGCGAAGCTCGGACACGTACTCGGGATCAAGGTCGAGGAGATCGCCGCTGCGGAATCCGGAGTGGTGGCTGACGCAGACCAGTTCAGCATCCTCTCCCGCAAGGGCTTCGGAGAAACGGAAGCCGGTGACCCCGGAACTCGTGGCCACGACGACATGCCGCACATCGCCCTTCTCCAGGCGCCGGAGGACGCAGTCGATGACATCGGGGGTTGTGTCCCTTTCGGTCGCTTCGAACGGCTCGGCCATCTCTCCTCCTTCTCGTCTCTGGATCCCCGCCCGCTCAAGCTGCGACGCTCTGCGGTTCGTTCCGCCACGCTCTTCCACCATACGGTCGGGAACGGGCGGAGACAAACCCCATGCGTCCTGTGGCGGGTCGTCCAGGCGGGCACGTCACACTCCACGGACAGACAGAGAAGGCAATTGGAGCCGCTCGTGCTTCGCGCGACGGCTACCGGGCGCGATCGTCGACGGAGAGCCCCGGAATCCGCACCCTTGCCTCGGCGTAGGCAAGCATCCGCGACAACAGGATGACCATGACCAGGTACATGACTCCGGCGATGATGTAGGACTCGAATACCCGCCCAGTCTTGGAGGCCACCTTCATGCTCGCGTACGACAGTTCCTCCAGGCCGATGAAGTAGACGGTCGACGAGTAGAGAAGCGTGTAGATGAGTTCGTTCGACCACGACGGGAGCACGATGCGCAGCGCTTGTGGGAGGATGACGGAACGGACGGCCTGCAGCTTCGTCATCCCCATCGAGCGAGCCGCCTGCATCTGTCCGGAGCTGATGGCCTGGATTGCGCCGCGGATGTACTCGGCCTGGTAGGCGGCGCTGTTCAGAGCCATCGCGAGACAACCCGCTGCCAACGAACTCAGCGGCTTGAGGCCCATGGCTTTGAAGTACGGCGGAAGGCCGAAGTAGATGACGAGCACCTGGATGACGAGCGGCGTGCCGCGCATGAACTGGATGTAGACGTTGGCAATGCCGCTCAAGAGACGGTTCGCGTAGACCCGCGTCAACGCTAGGAGGAGTCCCAGGACGAGCCCGGCGCCAACGCCAACGGCCGTGAGTTCGAGCGTGACGCCCACGGCTCCGAGGAAGCGCGGCATCACCGTCCCGGTGAACTCAAAGAAGCTCATTGCCCGTCCGTCTTCCCATACAGCTCGGTGATCTTCCGCAGGAACTGCCCCGTGCGCTCGCAACGCGGGCAGGTGAACAACTCAGCCGGCGTTCCCTCTTCCAGGATGCCGCCACCCTCCATGAAGATGATCCTGTCCGCGACCGCGCGGGCGAATCCCATCTCATGCGACACGACGATCATCGTCATGCCGCCACGTGCCAACTGGATCATGACTTCCAGCACCTCGCCAATCAGTTCCGGGTCGAGCGCCGAGGTCGGCTCATCGAACAGGATGAGCTTCGGATCCATCGCAAGGGCTCGGGCGATGGAGACACGCTGCTTCTGTCCACCGGAGAGTTCCGCCGGATACGAGCACGCCTTTTCGGCAAGGCCGACGCGTGCCAGTTCCTCGCTTGCGCGTGCCAGAGCGGCTTGCTTCGGCATCTTCCGGACCTTGATGAGTCCGAGACTGACGTTCTGAAGCGCGTTGAGGTGGTTAAACAGGTTGAAGTCCTGGAACACGAAGCCAATCTGCGCCCGAACGTGGTTGATGTTCGTTCGGGCGTGAGTAATCTCGACATCCTCCAGCCACACACGGCCCTTGTCCGGCACAGAGAGCTGGTTGATGCAACGGAGGAGCGTGCTCTTGCCTGTTCCCGACGGGCCGATGACGACCTTCGTCTCCCCGCGGCGAAGCTCGAACGAGACGCCCTTGAGGACTTCGTCCTTTCCATATCGCTTGTGGAGGTCCTCGACGCGAAGAATGACGTCGCCGACGCGGGATTCACTCTCTGCGGGCATCAGCGTTCCACCTTTCCTTTCATCTCGAACCCCGGAATGCTCAGCCGGCGCTCGAGCAGCGCGAGCAGTCCGTTTCCCCCGTACGTGAGCGCCAAGTAGAAGAGCCCGAGGATGATGAGGTACGGAAGGATCAGTTGGGTTCCGATGGGACGGCGCATGGAGAGGGGCGCCAACTTCATCAGCGCTTGGCGCGTCAGGTCGATGAGCCCGCCGATGACGCAGATGAACGCCGTATCCTTGACCACACTCGAGTACTCATTCGCCCACGGTGGAATCGCCAGGCGGAACGCTTGAGGAACGATCACGCTGCGAATGGCTTGGATCCTGCTCATTCCAAGCGAGCGCGCGGCCATCATCTGCCCGGGCGGGACCGCCTGGATGGCACCGCGGAAGATCTGCGATTGGTACGCGGCCGACCGCATCCCGAGAGCCAACGCCGCGACCACAATGCCCGGCACAGGCACCCCAAGCGCCGGGGTGATGCCGTTCCAGAAGAGGAGGATGACGACGAGGGGAGGAATCCCTCGGAACAACTGCTCATAGCCGACACAGAGCGCACGGAGCGGACGTCGTCCGTACGCCTGCGCGAACGCGAGGACAGTACCCAACGTCAGTCCCACAATGAGCAAGAGACCAAGGACCTCGAGCGTAACCGGCAGCGCATCGAAGAGCGGTCGCACGTTCTGCCAGAGAATCTCCGTGGCGGTCAACGCACCCTCCCCTACGAGGGATTGCCTCAGAGAGGGGGCCGCGGCCAGCGCC
>JBFYQP010000123.1:0-10745 GCA_041302745.1 Candidatus Bipolaricaulota bacterium | reverse complement strand
TGTCATCGCGATGTACGTTGTTGTCAGAGGTAGCGTTTTCATAGGACCTCCTCCTTGTGCGAGGCGACCGGAGCGCTGCCGCCACGCAGCATCACAGTGTGATGTTACGTCGGCGCATTCCTCGCTGTCAATGCAACCGGCCGACGTGCGGTGTTCATCTATTGGGTAGCGAATACACAACGAAACGGTTCACTCAGTCCGCTCGCCCGGAATCGGCCAAGCGTCACATCGTGACGACATGAAGGCCCGGCGAGCCGGATGAGCGTCGCGCGCCGCGGTACACTCGAGGTTCTGTGCTGGAAGTGCGCGCAGGCGAGGACGGCGCCCGCGCCGTCGCCTTTCGAGCGAGGAGGCTGCGATGAGGAAGCTGTCGTCCGTGCTCTGGGTTCTTTCCGCCTGCATCGGGTGCCTGCTGGTCGGCCTGTCCGCGGCGGCCGCCGACGTGACGGTCATCTACGTCGGCAACGCCGGTTTCCTCGTCATGGTTGGAAGCCACAAGGTCTTGATCGACGCAATGTTCGGCGGGTTTCCGGGCGGGTACAGGCTGCCGGCGAACGTCGAGCAGGCGCTGACGAGCGCCCAACCGCCCTTCGACGGCGTTGACCTGATCCTCGTGACGCACGACCATGCCGACCACTTCAGCGCGTCCATGGTGCGGCGACACATGGAGGCGAATCCGAGAGCGATCCTCGTCGCAGGGCCGCAGGCCTCAGGGCAGCTCGCGAGCCTGGGCGCCCGCGTCGTCGCTCTGGCCGCCACGGCGGGCAAGACGGCGACGACGACCCAGAACGAGATTCGTGTCGAGGCGATCTACCTCTCCCACGGGGTCTTTCCCGCCGGGGAGCCTGAGATCGTGAACTACGGATACGTCGTCACGATCGGCGACGTCTC
Source organism: Candidatus Bipolaricaulota bacterium (assembly GCA_041302745.1). Taxonomy (GTDB): domain Bacteria; phylum Bipolaricaulota; class Bipolaricaulia; order UBA7950; family UBA9294; genus JAPLGD01. The sequence continues at coordinate 9,854 of JBFYQP010000123.1, read as the reverse complement.
GTTCTTCCACACCGGCGACATCGATTCGGCGACGATCGGCATCGAGGCGTTCCGTGGCTAAGGGCTGGCGAGCAGAGGTATCGACTTCGCCTTCGTTCCCCATTTCCTTCTGGGAGGGCGGAGCGCCGATCCGGGGTTCGTCGCGGCCATCGGCGCGAAGTACGTCGTTGCCGCGCACTACGAGTACACGATGCTCCCGCTGATGCGTGCGGCGATCCTGAACGCGTACCCCACGGCCGTCGTGTTCGCGAGCGACCACGAGCTCGAAAGCTGGACGATGCCGTAGTTCGGGGGACACATACCCTTTCTCCCGGCACGTGTGGGATCGAGGTTCGTGCCCGCCGATCTCACGAGGCGATGCACCGCAGGGCGCGTTGCGGGTGGCTGAGGAACTCACACCCGGCCTCGGTGACGAGGACGTCTTCCTCGAGGCTGACCTGGCCGTGGGCGGCGGTCGGCACGTGCAGCTCGAGCGTGAAGACGTTGCCGGCCTCGACGATGCCGTTCGGCGATTCACCGTACCGTTCCCATGCAGGCCCGAGCAGCGTGCCGCCGTCGTGCGCGTAGCGGCCGACCTGGTGGCCAAGCGCGTGGGCGAACGGCGGGTACCCGCAGTCGATCACGTGCCGGCGCGCTACGGCGTCGACGTCCTTCCCACGCACCCCCGGCCGGAGGAAGTCGGCGGCGAGCTGGATCGCGTCGCGAACCGTCTCGAACGCGCGCCGCACTTCGCTCGGGATCTCGCTCTTGGTTCCGAAGAAGTACATGCGCTGAAGGTCCGAGCTGTACCCGCCCGACTGCACGCCGAAGTCGAAGTGCAAGAGATGGCCGCGCTTCGTCGGGTTGTCGGAGGGTCCTCCGTGCCCGAACGGCTTGTTCGGACCGGCGTCGACCGCCGGGTTCGACGCAGCCTGCCACGCGAAGCCGACGCCGAGTTCCGCCATCCGGCGATGGACGAACTGCTGGATCTCGATCTCCGTCCGGCCGACGGCGAGGAACGAATCCAGTTCGTCGAAGATGTCTTCCGTGATGCGGACCGCGTCGCGGATCCGCTCTTGCTCGTACGGGCTCTTGCGCCCGCGCAGGCCGCCGATCAGGCGCTCGGCGCTGACGAGCTTCGTCGCATGCGGGGTCGCCGAGAGCATGTCGACGAGAAGCGCCTTCATCCCCGCCGTCAGCCCGTCCGCCCCCGAGTCGTTCTTGCTTTCGTCGATGCCGATGGTGCGCGGAGCGATCCGATTCAGTTCTGCGCGGAGCAGGTCGGCCATCCCCTCGGCGTAGGGGACGACCCGGCTGAAGAACTCCCCGGGAACCACGTCGGCGTCGTACGTGCCGACGATCGCGATGCGCTCGCCGCTTGCGGTGAACAGGAGCGCCGACGGCCACACGAGGTCGGCCCCGAGGATGGCAGGAAGAACAGGATCGGGCGTCTGGATTGTCTCACGCACCCAGACGAGCCAGCAGTCGATGCCCGTTTCGTGGAGGAGTGCAGGGATCTGATCCAGCTTCTCGCGCTGCAATCGGTGGGCGGGATTCATGTCCATGGTGCTTCAGTGTACGACGGCGTTGCTTTCGAGGCGACGACGGGTGATAGGGCAGTCGCCACGCCGGGCCTCGGAAGGCGGCGTTCGCCGCGCCCTCCCGCGGGACGGGACGAGCTACCGTGCGCTGCTCGACGTCAGGCTTGACCTAGCTCCGGTCTCTCGGCCTCCCAGGGCATTCGTCAAACCGAGGATCAGGTTCCGCGCCAGGAGCCAGAGGCCGGTGAGTGCGAGAAGAGGCAGGAGCAGCCCGAAGAGAAGGAGCACCGGAAGCAGGAAGCTGACGAAGAAGCCGTACCAGATCTGCCAGTACCACGGACCCTCGTACAGGCTTCCGACGAGCGCCGTCGTCACGACGACGAGTAGGCAGAGGCCCGCGATGTAGATTCCCCTCGGGCGCTCGAACTTCGCCGGAAGTCGAAGGCGAAGAAGCGACGCGGCGCGATCCATGGCATTCCTGCTTGACGCTCCATTCATGGCCCACCCTCCGCGCTGCCGACCGTGCCTCCGGCAATCTCGAACCCAGTCTAGCGCTCTTTGGGAGCGTCGCCCAACAACACGGCTGCAGGAACGGGTCGGCTGGCGCCGACGTCCATCACGAGCTTGCGGAGACCTTCTACGGAGAACCGGTGCGCCGTATAGTCAGGTGCCCATGGAGATTCGTGCCAAGGCGTGCCTTGTTGCCGCTGTCCTTCTCCTCGCATCGCCGGGAGCGGGCTGGAGCGTGTCGGACTCCCAACTCGCGGCGCCGCAACTCGGGGACACCCGAGTCCGGCCGGTCGACGGGATGTCCATGGTCTACGTTCCGGCGGGTGAGTTCGAGATGGGGACAAGCGACGCCGGCGTGCGCTACGCGCGCCAGCTCTGCACAACGGCGTGCGGCCAGTTCGCCGTGGCCGTCTGCCAGGCCAGTGCGTTTGCCGATGAGCGCCCTGAGCATCGCGTTGCCGTCCATGCTTTCTGGATCGACCGGAACGAGGTTACGAACGCTCAGTACGCGCGGTGCGTCGAGGCCGGCGCCTGCACGCGGCCGCAGCACGACGGCTCCTTCCTGCGCGAGTCCTACTTCGGCGACCCGGCGTACGCCGACTACCCCGTCGTCTGGGTTACGTGGAAGCAGGCTGTGGAGTACGCGACCTGGGCGGGCGCGCGCCTCGCCACGGAAGCGGAGTGGGAGTACGCGGCTCGCGGTCCCGAGAGCCGTGTCTTTCCGTGGGGAGACGAGTTCGACGGGACCCGGCTCAACTACTGCGCCTCGGAGTGCGCCGCAGGGCCGAAGGACGCCACCGTCCTCGACGGGTATCCCGACACGGCTCCCGTGGGGAGCTTCCCATCCGGAGACAGTTGGTGCGGAGCGCACGACCTTGCGGGCAACGTGCGCGAGTGGGTTGGAGACTGGTATGGGCTGTACACGGCAGCCTCGCAGTCCAACCCGCCGGGCCCGGAGAGCGGCGACGCGCACATCGCAAAGGGCGGCTCCTGGCTCGATCGGCCGGACGACGTCCGATGCGCGAATCGCGGCGCGAACGCGCTCGAGTACAGCGAGCACAAAGTGGGCTTCCGCTGTGTCATGGATTGCCCGCCGTAGCTCCGCACTGCCCGATCGGAGGAGGCCAGGCTTCAGGGTCCGTCGAACGCGAACAGACAAGGCGTGAGCGCGACGGGCGACCGATTGCCCGAGAGGCGCCGGGGCCTCTACACTCGCCGTCGAGGAGGGTCCTATGAGCTCACAATGGAAGCGCGTTCTCGTCTGTCTCGTGCTTGCTCTTGCCGCGTGGGCTGGGGCGCTCGGCGTTCTTGCGCAGACCACGGACGGCGGGGTCGACAGCGTCGTCCTCATCTCGTGGGACGGCGTGCAGCGGGCGCACATGCTCGACCTTCTGGCCCAAGGCCGGCTGCCCGTCCTGGCGAGCCTCATCGCCGCCGGTGCGTACATCCCGCTTCGGGTCGCCGACCACGCCACGGACACGAAGGCCGGGCACGCGGAGATGCTGACGGGACTGGGTCCAGTCACCACGGGCGTGTACTCCAACGTGCGTTACCAGGTGATCCCGACGGGACTTACGCTGTTCGAGCGGCTGGAAGACCACTTCAGCGGCGAAGGGATCGCCACCGCCGCCGTCACGGGAAAGAGCAAGAACCTGATTGAGACCCTCGCCCATTCCGTATCGGTTATAGACGTCTCGTCGATCGAGTCGCAGGACGCGGCCGCCGTCGGAGCTCAGGCGCTCGCCGTGCTCGAGGCGTTCCAGGACCGCACCTTCTTCGCCTTCTTCCACTTCCGCGATCCCGACCACGCCGGCCACGCCTTCGGGGAAAACTCGCGTCGGTACGAGGACGCCATCGTCGACTGCGACGTCTGGCTCGGAAGGATCCTCTCGACGCTCGAGACCCTCGGGATGTCCGGCCGCACGACCGTCTACGTAACCACCGACCACGGGTTTGACGAAGGGGCGAGGGTGCACCTGAACGCGCCCGAGGTGTGGCTCGTCTCCGAGGAGCGGCTTGCTGCGCCGTTCGCCGGGGAGGGCGACCAGAAGGACGTGGCACCCACCATCCTCGCCCGGTTCGGCATCGGCCCGGCGAGCCTAGATCCTTCTCTCTCCGGGCACGTCTTCGCGGCGGCGCCGCAGGAGGGCGCCCACGTCGAGAGCGACCTTGTGTACGGGACGGTCGACGGTGTCGACCTCACGCTCGACCTCTACCGCCCGTCCTCGGCCGGCCCGCATCCGGCGATCGTCTTCGTTCACGGCGGCGGGTGGACGGCGGGCGACAAGTCGATGTGGGAAGACGAGGCTTTGCGGTTCGCGGACCAGGGCTACGTCGGGATCTCGATCAACTACCGCCTTGCCCCGACGTACCCCTTCCCGGCCGCCGTCCTAGACTGCAAGGCCGCCGTCCGCTGGCTGCGCACCCACGCGCAGGAGCTTGACGTAGATCCAGATCAAATTGGCGCGATGGGCAGCTCTGCGGGCGGGCACCTCGTCGCCATGCTCGGGGTGACCGACGGATCGGAGGGCCTCGAGGGAACGAGCGGTGACCTCTCGCTGTCGAGCCGCGTGCAGGCCGTCGTCGACTACTTCGGCCCTACGGACCTGACCGCGGTGGCCAACTCAACGGACTCGGCGATCCTCGCCTTCCTCGGCGGGACGTGCGCCCAGAAGCCGCTTCCCTGCTGGCAGGCGTCCCCCGTCAAGTACGCAAGTCCCGACGATCCGCCATTCCTCATCGTCCACGGGACGAAGGATGCGCGGGTCCCGTACCAGCAGTCCGTTGCCCTGCGGGACGCCCTGCAGGCCGTCGGCGTCGACGTCGAACTCCTGCTCCTCGAGGGAGCCGGGCACGGATGGCGGACGTACGGAACGACGGACAGGGATTACTACGAAACGGCGCTCTCCGCGGCCGTCACGTTCTTCGGCCGCTGCCTCGCGGCAGACAAGACTGCGACCGGCGGCTAGCACGTCGCGGAGGCGACGCGGCCGAGGCCCATGACTTCGAGCATTTGCTGGAACCGTGGATGCGAGCGGACCGCATACATGAGAGGCTCTGCGGGGAGTTCGGCGAGCCACGGGTCGTGAATCGCCATCGCCTGATCGAGCTCGGAGAACGCCTCATCCAGACGGCCTGCGGCGACGAGGATGAACGCGGCGCTCGTGTGCCTGCGCGGGCACGAGTGTGCGCTGCGGACGGCGGCTAGGAACTTCTCCACGTCTTCCGGGCGACCTTCCCGCGCGGCCAGCACGCCCCAGAACGTGTCCAGGATCATCTTGGTCTTTGCTGAGGATGCCGTCGGATGGCCTTGGGCAAGCTCGATTCGGCGCCTGGCTTCCGCGAGCTTCCCGAGGTGCAGGTAGCAGGTGGCGATGCGAATCGTCGAGAACGGATCCTCGGGGCGCGCCTCGGCCACGCGCTCCAGCCAGCGGATCCCCTCCTCCGTTCGCCCGGTTCGATGCTCGAACAGGGCGCGCTGCGCCCAAACGTCCGGCGAGTTAGGGGCGATTCCCTCCGCCTTCTCGATCGCCGCGCGGGCCGCCGACTCGTTGCCGAGGACGAGCGACAATTGCGCTTTGGCCCCGAGAGCCGAGGTGTTGTTGGGATTCCGGTGCAGGCCGATGTCGAGGGCGTCCTCGGCGCCGCACCAGTTCCAGAGGACCATCTCCGCCCACGCGAGGTCGGCCGCCACGCCCGGGAAGTCCGGCTCGAGGTCGCGTGCCCTGAGGAGGTGAACCTTCGCTTCGTCGGGATCCCCCGACTCAAGGAGGATCTCGGCGTAGGCGACGTGGGTGATGTGCGCCAGAGGATCGAGCTCGAGCGCCCGCTTCATCGCCTCTCTCGCCTCCGCCACGCGTCCCTCGAAGCCGTAGACGAGCCCGAGCCAGTGGTAGGCCTGCGCGTAGTTGGGATTGAGCTCGATCGCGCGGCGAAGCGCCCCTTGCGCCTTCGCGGCGTCCTGGCTCGACTCGAGAGACAGGATGCCGAGCGAAGCGTGGGCTTCCGCGAGGTTCGGATCGAGGCGGAGCGCCTCTTCCACGGCCTTGCGCGCCTTCGGGTGCGCCTGGCTCGCCGCTTCGATCCCGTGGTTTACGAGCACGGTGTAGGTGTCGGCAAGACCGGAGTACGCCTTGGCGAAGCCGGGGTCTGCGCCGACCGCGGCCTCGAAGTGCTCGAGCGCCTTGTACAGGCTCGTCTTCGTGCGCCGAGCCCAGAACTGGCGCCCCTTCAGGTACTCCTTGTAGGCGTCGAGGCTCTCTGTCGGACGCTGCGTCGCGGCGGCGACCAGCACGCCCTTCAGCTCCCCGGCCACGCTCTGCGCAATCTCGGTTTGGATCTCGAACACGTCGGCCAGCTCGCGGTCGTAGCGTCCGGACCACAGGTGCTCCTCGGAGGCCGCGTCGATCAACTGAACCGTGATCCGGAGCCGTTCGCCTGCCTTGCGCACGCTCCCCTCGAGCACGGCGCCGACCGAGAGCTCGCGGGCGATCTCGCGCACCGGCTTCGCGGTCCCCTTGTAGCCCATCACCGACGTCTGGGCGATGACCTTCAGCCCCGGCACCTTGGACAGGGTGTAGATCAGCTCCTCCGTCATCCCGTCGGCGAAGTACTCGTCGTCCGGGTCCGGGCTGACGTTGCCGAGCGGGAGGACGGCGAGCCTCGCCCGATCCGCCTTGGCTGCCGGCGCCTGCCCGGCCTCGCTCCACGGCAGGACGACGCGGAACACCTCGATCGGCGTTTCGAGGTTCTTGAGCTTCTGAGGGCCGAGGCTGACGAACGGCTGCTTGATCTTGTTCCACACCTGGTCGCGCAGGGCCGCCGACGTCGAGATTCCGCCGGGTCCGGCGAGCGGCTCGATGCGCGCCGTGATGTTGACCCCGTCGCCGAACACGTCGCCGTCGCGGCGCACGACGTCGCCGAGGTGAAGGCCGATCCTCACCTCGAAGCGCTCGCCCTCCTCGACGCCGCGGTTTCGGTCGTGGAACCGCCGCTGGATGTCGACGGCGCACGACACCGCTTGGAGCGCGCTCGGGAACTCGACGAGGAACCCGTCGCCCGTCCCCTTGATCGCCCGTCCGCCGTGGGCCTGGATGCTGTCGCGAATCCCCTGGTTGTGCTCCTCCAGCAAACGCAGGGCTCGGGCCTCGTCCACCTGAGAAAGGCGCGAGTACCCCACCATGTCCGTCAGCATCAGGGCAACCAGTTGGCGCTCGTCCATCCCGCTCCTCGACTCACGACCATTCTAGCATCAGAGCCCGCCGCCCCAGCAAGCGGCTTCTCGCCCGGACTCGGCGCCGAGCGTCGGCCGCGCCTGGAGAGCGGCGCTCAGGCGTTGCCTGACGTCAAGGCCTCGGGGCCGCCGCCGTTACGCGGCGAACCTCACCGTCTTCGGCGATGTCGATGCGCTCTCCGTCGCGCAACGCGCGGAACCCGGCCTCGGTCGCTAGGAAGATCGGAATCGACTTCCCGTAGAGCTCCTCGGCCACGATCGCCCCGAGCGTGACGGCCGGGGACGGGTGCCGCGTCACGATGGCGGCGGGCGCCAGGCCGATCCGAATCAGTTCCAGGAGCACCGCGCTCCCGGTGCTCGACCCCTTCTCGCCGGGAAGGGCGAACACGCGCCCGGCGATCGATTCGCCGTGCCGATCGTGGCGACGGTCGATGATCGTCCCCGACGCGGGATCGACGCCCCCCCACAGGCTGATCGATCGGTCGCTCCGGAGGACGGAGCCTACAACGGCTCCCCGGACAATCGGTCGGAGCCTCACCGCGTTCGCCACGGCGCTTCTCCTCTCGGCATCCTGCCCGTGACCGCCGCCTCCACGCACGCGCCGAGGGTGCCGAACGCGACGCGCGCTTTGAGCTCCCCGGGCGCGTAGTAGGCGCACTTGCCGGAGTCCGTCGCAATGACCCGAGCCGTGGGGGCTACGACCGGGGAATGGAACGGGCACGTGTCGCGCACGATCCTCGCCCCCCAGCGCTCGATGGGGTCGAGCAGGCCGCCCCGCCGCGCCAGCTCGACCGTCGTCGCGCCGGCGAAGACGAGGAACTGGACGTTCGGGCGGATCCGCGCCGCCCCGAGCCGCGCAATTGCCTCGGACAGGGCCACGAACTCCGCGTAGCTCACGTGCGGACAGCCGAGGATCACCGCATCGACGGGCGATCCGTCGTCCGCGTTCGACAGCTCGTCCCATGCATCGGCGAGCTGACGCCGAGTGACGGCAACCGCCTTCGAGGGCGGCCGCCCGTGGCTCGCCGAGGCAAGGTCGGGCGCCTCCGGCGTGATCCCAACCATGTGGAACAGCTCAATGGAGCCGGAGGAAGCCGCCGCCGCGCCGAACGCCTTCAGCATGTCGTTCGACGGCCGGAACGCCGGGAGTCCGTCCATGACGGGAACCCCATCGAGGGCCAGGGAGCCGATGAGCGATCCGAATGCGGCCCAGGCGGCGGGAGTCTCCCAGTCGCGCGCACGAGCCCTCTCGACGTGGAAGTGCACCGTGGCGCGGCGGTTCTCCGTCCGATGCAGGCCTGTGTACGGCACGCGGCCGGTGATCGCGGCGCAGATGTCGAGGTAGTCGGGGTAGCGGTTCGTCCGCGCGCCGAGCACCGAGTTCGCGTAGGCCACGGCGTTCGACTCGCCCCACGCGATCTGCTGACCGAATCGCGGCGTGAGATAGCCCTGGTAGGGAGCGCACGTCCACGTGGGGATGCATCCGAGTTTCTGGTAGGCCTGGGCGATCCGGCTCGCCTTGTCGGCGAAGCTTGGGTTCACGCCGAGCGTCTTCCAATGCTCGAGGTCGAGCGACACCATGCTGAGCGTGGTTGGAACCGACACCCGGCCGTCGTGTTCGGCCAGGTGGCTCACGAGATCGAGACTGGACTGGCTCATCAGCGCGCACGCGTCGATGTGGGCCTGCTCGATCGACAGAAGCCGCTCCGCGCCGGCGGCTTCCGCCATCCTGACGATGACCGACAAGGCGAAGCGAGCCGCTTCCCCACGCTCTCCGTCAAGTACCCTGCGATCCTCTGCGGTCAGCTTCATGGCTCGTGCGTTCGATGCATCCTCGCTTCCGCCGTCAGTCTAGCACGCGGTGCGCCGACGCGTACGAACCCGAGCGCGGGATCGCCGTGCTCCGCGCAGCGAAGAGCGGGCGAGGACGGACCCTAGCATCGCGCGGAAGCCGGTTGCACGCGCCGATCCGGCTGCGTCGCCGAGATACGGCATGTGTCCCCCGATCCGCCAAACCAGCCAGGAGTTGCCGCAGCAACTCCCTAGCTGTCAGACGGAGTCTGACAGCCGTAGATCGCGCCGAACTTGTCCTTCACGTAGCGCACGAAGTAGGCGGAGTCAAGCGCCTTGCCGGTGATCCGCTCGATCAGCTCCTGGGGCTCGTACATCGCGCCGTACCGGTGCACGTTCTCCCGCAGCCATCCGAGGAGCGGCTTGAGGTCGCCCTTCTCGATCGTTGCGTCGAGGTTCGGCAGCTGCTTCCTGATCGTCGCGAGCAACTGGGCCGCGTAGAGGTTGCCGAGCATGTACGAGGGGAAGTAGCCGAAGCTGCCCTGCGACCAGTGGACGTCCTGCAGAACGCCCTGCGCGTCGTTCGGAGGCACGATGCCGAGGTAGCGCTTCATCGCGTCGTTCCACAGCCGCGGCAGGTCGGCGACGTCGATCGACCCGTCGATCAGCCCCGCCTCGATCTCGAACCGCAGCATGATGTGGAAGTTGTAGGTCACCTCGTCCGCTTCGACGCGGATGTAGGACGGCGCGACCACGTTCGCCGCCGCGTAGAGCGCCTCCGGCTTCGCTTTTCGGAACTG
>JBFYQP010000093.1:0-3608 GCA_041302745.1 Candidatus Bipolaricaulota bacterium | reverse complement strand
GCGGCTCCGCGGCGTAACCCGGAGGCTTGCGGCATCGCAGGAGGTGCACCATGCGTAGGTTGTTGGTTCTGGCGCTGGTTGCCGTGTTGGCGATCAGCATCGTCGGCTTCGCGCAGATCGGAACGAAGGACAAGCCGATCTACATGCTGCTCCCGCCCTCGACCGACACAACGGTCATCGGACCGTCCGGGGACAAGATTGCCGAGTACCTGTTCCAGGAGACGGGTCTCTACGTGATCCCGGTCGTCGCGGCGGACTACGCGGCACTCGCCGAGGCCTTCCGAACGGCGGATGGCGACGTGTTCGGGATTCCAACGAGCTCCCAGTACTGCCAAATCTACAACGAGACGAACGGCGGGATCATCCCCACGATGGGAGCTGTTCGGAACGGTTACGTCTACTACTTCGCGAGCATCTACGCTCTGCGATCGAAGGGGTACACGTCCCTAGCGGATCTGAACGGCAAGACGTGGATCTACAACGACGTCGGGTCGGGTTCGGGGTACAAGTACCCGAAGGTGTACATGCAACTGGCCGGCGTCCAGTGGGCGAACGTCGTCGAGACGGGCGGGCACGTGAACTCGATGGTCGCTCTTCTGCAGGGTCAGGGCGACTTCTGCACCGGCTACGGCTCGCCCCCGCTCTCTCCGCAGTGCCTGAAGGATCAGGGCATCCGCTGGGAGTGGGGCGACGATCCGGAGCTCATGGTCTGGGATCACTTCAACAACGCCCTCGTTCGTGACGGCCTCCGCTGGGCCTGCGAAGACTTGCGCTTCGCGGTGCTCAAGGACTACCCCGACGTCTTCTCGACCGTCGGCGTCGTCTCTGTCGTCGGCCCGATTCCGAACGACTGCCTCGCGTTCGTTTCGAACTTCCCGGCCGATCTGGTCACCAAGATCACCGACGCCCTCGTGAAGCAGATTTCGACCCCCGAAGGCTTCGCGATCTGGAGCAACAAGAAGTTCTACCAGTGGTCGGGCATGGCCGCCGTCCAGGACAAGGACTTCGACCTGATGCGCGCCGTCCTCGGCCTGCCGGTTCCGACTCGCTAGACCCGGGAGTCCGTGCTGGTTATCGGGGAGGGAGGGGAATCCCCTCTCTCCCCTTCGTACAGAGAGGAACCCATGGCTGCACCGCAGCTGGTTATCGAGCACGTGACGAAGGTCTACGAACGCGGCGACGTGCACGCCCTCCGCGACGTCTCGCTCACCGTGAACAAGGGCGAATTCCTCGTGCTCATTGGGCTCTCCGGCTCCGGCAAGTCGACGCTTCTTCGCTGCATCAACCGCCTGATTGAACCCACGTCGGGCAGGATTCTCCTCGACGGCGTCGACGTCACCGAGGCCAAGGGGGCCGAACTCCGCAGGATCCGGCGCAAGATCGGCATGGTGTTCCAGCACTTCAATCTCGTGAAGCGCTCCTCCGTGCTGCGGAATGTCCTTGCCGGACGACTGGGGTACGCACCCCCCGGGCCCACGCTGATCGGGCGCTTCCCGCGCGAGGACGTCGATCGCGCCCACCGGAGCCTCGAAACGGTCGGTCTCTCCGAGAAGATGTACACGCGTGCCGACCAGCTCTCGGGAGGCCAACAGCAACGTGTGGGCATCGCCCGCGCGCTGATGCAGGAGCCGGAACTCATCCTGGCGGATGAGCCTGTATCGGCGCTCGACCCGGCGACCGCAAACTCCATCCTCCAGTACCTCGAGCAGATGAACCACGAGCGCGGAGCCACGGTGATCTGCGCCCTCCACTTCCTGTCGCTCGCCCGTCGATATGGCACGCGAATCATCGCGCTCAAGGACGGCGCCGTCGTATTCGAAGGTCTGCCGCGAGAGATCGACAACGTCCGCTTCAAGGAGATCTACGGCGAGGATGCGGAAGAGGTGGAGGTCCGGTAGGTGACGCGCCGCCCCCGTTCCCTCTCGACAAGGCTCGCGGCCGCGTGGACGGCCCTGCGCTTTCGCTTGCCCAAGGACCGTGCCGCTGCGCTCGCAGCGGACTGGGGCCTCCTGATCCTGCTTTCCTACTGCACGTACTACCTCATCAATCACTGGTATCGTGCGCTCAACAACGTATCTCCGGTTTACCGAGTGCCGTTCCCGAACTACGCGTACGTCGTGGCGGCCGCCGCGACGCTCTTCCTTGCCGTCTTCTGGGAGAACCTCGGAACGTCGATCGGATGGAAGTCGATCGGCCTCGATCACGCAGACAGAGCGAGCCGGCCGTTGCGGTTCCTGCCGCGTGCAGCGCACTTCGTTCTCGACCTTGCCTCGTGGTCGCTGACGGCGCTCGGGGCGGCGCTCGCCCTTGCCCCGCTGGCCGGGCTGGGAACGCTCCTGTACGGAGTCATCTCCGGCTCCGGCCTCATGGTGGTCCCGTCCGTCATGCTTGGGCCGCTCGGACCCTGGTACGTGACCCTGGGATGGACGATCGTCCTTGGACTCGCGCTGGTCGCCATGGGCTATGTCTCCTGGTGGGCCGCGCGGGCGCTCTTGAGCTGGCTGTGGCCGGGACGAAGAGGGGCGACGCCGTGGGCCGACCGCGCGGTGCGCTCTCAGGTCTGCAAAGCGGCGGACGTCGTGCGCTCGGGACCGCCGCGCCCATGGTGGCGGACAAGTTGGGGTCTCATGACGCTTCTCCTGGTCGGCGTCGGCGTCTACGTCGGCTGGCTGACGGCCCAGGTCAATCTCGCCACGCTGATCCGCAGAGCATCCTCGACCGGCGACTACTGGCAGAAGCTGGTCACGCCGGACTTTAAGTACTTCCTTGTTCCCGAGCCTGATCTGCATGACACGATGCTGAACGGCATCATCCAGACCATCTTCATGGCCCTCCTGGCAACCCTTCTCGGGTTCGTGTTCGCGCTCCCTCTCTCCTTCCTCGGCGCGCGGAACATGGTGACCAAAAACCGCTTGGGCTGGGGCGTCTACACCGTCACGCGAGCCTTCTTCAACATCGGACGCTCAATCGAGCCGTTCGTCATGGCCGTGCTGTTCGCGACCACGTTGGGGTACGGTCCCTTCGCCGGGTGTCTCGCCCTCTTGGTTCACACGGTCGCCGCTCTCGGGAAGCTCTACTCCGAGCAGATCGAGGCCATCGATCCCGGTCCTGTCGAGGCGATCACGGCGTGCGGCGGTGGGCGCACGCAGATCCTGCGCTATGGGGTCGTTCCCCAGGTCGTTCCGCCGTTCCTCGCATTCACGTTGTACCGCTGGGACATCAACGTCCGCATGGCGACGATCATCGGAATGGTCGGCGGCGGCGGCATCGGCCGCTTCTTCAACTACTTCAAGAACGAACTGCGGTGGCACGAGGTCGGAGCCGTCATCGTCATCATCGCGATCGTCGTATGGATCATGGACTACATCAGCGGCCGGGTACGGGAGAGGATCACCTGATGGCGAAGAACCTGGCGGCGCGGCAGTTCCAGAAGACGGTGCGGCGTGTTACAGCGCTGGCAAAGCGCGGCGCAACGCGCTCGGCCATCTTCCTCGTGGACGCAACCTTCCTCGCCTATTTCTTCGTCATGACCTCGTACGTGGTGTCCCGCGTCGTGTCGGGAGTCGGCGCATACCTGCCGATCCGCGGGGAGTACGTGATCCTTGGGG
>JBFYQP010000085.1:0-9577 GCA_041302745.1 Candidatus Bipolaricaulota bacterium | reverse complement strand
CGAGGAGCATCGGCTCGAACGAGGAGAACCAGTAGTCCCAGTAGTCCCCGGCGGGCGACTCGACGAGATCGCCGGCGTGAAGCACGAAGTCGAAGGGCGCACTGTCGGCGTCCGCGGCGATCGCGTCGCCCACCGCCGCGAGGCGGTTCTCTCCTTCCCATTGCTGCTGAGTGTCCGAGAGCACGGCGAACCGCACCGGATCTCCGGCTGTGGGCGCCGTGCGGAATCGGCCCATTGGACTCACGTACGTCTCCGAGCCGCTTTGGACCGTGGCGCGGTAGATGTAGGACGTGGCCTGGGCGAGGTCGTCGACCAGCACCTCCGTCCCGGCGCGATCGCTTGACGGAACCGGAACGTCGATCACCCGCTCGAACGTCGCGCTCTTGGCGTACGCGGCGGAGGAGGCGATCTCGACCTTCCCGGCCATGGGAGGCGACCCCGTCCACGAGATGACGATCGAATCCGCGGAGGGCGCGCCGGAGTACGGGCCGCGATCGAACGGGCCGGCCAGAACGGCTACGCCTAGCGAGACAACGAGAAGGCCCGCACCGACAAGGCGCCTCATACCCCACCTCCAGGTCCGAGAGCGTACAGCGCCTGGTGGGGCGGGTCCAACAGCAGGTCGTCGGGGGCCGCAGGGCGACCGAGTTGAATCCTCGCCCTCGGCGGCTATCATCCGAATCTGATGGATCTGATGATTCAGAATCGACAGGAGACACGCCATGCCGAAGCGACGAGCAAACGAAGCTGTCGACGCCTGCGGCGAGTGCTGCCACGTGCAGGCGCTCGTCCGAATCGACGACCGGGGACAGATGGTGCTTCCGAAGGACGTCCGAGAGCGCATGGGGCTGCGAGGCGGCGACAAGCTGGCTCTCTCGGCACTTGAGAAAGGCGGCCGGGTCTGCTGCCTCGTGCTGACTCGAGCGGACGACCTGGGGGCCGTCGTGAAAAGGATTCTCGACGCGGCAACCGGCGAAGGAGAGCGCGAATGAACGACGACGGCATGCGGAAGGCGGTTCGGACACGGTATGGCGAGCGAGCGCAGAGTGGGAGCTGCGGCTGTTCGTCGTCTCGCGGCTGTTGCGGAGGGCACGAATCGGGGAGTGAGAGAATCGGCTACAGCAAGGGCGAGCTTCGTTCGGTCCCGGAGGGCGCGGACCTCGGCCTCGGCTGCGGGAATCCGACCGCGATGGCGTCGCTTCGAGAGGGTGAGGTCGTTCTCGACCTCGGGTCCGGCGCCGGCATCGACTGTTTCCTCGCGGCGGAGAAGGTAGGTCCGACGGGGCGTGCGATCGGCGTCGACATGACACCCGACATGATCGACCGGGCAAGGGAGAACGCGCGCAAGGAGAAGGTCGCGAACGTCGAGTTCCGCCTCGGTGAGATCGAGCACCTGCCCGTCGCCGATGCGTCAGTCGACGTGATCATCTCGAACTGCGTCGTCAACCTGTCGCCCGACAAGCCGCAGGTCTTCCTGGAAGCCTACCGCGCTCTCAAGCCGGGCGGGCGGATGTTCCTGTCCGACATCGTTCTTCTGAGAGAGCTTCCGCGCGCCGTGCGCGAGTCGATCGAGGCCTACGTCGGCTGCGTCGCCGGCGCGAGCCTGAAGGACGATTACCTCGCCGCCATCGGTGCCGCCGGCTTTCGCGACGTCGAGATCGTGAAGGAGACGAGCGCCGAGGCAGCCTTCGTCGTAGATGGACAGGAAGTCGACCCCGTCGACCTCGGCCTGACTCCGGAGACGGCCGTCGACATCGCCGCCTGCGTCGCGAGCATTACCGTGAAGGCGGCAAAACGGACGTAGCGGCAAATGGACGGTGTGCCGTGTGCCGGGCGGCAAAGGCGCCAAGCGCGCACGGAGGCACAAATGGACGGAGCCGCTAGCGGACGGAGCCGCAAGTGGACGGGGTGCGGGGCACAAACGCGCACGGAGCCGCAAATGGACGCAGTGCGGGCCGCTAGTGGACGGAGTGCGGAGGGTGCAGTGCGGGCCGCTAGTGGACGTAGTGCGGGCGGCAAGTGCACGGTGTGCCGTGTGCCGAGCGGCAAGTGGACTGTGTGCCGAGCCGTAGCGAGTCCTTACGACGTGCGGCCTTGAACGCCGCGCGGTGATCCTCCATACTGCCTTCCATCTCACGGCGCCGGCGGCTGCCGCGGCGCACTTCTCGGTGAGGTCCCTGCTTTCGAACTGGCAGGACAAGGAGAGGAACCCAGGTGTAGCTACCTACGCGCTCGTACGGACCGGGTTGTAGGACGGACCGGAAGGCCGCGACCAGCTGCGTCTGGGCATCTCTTTGGTTTCCTGGTTTCATCGAACGTGCCTGTTGGCGCGGTCCCTCTTCCCGTCCTAGTACGAAGAGCGTCTTTGGTCCGCACCCGCGGTCAATGCGGCGCGGACCGATGGCTTGCACGAGAAAGCATGAAAGGACTGAGTGGATGAACCTCGACATGCGTACGTACCGAGACGACAGCGACATCTGGAGAATCCGCGAGTTCCTTCGCGAAGTCTACCTCGCGAACGATCGGCGAGAGCATTCGTGGCACGTTGGACGCTTCGACTACTGGCGGTGGCACACGGTGGCGAATTGCGGGCAGAGTCTCGACAACCTCTTCCTCTGGGAGACTCGAGACGGCGAGATCGCCGCGTTCCTGACGACGGAAGGCGGCGGCGACGCCTTCCTGAACGTCCATCCGGAGGCGCGGACGGCGTCGCTGGAAGACGAGATGGTGGCCGTCGCCGAGAAACACTTGGCGGTCCCGTGTACGGGCGGGCCCTCCCTCGTCGTCGCCGCCCGTGAGGGGGACACGCTGCGGGAGGACGTCCTTGCGGCGCGGGGCTACAAGCGCCTCGAGCACTGCGAGGATCAGCGACGCCTCGACCTGACCGGGCGGCTTCCCGAAGGCCCGGTTCCTGACGGCTACATTGTGCGGTCGCTCGGGGGTCCGGAAGAGCTGCCGGCCCGCAGCTGGGCATCGTGGCGGTCGTTCCACCCCGACGACCCGGACGAGGCCTATGAGGGATGGGACTGGTATCTGAACATAGAGCGCGCGCCCCTCTACCGGCGCGCCCTCGACATCGTCGCCATCGCCCCGAATGGTGACGTCGCGGCCTTCTGCACGATGTGGTACGACGACGCCACCCGCTCCGGGTACTTCGCCCCCGTGGGCACGGCGCCCGAATACCAGAATCGCGGCCTCGGCAAGGCGGTCATGGCCGAAGCTGTGCGCCGGCTGGCGGCCATGGGCGCCGTCACCATGCACATCGGAGGCTACGACCCCATTCCGAAGAGGCTCTACGCGTCGGTCGGCGGGCCGGATCTCGTGCGGTCGATGTCCTGGCACAGGTACGTGCCGGAAGCGTAGCGATGTCCTGGAGGAAGTAGGCAATGGGGCTGCGGAGGCGTCCTCCGCAGCGCGGCAGGATTCGTGCTCCTGCGAGGACGGAGATCTGCTCTCCGTCCTCGCAGTGAGAATGGCGGGCCTCGCATTCGAAGCGGCGCTTGCCGAACTCGTCTGCGCCGCCCGCATCACCGTCGGAGCGACGGGGTCGCACCGACGGAGCCCATAGGCCTCGGCAATCGCCAGGACGTGGTCGGCAATGCTGCAGCGTAGGCGAGCGGCTACGTGGCCCGGACTTGAGGCTGCGGCTATCCCATCGGTTCCGGCGTGGTCGGCAGGTGAAACCCGCCGAACCTGTCGACGTGCAGGAAAGCATCCACCTCCGATGGGTGTTCGTTCCGTACGACGCGGCCGCGCGGGTATCCGAACGGGAGGAGGGTCGCGATCTCCCAATCCTCGGGGACCCCGAGGAGCTGCCGCGCCTCGCTCGACCGACCGGGGATGATCGTGCAACCGTAGACCCCATCCTCGGCGAGTGACAGGAGAAGGTAGCCAAGCGCGATCCAGATTGCCGCGTGGGCGTTCAGATCCGCCGGACCCTGCGGCGCCCGTTCTCCCCGCTTCGGTCGGTACACGGGCACCAGGAGCCCCGGCGCGGTGAGGACCATCGTTCGTTGCACTGGAAGTGCGCGCAAGTAGATCTGACGAGCCGCCGGCGGCAGCGACGCGAACTTTGCGGCCAAGGTGTCCGGATCCGCGACATCCTCCAAGCCAACCGAGTCCGCGAGGCTCGTTCGCAACGCGCGATTGTGAATCTGGATGAAGCCCCACTCCCAGAGGTGGTTGTACGCCGGAGCGTGCAGCGCCGCCCGGATCGCCTTCGTGACGACGCCGACCGCAACCGGCCGCGCATCGAACGTGCGCACCGTCGCCCGTGCCTCGAGAGCCTCCCACAGGTTCATGCCTCGTCTCCTCCCTTCAAACAGCCGCGCGAATCCAGGATACGGTTCGAGTGCCGGAACGTCGAACGCGATGAACCCGCGGCGCATGAGCGGAAGGGTCACGCGGATCGGCCTCGGCAAGGCGGTCATGGCCGAAGCCGTGCGCCGGCCGGTGGCCATGGGGGCCGTCACCATGCACATCGGAGGCTACGACCCCATTCCGAAGAGGCTCTACGCGTCGATCGGCGGGCCGGATCTCGTGCGATCGATGTCCTGGCACAGGTACGTGCCGGAAGCGTAGACGGATGCTTGAGGGGAGGGGGATGGGTCGCTGCGCCCGTGATTCCTTCCTTTCCTCTGCGGGGCGCCGTAGCGCGCGGTCGTTCGGCCCTCTAGACTCCGCGAAGCAGTTCTTCGGCCTTCGCCACTGTCACGGGGCGGCCGGGGAGGATCAGCCTTGCCCACATCCAGTTGTGGTGTTCGATGATCTTCTCCGCGGGGAGGTGCGGGCGATCGGCGGTCGTGTGGCCGTCGGCGACGACGGCGACCTCGTAGTCCTTGCTCGCCGCGGAGCGGATGGTCGTGTCGACGCAGAAGTCGGTGGCGCAGCCGGTGACGAGGAGCCGCGCGATCTTCCGCTTGCGGAGGACCTCGTCGAGCTCCGAGCGGTAGAACGAGTCGCACGCGGTCTTGCCGATATAGACATCCTCGGGGCGCGAGTCGAGCGCGGGCAGAAGCTGCCAACCCGGAGCATCGTGGACGAAGTCGCCCTCGTCCTCATGCTGGATGAAGACAACGACGCCGCCCTTGGCGCGCACGGCGCGCGCAAGGTCGTTGATGCGGCGTACGACGCCGTCCGCGTCGAAGCGCTTCGCTCCCTCGAACAGCCCGACCTGCATGTCGATCACGAGAAGCCCGGTCATCGTCCTCCTCCTTCGTGCCGATGTCCGAGAGGTTCACCCGGAGGCGGCCCACGGAAAATCGAGGATGCCCTTCCCGGCCTAGGCCAGCTTCGCCCTGGCTCTGCTTCTTCCGAGCCACATCCGAAGAACCTTCTGCCCCTCGACGACGAGCGCCGGGAAGAGGATGAGGGGGGCGATGATCTCCCACATCCAGCCTTCGAGCGTCACGGTGTCGAACGCCTTCTGCAGGCCCGGGACGTAGAGAACGAGCATCAGCATCGCCGCCGCAAACAGCACTGCGAACTGCATCGAGCGGTTCGATAAGAACCCGATTCGGTGGAGCGGCACGTTCTCCGACCGCACGACGTACGCGATGGGAAGCTCGGCGAGAACGAGCATGGCAAACGCGATCGTCATGGCATCGTTGTGGATGGCGCCCTTGCCGTAGATGCCCCACGCGTAGACGCCGAGGACGACGGCCGTCAGCGCGGATGCCTGGAACGCGATGCCGATCGCCATCGAGCGGTCGATGATCCGCGCCTTCGGCGAGCGCGGCCGGCGGTTCATGACGTCCGGCTCGGCCTTCTCGAGGCCGAGGGCGAGCGCCGGAGCGCCGTCGGTGAGGAGGTTCAGCCACAGAAGCTGAATCGCTGTCAGCGGGGCCGGCCACCCGACGAGGATTGCCCCGAAGATGATGGCCACCTCGGCGAAGTTGCAGGACAGGAGGAAGTAGACCGTCTTGCGGATGTTCGCGTAGATGACGCGGCCTTGCTCCACGGCGGCGACGATCGACGCGTAGTTATCGTCGGTGAGCACCATGTCGGCCGTGTTCTTCGCGACGTCGGTGCCGGCGATGCCCATCGCGATGCCGATGTCGGCGCGCTTGAGGGCGGGGGCGTCGTTGACGCCGTCGCCGGTCATGGCGACGACCTCGCCGTTCGACCGCAGCGCCTCGACGATCTCTACTTTGTGGTGCGGCGAGACGCGGGCGAACACGTCGATGTCCTCGATCTCCCGAGCCAGTTGGCCTTCGGCCATCTTCTCCATCTCCGCTCCGGAGACGACGCGCCCGCCGGGACGCATGAGGCCGATCTGCTTCGCGATGGCCTCGGCGGTCACGACGTGGTCGCCGGTGATCATGATTGTGCGGAGCCCGGCTTCACGGGCCTTGGCGATGGCATCCTTCACCTCGGGCCGCGGCGGGTCCTGCATGCCGAGGAGGCCGAGAAGCACGAGGTCGTGCTCCACCGTCTCCGGCGTCACGTCGCGCGGCATCTCCGGAAGCGGCCGGTAGGCGACGGCGAGGACTCGGATCCCCTGTGCCGCCATGGCATCGTTCGCTTTCTGAATCTCGTTCCGCGAGGCGGCGTCGAGTCCGACCGGGCCGTTCGCTGTCTCGACGCGCGTGCAGAGTCCGAGGACGACGTCGGGAGCCCCCTTTGCGACGGCGAGCACCTTGGCGCCGGCGCTCGGAATCAGCGCACCTTCCACGGAGTGGAAGGTCGTCATTCGCTTGCGTTCGGAATCGAACGGGAGCTCGGATAGGCGTGGGGAGCGCGCCACGGTCTCTCGCCCCATTCCGGCCTTGGCGGCGACGACGACGAGCGCGCCCTCCGTCGGATCCCCGACAACTCGATACCCGCCGGCCTCCTCCCGCAACTCGGCGTCGTTGCACAGGAGTCCTGCCCAGAGGGCACGTCGAAGAACCGGGTGATCGTCCGGCCGGATGTCCGCACCGCCGCGGGCGAAGCCGCCCGTCGGGTTGTACCCCTGTCCGGTGATGTCGTACGTTTCGTGCCCGGCCCACGCGGCGACCACCGTCATCTGGTTCTGCGTTAGCGTTCCGGTCTTGTCCGTGCAGATGATCGTTGCGGATCCAAGGGTCTCGACCGACGGGAGACGGCGCACCAGGGCGTTCCTCTTCAGCATCTCGCGGGTTCCGAGCGCGAGGCACATGGTGACGATCGCCGGGAGGCCTTCCGGCACCGCGGCGACGGCCAGGCTGACGGCGACCATGAAGAAGCGAATGAGGTCGCCCGCCCCCGTTCTCAGATAGGCGGCGAATCCGTCTTCCCACAGGATGTGGAGGTTCGGGTCGCGCACGATCTCGAGCACGAAGACGACGGCACAGACGATCAGGATGACGGTGCCGAGAAGCTTGCCGAACTCCTCGAGCTTCCGTTGGAGGGGCGTCTCCTCGTGGGTTTCCTCGATCATCTCGGCGATCTCGCCGAGTTGGGTGTTGGCGCCCGTTCCGGTCACGGCGCCGCGGCCTCGGCCGTACACCACCGTCGTGCCCAGGAACGCGCAATTCACGCGGTCGGCGATCCCGACTTCCTTTGCGAGGTGAGTGCCCGCGTCCTTCTCCACGGGGACCGATTCCCCCGTGAGAGAGGACTCGTCAACCCGCATCTGTGCCGTCTCGAGGAGGCGCAGGTCCGCGGGAACGACGGTTCCGGCTTCGAGAAGAACGATGTCGCCCGGTACGAGGTCGCTGGCCCGGACGGTGACACGTTGTCCGTCGCGCAGCACCTGGGCTTCGGGCGCGGCCATCTTCCTCAGGCTCTGGAGGGCTTTCTCAGCCCGGCTGTCCTGGAGCGCGCCGACGAACGCATTCAGCACGACGATCGCCAGGATGACGACGGAGTCCAGCCATCCGAGCGGCTCGGGCTCGATGAAGTAGACGACGGTCGAGACGACCGCCGCCATGAGGAGGATCAGGACGACGAATCCACGCAGCTGCCCGACAAGGCGCTTCCAGAACGGCGTTGGAGGGCTCTCGGGAAGAGCGTTGGGGCCGTACGTCCTGAGTCGCTCGGCCGCCTCGGCGCTCGAAAGGCCGGCGGTCGCATTGGTTTGCAGAACACCAACGGCTCCACCGGAATCCAGCGCGTGCCACAGCGTCTTCTCTGCCGCTCGCGTCATGCTCCACTCCTTCTCGTCGACACTCCCCGGCTGCCGCCCGCCCCACCCAGGAGCACAAAGCGCGGCTGCGAGCATTGTCTCCCGCGCTGCGTGGGTTCGCCAGCCGACGTGGCGTTGAGCCAGGGATCGCGTACAGTAGCCGGGAGGCTTCGGAAGGCCGACTAGAGGTGAGAACGACGATGAAGAAGCTCGTATTGCTCCGTCACGGGGAGAGCACGTGGAACAAGGAGAATCGGTTCACAGGGTGGACGGACGTCGACCTCTCCGAGCGGGGTCTCGAGGAGGCTCATGCCGCCGGGAAGCTCCTCAAGGCCGAGGGATTCGCGTTCGACGTCGCGTACACCTCTCTCCTGAAGCGCGCCATCCGCACACTGTGGATCGTCCTCGACGAGATGGACGAGATGTGGATCCCCGTCGAGGGCTCGTGGCGGCTGAACGAGCGCCACTACGGGGCGCTGCAGGGACTGAACAAGGCCGAAACGGCCGAGAAGTTCGGCGAGGAGCAGGTTCACGTCTGGAGGCGCAGCTACGACATTCCCCCGCCGGCGCTCGAGGCGGACGACCCAAGGTATCCGGGAAGGGACCCGCGCTATGCGAGCCTCCGTCCGACGGAGCTTCCGCTCACCGAGTGTCTGAAGGATACGGTGGAACGCTTCCTCCCGTACTGGCACGAGACGGTCGCGCCGAAGGTGGCCGCGGGGAAGAGCGTCCTCATCGTGGCCCACGGGAACAGCCTTCGCGCGCTTGTGAAGTACCTCGACCGCGTGAACGACGAGGATATCACGACGCTCAATATCCCAACGGGCATTCCGCTCGTCTACCAGTTGGACGACCGGCTCCGCCCGATTCGGCACGACTACCTCGGCGATCCGGAAGCCGCGAAGAAGGCGGCCGAGGCCGTGGCGCGGCAAGGGAAGACTGCGGCCGCCGCCTGAGTGAGGTGGATGGCGGCGGCTAGGGAGCGGCCGCCGCCTGAGTGAGGTGGATGGCGGCGGCTAGGGAGCGGCCGCCGCCTGAGTGAGATGGAGGGCGGCGGCTAGGGAACGGCCGTCTAGCGAGCGAGGCGGCTCGTGATGGCGTCGAGTGCGCCTGTCGGCGACGCGGCGCCGAACTGGAAGACGATCTCCTCCCCGGAGACGACGCGAACGACGAGGCTCCTCAGGATGAGCTTTGCTCGTTCGGTCCGAACCGCGGCGATATCGGCGAACGGAATGGACACGGCGTCGTTCACGACGGTGTGGACCGGGATGCCGAGCCCGAGGAGGAGTCCCGCATGCTCGGCAAGAGCGATTCCCGCGTCGAACACGAGGGCCTCATCCGTGATGGATAGCCTGCCGGTCACTTTGGCGCCGGTCGGCGTCGGGTCTCCCAGGTAGACGGCCCATGATTCCTGCTGCTTCTCATCCCGCATGCCAGCACCTCCGTCGGTCGTACGGACTTGTGCATCGTAGCGGGAGAGGGTGTGTAGAG
>JBFYQP010000078.1:0-16711 GCA_041302745.1 Candidatus Bipolaricaulota bacterium | reverse complement strand
ATGGTTTGCTGGTGCAAAGCCCAATGAGAACGCGACTCAGGCCGTGATCGCCGCCCGGCCATCTGTCCCTTTCGACAACCTGCGCCGGCATGCGAAGACAGGAGGTTCCGATGAAGTGGGTTCGGACAGCAGGGTGGGCCCTCGTGGCCGCAGCTCTTGCCGTCGGGTTCTCCGTCCTCGGGGGCTCGTCCGGTGACTCGTGGCGGGAGAGAGTGTCACCGTCCCTCCTTCGGTGGGCGGACTCGAACCCCGTCGGCGAGCGCGTCGTGCTCGTTCTGCTCAAGGAAGGGAGTATCCCCAACTCGCCGGAGACGGCATACGTGGAGGCGGCCCACGCTGCGTGGCTCAGCGACGCCGTGAGGGCGATGGCAACCGCCGTCGAAGACGCGGCCGGTCTCGAGTCGGCGGGGCTGATCTTCCGCGCCGGAAGCGAGGTGTGCGAGGCCGGGTTCCCGTACGTCCACGACCTTCGAATGTTGGTCGCGCGCTGCGCGGCGGCGGGGGTCGCGCGACTGGCTCAATTGGCCTTCGTCGACTTCGTCTCGGATGGAGCTGATTTCGTCCCCGCTCTTGCCGGATCGGCGGACGCCGCGCCGAGCCCCAGCGAAGGCGCAGGCACCCCCCAGACGCTCCTGGCACGCGGCCGGATCCCGACCGACGAACTCCGCCGGGACGCCGCGACGCACGGATGGGAGGTCATTCGCCTGTCGGACGTCGTCCGCGTCGACGGCGAAGCCCTCCTTTCCATCAGTCCAACACCGCTCTCCGAGTGGGACGTCGAGGCCTACCGCGTCGTAGCGCTCGGGATCGACAACGCGACTCGAGCCGCGGCCGAAGGGCGAGGAGCCCAGGCCATCTCTCTCTTCCAGGGAACATGGACGATTCACCCCGCGGCGCCCCTGTCGCGCGCCTCTCTCGCCTGGATCGTCGACGCCGCGCGACAGGTGGGGGCTGATACGGTGGCCGTAGCCACCGTGACCGCGACGGTCGGCGATCTCCAGACGCTCGTCTTCCTGCGCGGCGAGACGACGCTCGGCCTCGCCAGCGCAACCGGGCTAAGCGCCAAGGGGCAGCCCGGCGAGGCGGTTCTGCCTCGCACGGCGGCTCCGATGGAGGTCACCACGACGCGCGGGGCGCACGAGGACCGGGTGTCCATCCTGTGGACCGGCGTGGCGGGAGCGAGCCGGTACGAGGTGTTGCGCTCCGAAGCGGCGCAGGGGGCGTTCGCTCCGATTGCCATTGCGGGACTCGGAGGGTTCGACGACACAGACGTCAAGACGTGCCGGAAGTACTGGTACCGAGTTCGGGCGATCGGAGGCGGAGGCGTCGGGCTCGAATCGAGCGCCGCCGACGGGTACGTCGGCCTTGTCCCGAAGCCGGTGCAACGGATCGGCACGTCGTCCGACCCGGCCGGCGCGATCACGGTGACTTGGTCGCCGGCTCCAGGAGCGACGTTCTACCGTTTGATGCGGACGCAGCCGATGACCGACAAGCCGAAGGTCGCCGCCCAGCAGTACGACGTATACACGGGTACGGAACCAACGTTCATCGACACCGACATCGTGGTCGGGCAGACGTACCTCTACCGGGTCTTCGCGGGGAACGGGTGCGGGAAGGCCGAGCTCAGCCCGCAGGCGGAGGGGAAGGCGACGAAGGAGCGCCCGCTGGACCGTGGCCGCCTGAACCCGCCGACGTGGATCGAAGCGACCCGCGGCCGGCCGTACGAGAAGGTCCAGGTGGCATGGCGCGCCGCCTCCGGTGCGGCGTCGTACCGAATCCTTCGCGCGACCGCATACGCCGGACCGTACGAGAGGCTGGCCGAGACCGCCTCGACGACGTACGAGGATCGGGACGTCATCCTCTGCGGGGACTACTGGTATCGCATCCAATCGCTCGCTGGAAGGACCGAGAGCGACCCGTCGGTCACCGTGTACGGCAGCTACGGCTACCGCCCGGAGGCGCCCCAGAACGTCCGCGCATCCGTGGGCACGTATTCGAACTCGATCGAGATCACGTGGAGTCCGATGGCCGATGCCCAGATGTACCACGTGAGCCGGGCTCCCGAGCGCGAAGGGCCTTACGCCGTCATTGCCGAAGGGCTCAGGGAGACGAGCTACGTCGACGAGGCGCTCGTTCCCGGGCAGGGGTTCTGGTACAAGGTCAAGGCGGCGAACCCCTGCGGCTGCAGCGGGGATCTCGGCCCGGCGTACGGCGCCACCACGCCCAAGTAGCGCGTGGAGGAGAATCTTCCGATCGGCTACCCTGCTGTCCATGAGGGGCGAGTCGAAGGGGACCTGGCTTGACGAGCTGAACCCGGCGCAGCGCGCCGCCGTAACGTACGGAGACGGCCCGTTGCTCGTCGTGGCCGGCGCCGGAACGGGCAAGACGAAAACCCTCGCCTATCGCGTCGCCTACCTGATCTCCCGCGGCGTCGATCCGGGGCGCATCCTCCTCCTGACCTTCACGCGCCGCGCCGCGCAGGAGATGCTCGAGCGCGCCTCCACCATCGTCGCCCGCGGCGCCTCGTCGGCGGGACGGGTCTGGGGAGGAACGTTCCACTCGATGGCTCACCGTCTCCTCCGGCTCTACGCCCCCTCCATCGGGATCACGCGCGACTTCACCGTCCTCGACCAGGGCGACGCGGAGAACCTGATCCACCTCATCCGACACGAGATGGGCCTCCACGAGAAGGAGAAGCGCTTCCCGCGGAAGGGAACGTGTCTCGCCATCTACTCGCGCTGCGTGAACTCCGGCGACGATCTCAAGGCCGTCCTCGAGCGCGACTTTCCGTGGTGCGACGAGTGGGAGGAGGAACTCCGGACGCTGTTCAAGAAGTACGTCGTCCGCAAGCAGGATCGGAACGTCCTCGACTACGACGACCTCCTCCTCTACTGGAAGGCGCTCCTCGACGTCCCCGGGCTGGCGGACGAGATCGGCGGCCGGTTCGATCACGTCCTCGTGGACGAGTACCAGGACACGAACATCGTCCAAGCGCGCATTCTGCTCGGGATGCGCAAGACGTGCCGCAACCTCATGGTCGTCGGCGACGATGCCCAGAGCATCTACGCGTTCCGCGGCGCGACGGTGCGGAACATGCTCGACTTCCCGACGCAGCTTCCCGGAGCGACGATCGTCAAGCTCGAGCAGAACTACCGATCCGTCCTTCCGATCCTCGACACGGCGAATCGACTGATCGCCGGGGCGAACGAGCGGTTCGCGAAGGACCTCTGGTCCGAGCGCAAGAGCACCTCCCGGCCGAAGCTCGTCACGTGCAAAGACGCGGCCGAGCAGGACGAGTACGTCGTCGACGCCGTGCTTCGACACTACGAAGAGGGCATCCCCCTCCGCCGCCAAGCCGTCCTGTTCCGCGCCTCCCACCTCTCCGACACGCTCGAGGTCGAGCTCGCGCGCCGCAACATTCCGTACCACAAGTACGGCGGGCTGCGCTTCCTGGAAGCCGCCCACGTGAAAGACCTCCTCGCCTTCCTCCGCGTGCTCGAGAACCCGCGTGACGAGCTGGCGTGGTTTCGCGTCCTCGAACTCCTCGACGGAGTCGGCCCGACAACGGCGTCGCGCGTCGTCGAGCACGTCGGGCAGAGCGGCAACGACCCCCGAGCCGTCCGGTCGTTTGGAGGCTCGCCCGCCGCGCGCGCCGGGCTGGCCGACCTCGCCGACGTCTTCGACGACCTGGTCCCGATGGGGCCGAAGAACCCCGAGGCGCAGATTGAGCGGATCCGGCGGTTCTACGATCCCTTGTTCGAGAGGACGTACGAGAACCCGGCCGCCCGCGTCCGCGACCTGATCAGCCTCGAACAGATCGCCGGCGGATACCGGTCTCGGCACCAGTTCCTCGCCGACGTCCAGCTCGACCCACCGACGTCGACGAGCGACCTCGCCGGCGCACCGTACCTGGACGAGGACTGGCTCGTCCTGTCGACGATTCACTCCGCGAAGGGGTGCGAGTGGGACGTCGTCTATCTCATCCACGCCGCCGACGGGTTCCTCCCGTCCGACCTATCGACCGGTTCGCAGGACGAGATCGAGGAGGAGCGCCGCCTCGTCTACGTGGCACTGACCCGCGCGAAGGATCGCCTCTACATCACGTGGCCTCTGCGCTACTACCACAAGTGGTACGCGCTGGGCGACGACCACAGCTACGCCCAGCTATGCCGGTTCTTCACGAAGGACGTGCTCGACACCGTCGAGGACGTCGCGCTCGCTGCACCCGAGGAGAAGGACGACGGGGGATCGTTCTACGACGTCGACGCGGACGTGCGGCAGCGGATGCGCGACATGTGGGAGTAGCGATTCCTGTGGGCGACGCCGGCCCTCCGGGGAGCGAGGGCTTCGAGCGCGCCTGCCTGTTCCACTCCATGGGTTCGTAGCGACGAGCGTCGGTGTTGACGAGGACCGACCTCGGGCTATAATGGCAACGATTTCGGAAAACGATACACCTTAGAACTGAACAGAGCGAAAACGTTTTCCGAAACAACCCATGAATCGACGAGAGCCGAGGAAGCGAGCCACGATCCGCGACGTCGCCCTCCGCGCAGGGGTTTCGATCAGCACCGTCTCCCGCGTGATCAATCCCAAGGACTCTTCCCAGATGCGGGACGCCACGCGGGAGCGCGTCATCGACGCGATGGCGGCTCTCGACTACACGCCGGTGAAGGCCGCCCGCGACCTGCGACGGCGGAGAACCCACGTCGTGGCCCTCCTCGTCCCCGACATCTCCAATCCATTCTTCTCCCTCCTCGCCCGCGGGGTCGAGGCCGCCGGATTCAAGGTGGGGTACTCGACGCTCATCTGCGACACCAACAACTCCAGGGACGAGGAGCGGCAGTACATGAGCGTCCTCCTTCGGCAGAACGTAGACGGGGTGATCCTGGTCCCGGTGGGACGGCCCGACCGCGCGAGTTTGGACAGGCTGGAACGTTCGAACATCCCGGTGGTGACGGCGGATCGTCGGGTCCCGGGCATCCCGCACGTAGAGGCCGACAACGCCGGCGGCAGCCGCGACCTGGCGAAGTGCCTCGTCGGCCTCGGGTACCGAAGGATCGCGTACCTCGGGGGCCCAGAAGAGGTCAGTACGGCCGAGGACCGGCTTCAGGGCTTCGTCGAAGGCCTCGCCGAGGGCGACACCGCTCCGACGGCGGTTCGCCGAGGGGATTTCACGTACGACTCCGGAGTGTCCTTGGGCACCGAGATCCTGAGGGACAAGCACCTGGACGCCGTCGTCGCGGGCAACGACCTGATGGCGATTGGCGTCCTCCACGCGGCGATGGCCGCGGGTCGGAGAGTGCCCGAGGACCTTGGAGTCGCCGGATTCGATGACATCCAATGGGCGGCCCTCGCGAGGCCGCGGCTCACCACGGTGCGAGTCCCGTTCCTGGAGATCGGGCAGTCCGCAGCACGGGTCCTCGTCGCTCGCATCCTGTCCTACGACGCCGCGGCGGAGCCGACCCGCCTCCCGGTGAGCTTGGTGATCGGAGATTCCACGTGCGCGCAAGCGAAGACACGACCGGGTCGACCCAAGCGAGCGAATCCGAAAGCGAGGTGATCGATCGTCAAGAGGCAGTTCGGGAGCGTAGGCTACGGCAAGTGTGCAGGGAGGCTTCTACCATGAGAATCCGTTTTGCTTGTTTCCTTGTGGCGTTGCTAGGCGTCCTGGCGGTCGCCGCGATCGCCTCCACCCCCGCCGACACCTTGGTGGTCGGGGTCGTGGAGGAAGTCACGACGATGGATCCCGCCATCGACTACACGTTTGGAAGCGGACCGTTCTTCCGGGCCGCGTATGAGAGGCTCGTGACCTTCAACACGACGTCCGGGAAGATCGAGCCGCAACTGGCGCTCTCCTGGGACGTGTCGGACGACGGGAAGTTCTACACCTTCCACCTCCGCAAGGGCGTGACGTTCCACGACGGCGCCGCGTTCGACGCCGCCGCGGTGAAGACGGCCTACGACCGCGTGATGGCGATCAACGAGGGGCCGGCGTGGATGCTCACGTCGTACGTCGACTCGATCGACGTCCTCGATGACGCGACGATCCGGTTCACGATGAAGACCTACCCGTTCGTCCCGTTCCTGCGCGTGCTCAGCTCCTATTGGGGCATGTGCATCGCCAGCCCCACCGCCATCACCCAGAACGCAGGCGACGACATGGGGAAGGCGTTCTTCCGGAACCACATCGTCGGAACCGGCCCGTACAAGCTCGTCGAGTGGGTCGAGGGCCAGCAGATGGTGTTCGAGCGCTTCGATGGGTACTGGGGCGGCTGGGCCGGCGACCACGTGAAGCGCATCGTCCTGCGGAAGATCCTCGACACGACGACGATGGCTCTGCTCCTCGAGAGCGGCGACCTCGACATCGCGTACGGGATTCCGCTCGATGAGCTGACGAGCCTGAACGGCAAGCCCGGCGTCGTCGTCGGCGTCCACGACACGTTCACGACAAACATGATCGCGATGAATACGACCAAGGGCCCGCTCGCCGACGTTCGCGTCCGCCGAGCCCTCTCCTACTCGTTCGACTACGCGAGCGCGATGGAGGTCTTTGCCGGGTACACGACGCCGCTCATCGGCCAGATCCCGACCGGCATGCCGGGCCACGACGACAGCCTGCCGCACTACGTCTTCAACCTCGACGTAGCGAAGCAGCTCCTGATCGAGGCGGGGTACGGAAACGGACTCTCGCTCGAATACACCTGGGTTACGGAAGAGCCGGAGGGACGCCGCGTCGGCGTCCTGTGGCAGGACACGCTGCGAAAGATCGGCGTCGATCTGAAGGTCACCGAGGTCACGGTCGCCGGCCACTGGGACCGCGTCTCGAACATCGAGACGATGCCGGATCTCGCCAACTATCGGTGGGGCATCGACTACCCCGACCCGTCGTCCGTCCTCGTGCCGCTCTACCATGGAGACAGCGCACCCCCGGCGGGCTACAACCTCTCGCGGTTCGCGGATCCGCGGGTGAACGCCGTCCTCGACGCGTCGGGGAAGGAGGCCGACGAGACCAAGAGGCTCCAGCTCCTGGCGGAAGCCCAGTCGCTCCTGCTGACCGGCGCCTCCAACATCTGGATCACTGCGGTTCCGGTCACGGTCTGCATGCGCAGCAACGTGCAGGGCTATGTGTTCGAGCCGGCCGCGTTCTCGTCGTTCAACTTCTACGACATCTACAAGAAGTAAGCACCAGCGTTCGGATGGGGGAGTCCCTCCACTCGGGAGAGGGCTCCCCCCTCGTTGGATCGGCAGGTCATGGCTCGCTACATCGTGAAGCGGTTGGCGCTCTTGACCATCACGCTCTTGGGCGTGTTGACGCTGACCTTCTTCGTCTCGCACGTCGTCCCGGGAGACCCGGCCCGACTTGCGGCGGGCGTGCGCGCCAGGCCCGAACAGGTCGAAGCGCTCCGAACAAGACTCGGTCTCGACCGCCCGCTGTGGCAGCAGTACGGTCGCTACATCGCCGGCGTGGTTCGGGGGGACCTCGGAGAGTCGATCCGGACGCGGCGCCCGGTCTCCGCGGACCTGGCCGAGTACTTCCCCGCCACCGTCGAACTCACCGTCTTCGCGATGGTCCTCTGCCTCCTCATCGGGATTCCGTTCGGGATCATCTCGGCGGTCAAACGAGAGTCGGTCATCGACCACGTCTCGCGCGTCGCGGCCACGGCCGCCGTCTCGATGCCGACTTTCTGGCTCGGTCTGCTCTTGCAGCTTCTGTTCTTCCGTTGGCTCCAGATTCTCCCGGCGACGGGGCGCCTCGGCTTCTACCTCTCGCCGCCCGCCCACGCAACAGGGCTGTACGTGGTCGACAGCCTGCTCTCGGGAAACTGGACCGCCCTCGGAGACAGCTTCGTCCACCTCATCCTTCCGGGCGCGGCGCTCGCGGCGAGCTCGATCGCCGTGATCACGCGGATGACGCGCTCGAGCCTCCTCGAGATCCTCTCCCTCGACTACGTCCGAACCGCTCGCTCGAAAGGACTGGCCGAGAAGGTCGTCATCCTCAAGCACGCGCTGCGCAACGCCCTTCTGCCGAGCCTCACTGTCATCGGCCTCCAGGTCGGCGTTCTCCTCGCCGGCGCGGTGTTGATCGAAGTGGTCTTCAGCTGGCCCGGGATCGGGCTGTACGCCGTCCAATCCATTACGTTCGTCGACTTCCAGGCAATCCTCGGCGTCACCCTGATCACGGCGATCGTCTACTCCGGGGTCAACCTGATCGTCGACGTCCTGTACGGGGTCATCGATCCGCGGATTCACTACTAGGAGTGCGAAACAAGGCATGAAGGCGTTCTGGAAGAAGCTCGGACGATGGATGGCAGGGAGGCCGCTCGCCGCCGCGGGAGCGGTCGTCCTGCTCGCCATTCTGCTTCTCGCGCTCTTCGCGCCGGCGCTCCCGCTTCAGGATCCTCAGTCCGTGAGCATGCGCGACAAGCTTCTTCCGCCGTCGGCGGCACACCCGATGGGAACCGACGACCTCGGCCGCGACATGCTGAGCCGTGTCGTGCATGGAGCGCGCACCTCGCTTTTGGTAAGCGTCATCGTCGTCGCCTGCGCCTCCGTGTTCGGCATGGCGGTCGGCCTGACGGCAGGCTACTTCGGGGGGATGGCGGACGAACTGATGATGCGGACGACGGACATCTTCCTCGCGTTCCCGGGCCTCATCCTGGCGATGGCCGTCGCCGTCGTCCTCGGCCCCGGCGTCGTCCCAACGATCGTCGCGCTGTCGATCGTCTGGTGGCCGTGGTACGCCCGCCTGGCGCGGTCGGAGGCGCTGATGCACAAGCAGGCCGACTTCGTGGAAGCGGCGCGCGCACTGGGCGTCCCCACGTGGCGGATCCTCCGCTCGCACATCCTCCCGAACTCGCTGTCGCCTCTCATCGTCCAAGCGACGCTGGACATGGGGTACGCCATCCTGACGACGGCGGCGCTGAGCTTCATCGGTTTGGGCGTGCAGGAGCCGACCGCCGAGTGGGGCGCGATGCTCAACATCGGCCGGAAGTACCTTCTCTCCGCATGGTGGTTCATCACGTTCCCGGGTCTCGCCATCTTCACCACGGTTCTGGCGATCAACCTCGCCGGAGACGGCCTTCGAGACTACCTCGACCCGAGAACGCGGAAACGGGGCGCCTGACCCGCTTCGGGGCAGGCGCCCCACGTCGAGAACAAAGGAGTACGACATGATGGACGACTACCTGGCGCAACGCAGGAGGATGCAGATCTCGCAAGCCGAGATCGATCGACGCATCGCGGACGCCCCGTTCGGGACCGCCTCGAAGGAGTGGGCAAGCCGCTGGCTGTCCGCCGAGTCGTGGGGACAGGTCGGCCTCGCGCTGTTCGATCTCCCGCCGATCGTCGAGCGCGCGGAGAACGACATCCTGATCGACGTCGACGGCAAGGAGTACGTCGACCTCCTGGCGGGGTTCTCGGTTTCGTCCCTTGGGCAGTGCAATGAGGAGATCGCCCAAGTCATCCGCAGCCAGGCCGGGAAGCTCGTCCACTACTTCGACTTGCCGCATCCGGAGCGAATCAAGCTCGCCGAGCGACTGAAGGAAATCTCGCCGATCGCCGGCGACGACTCGCGCGTCCTGTTCGGCGTCACCGGAGCGGACGCCATTGAGCTGGCGGTCCGCGCGGCGCGCTTCTCGACCGGCCGACCCATGATCCTGACCGCCTTCGGCGACTACCACGGCGTCACGTACAGCACGATGGCCCTGACGGGCAAGGGCGGCATGTGGGCGTACTTCTATCCGGTGCTCCCGCACTGCGAGGGCGTCGGCTACTTCCCGTTCCCGTACCCGTACCAATCGCCGTTCGGACGCCCGCCGGCCGGCGAAGACGACCAGGCCTGGTGCCTCGACCGACTGCGCGATTACTTCGAGTACTACTTCCGAAGCAAGGAATCCCCCTACCGCGAAGTGAAGAGCGGAATCACGAACGTCGCCGCGTTCGTCGTCGAGCCGTTCCAGAGCTCGGCTGGGTACATCCTTCCCTCCGCCGGGTACCTGAGGCTTCTGCGGCGCCTGGCAGACGAGTACGGAATCCTCCTGATCGTCGACGAGATCCAGACGGGGCTCGGGCGCACCGGGAAGCTCTGGGCCTCCGACTGGGAGGACGTGAAGCCCGACATGCTCGTCACGTCGAAGGCGCTCGGAGGCGGACTGCCGCTCTCCGCCGTCGTGGCCCGCGCCGACATCCTCGAGGCGTGGGGACCGGGAGCGCACGTGTCGACCCAGGCGGGCAACGTTCTTGCGTGCGCTGCCGGGAACAAGGCCCTCGAGCTCCTGACGGCAGACGGCTTCCTCGACAAGGTCCGCGCCGACGGCGCGTACTTCGAGGCCGGACTGGCGACGCTCGCGAAGAAACATCCTCTGATCGGCCACATCAACGCCCGCGGCATGTACATCGGCCTGGAGCTCGTCAAGAATCGCGACACGCGGGAGCCCGCGCCCGACGAAGCCGGGTTCATCCTCAAGGAGTGCGTCCGCGGGGGCATGGTCTTTGAGAAGGGCGGGTACTTTCACAACCGATTCCAGCTCATCCCGCCGCTCACCATTCGCCGGTCGACAATCGACCGGGCTCTCGGGATCTTCGATCGCGCGTTTGCCGCGGCGGAAAGGAAGTTCGGCCGCTGAGGCGCGCCGTGCCATGAGCGCACCAGCCAGGGTCTCCGTGTTCGGATCGATCAACGCCGACCTCGTCGCCCGCGTGGCCTCGCTTCCACGGCCGGGAGAGACGGTCCTCAGCCGTTCGCTGTCGCGGTACTCGGGAGGGAAGGGGGCCAACCAGGCCGTGGCCGCGGCGCGCCTGTCGGCCCGCGTCGCGTTCTACGGGAAGGCCGGAGCCGACGCTGCGGGGGACCGTCTCCTGGCCGCGCTCGAGTCCGAGGGCATCGAGACGAAGAACGTCGAGCGGACGGAGGAAGCTGACACGGGAACGGCGATCGTGCTCGTCAGCGACGCGGGCGAGAACATGATTGTCGTGGTCGCCGGAGCCAACGGGGAGGTGGACGGAGACTACGTCGATGCCGTGGCCGACGACCTCGCCCTCGCCGACACGCTCTTGCTGCAGTTCGAGGTTCCGTCGGAGGCGGTGCGCCGGCTGCTCGACCGCCTCCCGCCGAGTCGTCCGAGGGTGATCGTCAACCCCGCCCCCGCCCGGGACGTATCCGATCTTCCGCTCGCCCGAATCGACGTCATGACCCCAAACCGGGCCGAGTTGGCCGCGCTTTCGGGCGTGGACGATGTCGAGGCCGGCGCTCGGCGTCTGCTCGATCGCGGCGTCCAGCGCGTCATCTGCACGTGCGGATCGGACGGCAGCTACCTGATCGAGCGCAAGGGAACGACCCACTTCCCCGCGTTCCCGGTGCACGCCGTCGACACGACGGCGGCCGGTGACGCGTTCGCGGGCGCGCTCGCCGTCTGCCTGTCGAACGGAGACCCCTTCACCACCGCCGTCCGAACGGCGAACGCCGCCGCTGCGTTGGCCACGACACGCGCGGGAGCGCAGCCGTCGCTGCCGACACGGCTCGAGGTGGATCAGTTTCTGCGGGCCCACCCGGGTCACGGCGTCCCCTCGTTCGCTCCGTTCGGCGCCTGACGGCGTCACGGGGCTCGGCGGCGCCGCGCCT
The DNA here is from genome assembly GCA_041302745.1 of Candidatus Bipolaricaulota bacterium. Lineage (GTDB taxonomy): Bacteria > Bipolaricaulota > Bipolaricaulia > UBA7950 > UBA9294 > JAPLGD01. The sequence goes on along the minus strand of JBFYQP010000078.1, from coordinate 5,091 downwards.
CGTCGGTCCTCAGCCCTGGGAGACGCCGATCGACGGCTCGACCAGCTCCTGCATGCCGCCGCACCCTCCCTGACTGATCGGAGTCGAGCAGAGGCCGCGGTAGCACGAGCCTTCGGTCGTCAGGCCGTAGGCGGCCGGGTCGATCCCCCGCGCGACCATCTCGGCGGCAACGTAGTAGTCCCAGCGGGCGAAGCGGAACCACTCGAGAACGCTCTCACGAACCTGGTCGGTCGTGAAGTCGAGGTCGAGGATCAGGTGCGCGGCAAGCCCCTTGCCGCTTCGAATGATGTTGCACGCCTGGCCCGCTTCCGTCTCGCAGCAGCAGCGGAATGCCGTGTTGTCGTCGCAGCACGGAGCCACAAGCGCGGAAAGAGCCTCGACGTACCGCGGGTCCGTCTCCGCGGCGGGAACGAGCGAGTACCACCAGCCGACGAAGAGCGGCAGAGACTCCAGGGACAGCGGGATCCCGTACTCCGTCGACGTTCCCGAAACAGGGACGATCTCCGACGTGATGGTCTCGAGGGGGTTGTCCCCAGCTCCCGCGGCCAGAATCCCGACGCACACAAGAAGCGTGCCCGCGGCCCAAGCCGTCCGGGCGGTTCTTCTTCCTTCGGTTCTGATCCCCAAGATGCACCTCCAGCTATATTGGACCATGATATCCACTTTCGTGGAGGCGGTGTGTTCTCGCTGTGAGCCCAGTCTGAAGGAAGGCGCAGCGCGCTCGCGGCGACGCGCCCTCAGGGCCTCGGTGAAGGAGGGCGGAGCGTGTCGTCACGCTGAGCCGCGAGCCACGAGCAGAAACGATCCAGGCACTCGGCGGCCTCACGAAGGATCCTCTTTCCCTTCAGAGCGTCCGCGAGAGACGGGTCTCCGACGTTGCCGAGTTCGGAGAACTCCGCGGCGTCGAACGCCACCTGCACTCCTTCGACAAACTCTCCCCACGGCGCGCGAGCGCCGCGATCGGCGCTCGCCTGCGCCATACGGCCGGTGCGAACGGACTCCGGGTCGACGACGAGCATCGCGCTCGCCTCGACCGCGCCTCCGTGCGCGTCGCCCCTCGGGAAGAGCGCGGCGAGCGTCTCCGGGATCGACTGCCACCAGTTGAAGACGAACGCGTAGGCCGACTCCTCGCGCAGCCGAAGCGCCGCCTCGGCCAGGGGCGCCGCATTCGATCCGTGTCCGTTGACGAAGACGAGTCGGCGGACGCCGTGGGCAGCGAGCGACCGCCCCATGGAGATCGCCCAATCGCGCAGCTGATCAGGGGTTACCGCCAGGGTGCCCGGAAACTGCCGGTGCTCGTGAGACACGCCGACGGCCAGGGTTGGGAGGAGGACTCGGTTGCCCCGCTCCGCTGCAGTGCGCGCGAGGTGGGAGGCGATGGCGGCGTCCGTTCCGAGAGGAAGGACAGGGCCGTGCTGCTCGACGGCGCCGACCGGAAGGAGCGCCACGCAATCGGCCGGAAGGCGAGCGGCCTCTTCCCACGTCATCCTGGCAAGCTCCACGGCATCCCTCCCGAACGGCCGTCGGCCATGATAGCCTCCCCGTGACCGCGCGTCTGCAACAAGGTAGTATCGCGCGGGTCTGTCGCGCAGGCTCGTCAAGTGAGGGGGCTCGGATGTCGACGTGGGCGATTCCTCTGGCCGTGGGCGCCGCCGCGGCGTGGGCGCTGGGGATGACGGCGGCCAAGCCGGCCCTGCGGTCCTGGGACGGTCTATCGTACCTTCTCGGACGCTGGGTTCTGGTTGCCCTGCTCGCGCTTCTCTACGCCGGGGTGAGCGGACAGCTCGTGTTCCCGGGGTGGAGGCCTGCGGCGATGGCGGCCCTTGCCGGCGTTCTCGACGCCTCCGTCGGAGGCATCCTGTACGTCACGGCCCTCCAGCGAACATCGGCGTACCGAGCGACCACGCTCTCGAACACGGCGCCGTTTTGGGGCGTCCTCGCCTCGGTCGCGTTTCTCGGCGAGCCGCTGCGCTGGGGCGTGTTCGTGGCGGCAGGGCTGGTCGTCGGCGGCGCGTGGTTCCTAACCGAGCGGGACGCTGCGAGCGGCCGACCGTCGGATCCTGCAGGGACTCTCTTCGCCCTTGCGACGGGGGTCCTGTGGGGATTCGCCGAGACGGTCCCGTCGAAGCTCGCCCTCGACGGTGGGCTCTCCCCGGCGACGCTTCTCTTCGTCTTCGCCGTCTCCGGAGCCCTGGGTGTGCTCGCCCTGATGCCGCTTCTGCGGCGCCGCATCCCGCGCCGGACCGAGCGCCGCGGCCTCTCGTTCGTCGTCCTCTCCGCCGTCGGCGGCGCGTTCCTCGGATGGATTCTCTGGCTCGTCGCTCTCACCCAAGCGCCGGCGAGCATCCTCTCCCCGGTGCGCGGCGCAACGATGGCCTTCGCCTTTGCGTACTCCGTCGTCTTCCTGCGTGAGCGGCCGACGCGCCGTGCGATCCTCGGCCTTGCGTTCGCCGTGGCCGGCGTCTTCCTGGTCGTCTTCGTCGTCTAGCCGGCGCGCCCCGCGGCGATGCGCCGCCCCAACGCGAGGGCCTCTTCGAGGCGCTCGGGGGTCTCGCCGATCGGGATGTCGCGGTCGGTCTCCGGGTCGTAGGTCCGGCAGACGATCGAGTGGCACCGGCTGCCAAACGCTCGGGTGATCCGGTTCAGCCACTCGACGATGGAGCCGTAGTCGTGGCGATACCCGATGAGGAGGACGAAGTCCTTTCCCCCGAAATACGCGGGAGACACGACGGCTTCGAGCCGGTCGAAGAGCGTCTTCAGCTGCGACGTCATGTACCCCCAGAACATCGGCGTCGCCAAGACGACGACCTGCGCCTCCCGCAGGGCGGGATAGACCGCCTGCATATCGTCCTTCACAACGCAGCCTCTCGCGCCGCCGTCCCCCTCGCACGCCATGCACGCGGCTCCCCGGCAGTGGGCGATGTTCATGTCGATCGCGTAGAAGTGGCGAACCTCGTGCGAGCCCTCCTCGGCCATTCCCGCCAGGAAGCGCTCGGCCAGGGTGTCCGTGTCTCCGCCCTTGCGGGCACTGCCGTGCAGAACGAGAACCTTCACGCATCCTCCCTCGTCTCGTCGCCCCGCAACGTACGGATACGCCGTCTCGTACGCGTCTCCCGCGCTGCGATCCCGACGTCGCTTGGCGATCCCCGAAGGGCGCGGTATCGTACGCGATGAGAGCATGCGAGCGCTCACCAAGGAGGGGCACATGCACGGGTTCCTGTCGTTTCGAAAGTTCTTCACGCCGGAGCTGATTCACATCCTCTTCTGGATTGGCATCGGGGTATGCGTTCTCAGAGGCGTCACGATGATGGCGACGGCCAGCGTCTACCATCAGGCGATGGGGATCGTCGACGGCCTCATCATCCTCTTCGTCGGCCCCGTCATCGTTCGCGTCGTCTGCGAGATCCTGATGGCGGTGTTCCAGATGCACGAATCGGTCACCCGCGACCGCACGTAGGGGGGCCGATGCCGAACCAGAGCTACGACATCCTCCGCCAAGTGATCGAGGGGCGAAGGACCGTGCGCCGCTACACGAACGCTCCGGTTCCGGAGGACGACGTCCGGAGAATCCTCGATGCCGCCCGCTACGCGCCGAGCTCGGGGAACGAGCAACCGTGGAAGTTCCTCGTCGTGCGCGACCGGAAGCGGATGGACGAGCTGCGCGACGCCGCCGTGCGCGTGACGCTCGACGACTGCCGCACGAAGCTCGGGATGAACGCGGAGCAGATCGAAGAACAGCGGAAAACGCAGACGGAGTACATCGCCGGCTGCCTCTCCGCCCCCGTCCTCGTCGCGATCCTCGTCGACAAGGAAGCCAAGTGGGCCAGCTACAGCCGGCACGACGGCGCCCTGGCGGCCGCCAATCTGATGCTCGCGGCCCGCGCGCTGGGCTATGGAACGATTTACGGAACCGACGGCATTCCCGAGACGGCGGTCCGCGAGGTGTTCTCGATCCCCGAGCGGTACGAGTTCGTGATTCTGACCCCGGTCGGGGTCCCCGAAAGCTGGCCGGAGCCCCCGGAGAGGAAGGACCTCGAGTCGTTCCTCGTCTACGAGCGGTTCGAGTGACGGCCGCGTGACCTGACCGCAGAACGGAGGGTGAACGGGATGAGCGAGCGAACGCAAGCGTGGATCGGCAACGTCGTTCGCGAAGTGGAGGAGAACACGGACCCAGCGACATGCGCACGCATCCTCGAATCGTGCGGTCGCCATTGCGCGCCGGTGAGTCTGATCGAGAAGGCCAAGGAGATCTACAAGAGCTCAGACGGGGTCCCCGAGTTCCTCGCCCGCCTCGGCGAGGTGTTCGACGCTCTCCAGATCGAGGACGACGCCGTCTACGTCGTCTACCCCCAATGCTACTGCGACCAGATCAAGGGCATGCCTGCAGGTAGCGTGCCGGACGCCTACTGCCATTGCTCCGTGGGATGGATCCGCGAGGTGTTCGAACAGGCCATGGGACGTTCCGTTCGCGTCGAGCGGGTCAAGACGGTTGTCTCCGGCGGCGACGAGTGCCGCTTCCGGGTCGTCCTCTAGCTTCGCCGAACGTCGCGGCGTTCACGGCTCGGCGTTCGTTCCGGGCATCCCAAGCGCCGCGACGATCTCCGCGAACGTGAGTTCGTGCCGCCGAGCGATGGAGTCGCGGATGAAGCGGAACTGGTAGTACCCGTAGCGATACGGGTCGCCGGTGAGGCTCGGGTAGAAGGCGTTGAAGTACGTGACCGGATCGAGCGACGACGGAGTGGGATCGGCAAGCTGCTCGAGGGCGCCCGCAAGAAGGGCGTCCAGCCGGAGAAGGCGTTCTTCGCTCTCCGGGAACAGGCCGAAGAATGCCACGGCGCCGTCGTTGGCCGAGACCTCTGCGTGGTAATAGTCCAACGCGGCGCCGCCCACCGCCTGCAGCCAGTGCGTCGACTCGTGGGCAACCAGGAACCAGTCGAACAACTCCGTGAACAGCTCCCGCGCGCGGGCTTCGTCCCCGGCCGTCAGGGTCAGGAAGAAGGCCACTGTGGACTCCTGCGGAGGCCAGTACGGAATCACAATCCGGTGGGTCCGCCGGCTGAAGTACGCCAGGTGCGGGGTGTTCTCGACGAC
>JBFYQP010000048.1:0-5192 GCA_041302745.1 Candidatus Bipolaricaulota bacterium | reverse complement strand
GAGGTCCCCGCGACTCGTGAGGCGCTGGAGGTTAGGTTACGGACCGACGTGAATCTGGAAGCCGAAGAAGAATCCCATCAGCAACCCGCACGGGTTGTAGTAGACGGGTGGGCACGGGTTCTGAACTGGCGGGCAAGGGTTGTAGTACACCGGCGGCGGACTCACCGGCGGGCAGTAGTAGACCGGCGGAGAGGGCAGCGGCGGCGTGGGCGAGGTCGGAGGGCAGTAGTACGGCATCGTCGGCGGGTACGCCAGAGGCGGCGTCGCGTTCACCGGCGGGCAGTAGGACACCGTCGGGGCCGGTGGGCAGTAGCTCGTCACCGGGGCCGGCGGGCAGTAGCTCGTGACGGGAGCAGGCGTCGGTGTCGGCGTCGAGCAGCCGCAGGACGGCGCCTGGGGCTTGGCGGCGACCGTGAACGAGCACCACGCCGTCACCCACTGCGGCCCGCACGTGCTGGCTGCCGGAAGCGCGTCGATCTGCGCCTGAATCAGGCTGACCGCCTCGTTCGGGTTCGCGCCGACGAGCGGGTACGGGTCCGACGAGCTTGGAGCCGGCAAGGCAAGCGGGGAAAGGCTCGCGACGATCTGAACGTGCTCGGTTCCCGCGGGCGCCTCGGCGAGGAATTGATAGAGCCCCTCGGGCAAGGAGTGAACCCCCGCGGACACGAAGTTCGACGTCGAGTAGCCGTTCGGGAAGAGCATCTCTACCTTTCCATCCGTGCCGACGTCGAAGAGGTAGATGTAGGAAGGACGGTTCACGGAGAAGTGGATCGCGAGCGCGTCACCCTCGGTGTACGCCGGCCGATCCATCCACAGCTGCACGGCAAGCGGCTCCTCAACCGGAGCGGGGCTGAGCCCGAGCGGGCTTTGCCCAACGGCGAGGAACGAAAGACCCACAAAGAAAGCAATCCCCAAGAGCACCGTCTGTCGAACGCCACCTCGCATAGAAACCACCTCGCGATATCTACACGCAAGCCGGACGGCAGGTTTCAGGCCATGCGGGTTTCGGTCGGCGAGTCGAACGAGTCTGTGGTCCATCGTCCATGGTCCGCGGTCACGCACGCCGTTCGGCGAGGTCCCGACCCAGGCTAGGACGCGTGGCCCAGAACCAAGGGGAGGCTCCGCGAGTCGTCGTCGACCGACTGGGACCCCGGACTCCGGACCATGGACTGCGGACTGCAGGCCGCGAACCGCCGTCCCCGTGCTCGTATCCTCTATCCCGTGCCCGGTCGCGCGAAGTAGGGGCTTGCGTACACGGCCTGCTCGATCTCGGTCTGGAACGCGGCCCTGTCTGGGAACGGGTAGTAGCGGGCGAGCGCGTCCCACGCCTCCGCGATCCGGCCGGCGTAGAGGTAGTCGAGGACGAGAGGAAGCACGCTGCACTTCGACGTCTCGTCCCACTCTCCGAGGACGCTCCCGGCCGCGCCCTGCTCGGCGAGTTCGAGATCTCGGCCCATGGCGTCGTCGAGGACCGCCGGGAAGGCGAACGTCGCCGGCACGTACGCGAAGGTCCGCGGATCGAAGCGCAGGATCACGGGAACCGTCGGCGACGCGGCGAAGCAGCAGTAGGCGTAGGCGAACGAGTCGTCGGCCGTCCGGTACTCGAGAATCCCGTCGCCGTTCAAGTCCTCGAACACCCCGCCGCTGTTTCCGCCCGGCGGGGCTGGGAACCCGATGCGCCGGAGCGGCGGACCGAGGTCGTACGCCGCGACGTCGAAGCAGCAGTGAGCGCCGCCCGAGTAGAGGTTGATGATCACGTCCGGGGTCCCGTTGCCGTTGATGTCCGTCCCCGTGTGCTCGTCGAACCCCGTCGCCCACTCGTGCGAGACAAGGATCGCTCCGCTGCGGTCGATCGTCACCCAGCGCGTGAAGGACGGAAGGTCGCCGATCGGGCTTGCCCAGACTCGGAGAACGTACGGGCCGATCGCCGCGGTCCGCTCGACGAAGCAGTACGGCGGCGGCGGCTCCGCCGCGGCTCCGGCTGATTGTGCAACCAGAGCAGCCGCTAGCAGGACAAGAAGGGCGCAGATGTACGCGCGTGGGATCATCATGCTGCTCCGATCATCGTGCCCCTTCGGCTCGACAACCGGGCGCGCGTGCTTCGCCTCTCAGCCCTTCGACCGCGCACCGATCGGGTCACATGTCCATGGGCCATGGTGCGGGGTCAACGGGGCGGGGCCCGGAGTGCGTGCCGCGACCGGGTTCCTCGCGAACGTCGCAGGCAAGCTGCGACGCTACAGCCGCAACGTGACGCGTCGGACCGCGGACCCCGGACCATGGACCACGGACGCCGTCCCCACATGCCACAAGCTACGAGCCACAAGCCGCTTTCCGAACCCAACGAACCGCGCACCGCGCACTGCGAACTCCGCACTCCGTCTAGTACCATTCCCGTTGGGGGGTGACTTCATGGAGCGAATCGCCGAGATCCTGCGGCGGCATTGGGGTTACAGCGACCTCCGCCCCCTCCAGCGCGAGGCGATGGCCTCGGTCCTCCGCGGCCGCGACTCGCTCGTCGTCCTCCCCACCGGCGGCGGAAAGTCCCTGTGCTTCCAGGCTCCCGCGCTCGCGCTGCCGGGGCTCGCCGTCGTCGTCTCGCCGCTTATCTCGCTCATGAAGGACCAAGTCGACGCCCTCACCGACTCCGGCGTCGCCGCCGCCCGGCTCGACAGCTCCCAGACCGCCGACGAGCAGTCGAACGTCGTCGCCGCAATTCGTCGCGGGGAGCTGAAGATCCTCTACGTGTCGCCCGAGCGGCTCCTGATGAACGGCTTTGCTCACTTCCTCGGCGGGCAGAAGCTGTCGCTCATCGCGGTCGACGAGGCTCACTGCGTCAGCATGTGGGGCCACGACTTCCGCCCCGAGTACCGCCAGCTCGGCGCACTGCGCCAGGCGTTCCCGCGCGTCGCCATCCACGCGTACACCGCCACCGCGACGGGGCAGGTGCGCGACGACATCGTCCTACAGCTACGCCTCCGTGCCCCCGAGGTTCTCGTCGGCTCGTTCGACCGACCGAACCTCATCTACTCCGTCGAGTCGCGCGCCGACGACGGGCTGCGACAGATCCGCGCCGTCCTCGACCGCCACGCGGGCGAGTCGTCGATCGTCTACTGCATCCGACGCGCCGATGTCGACGCCGTGGCCGAGAAGCTCACGGGAGCCGGCTACCGCGCCGCCGCGTACCACGCCGGCCTCAGCGACGAGGCGCGCCGCGACGCCCAGGATGCCTTCATCAGCGAGGAGGCCGACGTCATCGTCGCCACCGTCGCGTTCGGCATGGGAATCGACAAGTCGAACGTGCGGGCCGTGATCCACGCCGGCATGCCGAAGTCCCTCGAGCACTACCAGCAGGAGAGCGGACGCGCCGGACGCGACGGCCTCGACGCCGAGTGCGTGCTTCTCTACGGCCCCGGCGACTACGGCGTGTGGAAGTACATCATCGAGCAGTCCGAGTCCGAGGAGGCGAAGCGGATCGCGATCGGGAAGCTCGGCGACATCGTCGCCTACGCGACCGGCGCCGTGTGCCGGCACCGCGCGCTCCTCCACTACTTCGGCCAGGAGCTGGAGGGTGGAAGCTGCAACGCCTGCGACGTTTGCTTCGGCGACCTCGAGCTCGTCGACGACGCCCTCGTCCTCGCGCAGAAGATCCTCTCCTGCGTGCACCGGCTCGAGGAGCGGTACGGGGGCGACTACACCGCCGCCGTGCTCACCGGTTCGCGGGAGGAGCGGATCCTTACGAGCGGCCATGACGCCCTGTCCACCTACGGACTCCTCGCCGAGGAGCCGAAGAAGCGGGTGCGGGACTGGATCGAGCAGCTGGCCGGGCAGGGGTACCTGGCCAAGGAGGGCGAGTACAACCTCCTCGCGATCACCCCGAGCGGTCGGCGGGTCTTGCGCGGCGAGGAAACCCCTCGGCTCCTCAAGCCCGCGGCCGGCGTCGCGCGTGCCGCGACCGCCGGAGCCGACTCCTGGGAGGGCGTCGACCGCGGCCTGTTCGACACCCTGCGCGTCCTGCGCCGTGGGATTGCCGAAGAGAAGAAGGTGCCCGCCTACATCGTGTTCGGCGACGCCGCGCTGCGCGACATGGCCCGTCGCCGCCCGACGACGGTCGAGGGATTCCTCGACGTGAGCGGCGTCGGCGAGGCCAAAGCTCGCCAGTACGGCGAAACGTTTGTCGCGACGATCCGCGAGTTCTGCAGGAGCCGCGAGGTCGAGACGGATGTCGATCCCGACATCAAGGCGGTTCCCAAGCCGACGCGGAAAGGCTCCAGGGCGCGGGCCACCGTCGACCTCGCGCGGCCGATGGTCTACGAGCGGTTCGACCGCGGCCAGTCGCTCGACGCCGTCGCCGACGGCATCGGCAAGTCGCCCGACGCCGTCCTCGAATACCTCCTCGGCTACCTGCGCGAGAAGAAGCTCGCCTCGCCCGAGCCGTGGGTCGACGCGGCAACGTTCGACCGCATCAGCGAAGTCGCGCGCGTCACCGGCACCGCGCGCCCCATCAACATCCTCCGCCAGCTGAACGGCCTCGTCACGTACGACCAGGTCAAGATCGCGATCGTGTGCATCGAGAACGGCGAGTAGCTCGTAGCTTGCGCACCGGCCTGTGGCGTGTGGCCTGTAGCTCGTTGGACTGGTGCTTCGCATCACCCTCCCCATGCACCTTCCGCAGGCGAGCGCTCTCCTGAACTTATGGAACGCAGTTCCCACACGCCACAAGCCACAAGCCACATGCTGTTCTTGGGAGTTGCGTACCCTCGACTAGACTTAAAGACAAAAAGTGAATACACTGCAGGCACTCGGATACCGGGAGCGATCTCGCGAGGAGGAAACCATGCTGCAGCGCGTATCGGCGGAGTTTGTTGAGCTTCCGATTGCCGAAGTGCGGGGCATCAAGGTCATCCTCGATAGCGATCTTGCGGATCTGCTTGGCGTGACCACGAAGGCTCTGAATCAAGCGGTCAAGCGCAACCCGGGACGGTTCCCAGCGGGATTCGTGTTCCAGCTCACGGCGCCCGAGTTCACGAACTTGAGGTCGCAGTCTGCGACCAGACACAGGGGTGGCCGGCGCTACCCGCCGTTCGCATTCACGGAGCACGGTGTCCTCACGGCCGCGGCCGTGCTCAACTCGCCGCAGGCCATTGGCATGAGCGTCTTCATCGTGCGGGCCTTCGTCCGGCTCCGGGGCATCT
>JBFYQP010000042.1:0-4698 GCA_041302745.1 Candidatus Bipolaricaulota bacterium | reverse complement strand
CTGACCGTCTCGCCCTCGTCCGTCTCGCCGTCTCCGAAGTCCCACAGGTAGTCGACGATCTCGCCGTCCGTGTCGTACGACTCGGAGGCGTCGAACCAGACCGGGTCGCCGACCGTGATGGCGTAGACGTTGGCGGTGAACTTGGCGATCGGCGCGTAGTTGAGCGCCTCGATCCCTTGCGTGCGCGCCGCGCTCGCCCCGGAGGTGTCCGTGATGACGAGAGTGACGGCGAAGACCCCCTTCTCGGTGTAGACATGGTCGGCCGTCTCGCCGCTTCCGGTCTCGTCGTCGCCGAAGTCCCACTCGTACGACACGATGCCCCCGTTCGGACTCGACGAGGCGCCGGCGTCGAAGTGGACCTCGAGCGGCGGGTAGCCTTCCGTGGGAGTCCTCGTGAACGTGGCGTGCGGGCTGTTCGTGGCGACGCACCCGGCGAGGACCAGCACACCGGCGAAAGCGAGAGCTGCAACGAGTATCCGTAGGTTCTTCATCCCATTCCCCTCTTCTGCTTCAGTCCGGGCGGTCGCTCTTGGAAGCGGCCGCCGATCGTGAGTCTCGGTCACGCGCCGTTCGTCCCGACGCCGTCCGCGTTGTGCTCGCCTTCTTCCTTCGCGTTCTTCTGCTTCGCGGCCTCGTCCTCGTCCTTCTTCGGCTCCGACGCCTTCCGCAGGGTCTCGAGGCGGGCGGCGACGCGGGCGTACACGGAGCCGTCCGGGTACGCGCCGTCTTTGGGCTCGCCGGCGGGAACGCCGGTGAGGAGGAAGATTCCCTCATCGACTGTGGTGATGGCGTAGATGTGGAACTTCCCGCCGCCGACGGCGGCGACGACCTCCTCGGACAGCATGAGGTTGTCGGCGTTCGACGTCGGGATGAGGACCCCCTGGTTGCCCGTGAGTCCTTTCTCTCGGCAGACGCGGTAGAACCCTTCGATCTTCTCGTTCACGCCGCCGATCGGCTGGACCTCGCCCTTCTGGTTGACCGAGCCGGTGACGGCGATCCCCTGGCGGATCGGGAGGCCGGCGAGCGCGGACAGGAGCGCGTAGAGCTCGGTGCTCGACGCGCTGTCGCCGTCGATCATCGAGTAGCTCTGCTCGAACGTGAGGCTCGCGGTGAACGAGAGCGGCTTGTCCTTGGCGAAGCGGTCGCCGAGGAAGCCTCTCAGGATCATGATTCCCTTCGAGTGGGTGGGCCCGCTGAGCTTGGCCTCGCGCTCGATGTCGACGATGCCTCCCTTGCCGGCGTGCACGGTGGCCGTGATCCGCGACGGCTTTCCGAACGCGTAGTCGCCGAGCTGAAGCACGGCGAGGCCGTTGACCTGGCCCGTGGCCGTCCCGTCCACGTCGACGAACAGCTGGTCGCGGACGATCATCTCGCGAATCTTCTCGTCGATTCGATCGTGGCGGCGATCCCGCTCGGTGAGGGCGCGGCGGACGTGGTCAGCGGCGACGTTGGGCGCCCCGTCCGTGCGGGCCCAGTACGAGGCCTCCTTGACGATCGAAACGAGGTTCCCGAACTGGCACGAGAGCTTCCGGCGGTCTCCGGCGAGCTCGACGGCGTGCTCGATGAGCCGGGCGGCGCCGGTGCGGTCGAACGGGAGAACGCTCGGGTCGTCGTCGGCGCAGGCGCGGAGGAAGCGGGCGAGGTCCTGCTCGTTGGCGGTCGTCCGCTCCATCTCCATCCCGAAGTCGGCCTTGACGTTGAACAGCTTCGGGAAGTCCTCGTCGTAGATGTGGAGCAGCTCGTACAGGTAGGAGCTGCCGATGATGATCAGCTTGATGCGGAACGGGACCGGCTCGGGGCGCAGTCCCTCGGTCGTCGAGTAGCCGAGCATCTGCCACGGATCCTCGATCTGGATCTCGCGGCGCTTGATCGCGATCTTGAGCGCCTCCCAGCTGATGTTGAGGCGGAAGAGGTTGTTGGCGGTGAGCACGAGGTAGCCGCCGTTCGCGCGGTGGAGCGAGCCGGGCTTGATCATCGTGAAGTCGGTGATGGCGATGCCCATCTGCACGCGGCGCTCGATCGACCCGAACAGGTTCGGGTACGTGGCGTTGTGCTCGACGACGATGGGGGCTCCCTTTGTGTTGCTGTGATCGACGAGCAGGTTGACCGCGTACCGCTTGAACGGGTCGGCCTGCGGCATGGGGAACGGGAGCGCCGGCTTCTTGGGCTGGGCTCCGTTCTGGAAGTCGTCGAGGTTCGCGACGATGTCCTTCTTCAGTGCGTCGAGGTAGTCGAGGACCTTGGGGAGGTCTTCGTAGCGGCTCTTGAGCTGTACGAAGTGCGGCTCGATCATGAACAGGACCGCTTCCTTCGCCAGCTTCTTGATCTCTTCTTCGCGCTGCTCGTCGAGGAGGGCGATGGCCTGGAGCTGTTCCTGGACGAGCGCCTGCACCTCGCCCTGCTTCCCGCGGATCTCGTCGCGGCGGCCCTTGGGGAGGGCGTCGTACTCCTCTTGGCTGAGCGGCTCGCCGCCCTCGTCGAGCGGGAGGGTGTTGATGCCGATCGGGGTGCGCTGGATCGCGAAGCCGAGCTTGCGGGACCGCGTGTCGATCTCGTCGAGGAGCGTGGTGCGGCGCTCGCCGAACCGCTCGTTGATCTTCTTCGACCGCGCCTTGAACTCGTCCGATTCGATCAGCTTCGGGATCTCGCGCTGTAGGCGCTTGACCTGCTGCTCGAGGTCGGTGCGAAGCTGGGTCCCCTTTCCGGCAGGCAGCTCGAGGTACCTCGGGCTGTAGGGGTTCTCGAAGTTGTGGACGTAGCAGAGGTCCGGGGGCGCGGGCTCGCTCGCACTCGCCTGAGCGAGGAACTGCTCGACGGCCGAGAGCTTGCCGGTCCCGGGGTCCCCGGCCACGTAGATGTTGTAGCGGTTCTTGGCGTCCTTGATCCCCAGGCCAAGTCGCAGGGCGTCGATCGCGCGCTCCTGGCCGATGATCCGGTCGAGCGGCGCGAGCTCCGCCGTGGTGCGGAAGGCAAGGCTCGATGGGTCGCACGTATAGCGCAACTGCGAAGCATTCAGTTCTTTGACCATACTCGGCTCCATGGTCTAGATTCTATCGCACATGCGCGATCCGGGAAAGGTACGTGGAGCGGGAACGATCGGAGTCTTCGCGATTCTCGTCCTTTGTTTGGGAGTCTGTGGCGACACGACGATCTGGCCGCTCGTCGATGTCGCGGGGACGGGGGCGCAAACGCGCACGGCGGGCGCCGCGCAAGCCAGCGCAGCAGAAGACGCGCACGGTGGGCCGACGACGATCTGGCCGCTTGTGGACGTCGCAGGGACGGGGAGTTACGTTGCGGCGGTGGCCGACGCGCTCGGCGGGGCGCGGGAGACGGTCGACGCCCTCCTGTCGAGCGTCGACCTCGAGGGGAACCCGCTCGTCGACGGACTGGTCGCGGCACGCGGGCGCGGGGTCCGGGTGCGCGTGCTTGTCGACCAGAGCGATTGGGAGGAGTCGATCACCGTTCGTAACCGACCGGCGGTGGACGCGCTCCGGGCGGCCGGGATCGACGCGCAGTTCGACGATCCCGGGATCACGACGCATGCGAAGCTCGTCATCGTCGACGGCGCCTGCGTCGTTGTGGGCTCGACGAACTGGAACCGTTACGCGCTCTACGAGCACCGGCAGGCCGGCGTGCGGATCGACGACCCGCGGACCGCCGAGGCGTTCGAGGCGTTCTTCGAGCGGCAGTGGACCTCGTCGGGCAAGCGGACGGAAATGGCCCTCGACGAGCCGGTCCCCGCTCTGGGGGCGCCGGCGATCGTGGCGATCCCGGACGACGACGGGACGGCGCTCTACGCGGCGGTCGCGCTCGAGCTGCTCGGGCGCGCGCAACGCTCGATCCACGCCGTCCTCTACCGCGTGTCCGTGTATCCGCAGTACGCCGACAGCGTCACCGGCGAGCTCGTGGCGGCGCTGGTGAGTGCCGCAGCGCGCGGCCTCGACGTGCGCGTCGTGATCGACGACTGCCGGTTCTACAAGGACTCGGCGGCGGCGAACCTGATGAGCGCCATCTACCTCTATCAGAGCGGCGTCGACGTGCGGTTCGACGACCCCGACGTGACGACCCACGCGAAGCTCCTCGTGATTGACGGGGAGAACGTCTTGCTCGGGTCGACGAACTGGAACTACTACTCCGTCGAGCACAACGTCGAGGCGAACGTGGCCCTCCTGTTCATGCCCGAGGTTGCCCGGGTCTACGAGCGGTACTTCGACGCGCTGTGGGCGGCCGGGCGACCCATTGCAGGCTGAGTGGGCGCTCTTGTGGGAGAACCGAGCGCCTAGGAAGCGGGCGCTCTCGTGGGAGAGTCGAGCGCCTAGGAAGCGGGCGCTCTTGTGACAGGATCGGGCGCCTAGGAACCAGCCAACCGCAGCGGCGCACTTCGCATCTGCGGTGGGATCGGTGTGCGGCGGAGTTACTGAGCACCATCGCACCGCGCACTTCGTATCACGGCGTCTGTGCCGCGTTGCACGCGGGGCACGTCCACTCGATCTCGCCCGAGAACAGGTTGAACCGCGTCGGGACGAGGGGGCCGCCGCACGTCGGGCACGGGAAGACGGTGACGCTCACCGGGATGTCGGCATCGCCGACGAGCGTCGCCCCTTCGGGCATGGTGAGTCGTATGGGGTCCGCCATCCGCAGCGCGATCTCGGACGGCATGCCGACGATGCGGACCTCTCCGACGGTCTCGATGCGGAT
>JBFYQP010000036.1:0-2761 GCA_041302745.1 Candidatus Bipolaricaulota bacterium | reverse complement strand
AGGGCGCGTTCCGCGACCTCGAGGCGATTCCTGACCTGACGCAGGCGATGACCGAGGCGCTCCACTCGGTGCGGGTCGATCTCCACCTGGTCGCCATGCCCCGGCTGCCGCAGGCTGCGGGTGGGGAGGCGGACGGCATCATGGACTCCTGGCAGCGGCGGATGCCCCGCCACAACTTCGAGATCCGCAAGCTTGAGGTCTTGCTTGGGAACGTTGGCTACGTCGACCTGCGCGGGTTCGCCTCCGCCGCGATGGGCGGACCGACGGCGTCGGCGGCGATGCAGTTCCTCGCCCACACCGACGCGCTCATCTTCGACCTGCGCGACAACGGAGGGGGCGAGGACCTCGTCTACTACCTGATGAGCTACCTGTTCGACAAGCCGACGCACGTTCACACGGCTCGGTACCGCGACCACGATGAACAGAACTGGACCTACGGGTATGTTCCGGGTCCGCGATTCCCCGAGCGGCCGGTCTACGTCGTCATCAGCCGCTCGACGTTCTCGGCCGGGGAGGACTTCTCCTACAACCTGCAGCAGCTCGGTCGGGTCACCGTCGTCGGCGAGCAGACGCGCGGCGGGGCCCATCCGGTCGAGTTCTACCGCTTCCCGGAGCTCTACCTGGAGCTCATGATCCCGAACGCGTGCTCCGAGAACCCCGTTTCCCGCGCGAACTGGGAGGAGACCGGCGTAACGCCCGACATCGCTGTCCCGGCGGACGAGGCCCTCGACGTCGCGCACGAGAAGGCGCTCGAGCGCCTCGTCGCGGAGGATGCCGACGACGAGACCCGGCGTTGCCGCGAGTGGGCGCTCGAGACGCTGCGGCTCCGGGCGCAGCACTACACGCCCGAACCCGGCGCACTGGCTGCGTGCGTTGGCAGCTACGGCTCGTCGGTCGAGGTGGCGATGCGCGGCGACAGCCTCACGATCTCGTGGGGCGGCCGTCGGGAGTCCGTCCTCACGCCGCTCGCGAGGAATCGCTTCGCGTTCGACCATGGGACGCAGCAGGTGACGTTCGGCATGCAGAAGGGAAGAGCGAAGTCGCTCGTCTGGCGCACCGAAGACGGCGACGAGTGGCGAATGACCCGCAAGGTCTGAGAGCCGGTTGTAGCCTGGCTGTGGGCCGTAGCCGGTAGGCGCGAAGGTCGGTCCTGCAATCCGTCGCGCGGGCAGACGAATCCGCCCCCGAGCCTGCGAAGACGCGAGCCTTCTCCAAGGTGCGATGGAGGCCGTCGTCCGATCCACGATTTCCACACAGCGCGGGCGTACGATACGCCTCATCTCTTGGAATGGGGTGGAATCATGCGCAGTGGGCGGGTTGTGGTCCTGGTCTGCGTGGCGGTTCTAGCCCTCGGAGCATGGGTTCCCGTGGACGGCGGGAGCGCGGAGCCGAGGACACTCGATCAAGTGCTCGCGGGGCTGCACGAGCTTTCGTTCCGTGAATTCCTCGATGCGTCGTACAAGGAGATCCTGCTTCGGAACCCGGAGGCTGTGACGAGCGCCGGGCTTTCGGCGACGTTTGGGGTGCGGGACGACAAGCTCACCGGCGTGTCGCCTGCGTTCATCCTCGAAAACTACGCCCTCTACCGCGGCATCCTCGACCTCCTACACACCTACGACCGCGCGGCTCTGAGCGAGGCGGACCGGCTCTCGTACGACATCTACGAGTGGTACCTCGACGACTGGGTGCGCGGCGAGCCGTACGCGTTCCACGACTACCCGATCTCGGGGATCGG
The DNA here is from genome assembly GCA_041302745.1 of Candidatus Bipolaricaulota bacterium. Taxonomy (GTDB): domain Bacteria; phylum Bipolaricaulota; class Bipolaricaulia; order UBA7950; family UBA9294; genus JAPLGD01. The sequence goes on along the minus strand of JBFYQP010000036.1, from coordinate 1,026 downwards.
CCTCATGGGCTGGAGCGTGGACGCATCGCTCGTCACCTTGTTCACCGACGACCACCCGCTCGTTACGAAGGAGAACCTCGACGACTACCTCACGCGCCTGTCGCTCGTGAACGGGAAGATGACGGAGCTCGTCGAGGCGCTCGAGTACCGCGAGAAGCAAGGAATCCTGCCGGCGCGCATGTCCGTAGACATGGCGACGTCGCGCATCCGCCAGTACCTTGGCGCCTCGCAGTCCGGGCCGGTGACGGCGTCGAAGGTCCGCGTCGAGGGGACGATCATCTGGACGTCGTTCCGCGACCGGCTTGCTGCGATGCAGGGGCTGTCGGACAAGGAGCGAGACGACGCCTTCGCCGCGGTGCGCGACGGGGTCGAGAAGTCGTTCATCCCCGGGTACGTCGCGCTGTTGAAGCACATGGAGGCGATTCGCTCGAAGGCGCCCGAGGTCGGAGGGGCGACCTTCCTTCCAGACGGGGAGGCGTACTACGCCTACAAGCTGCGCGATCAGACGACCCTCGACCGTTCGGCCGAGGAGACACGCGAGATCGGCCTAGCCGAGGTGAGCCGCGTTCAGGCCGAGATGCGGGAGAAGTACGCGGCCCTCGGGCTCGACCCGAATCAGCCGATGCTCGACCTGCGCCGCGCCGCGAACGCAAACGAGCCGTCCTACGACCTCTCGACGTCGGAGGGCCAACAGGTCTACCTCGCCGAGAACGAGCGCGTGCTCGCGCTGGCGAACGCGGCGATCTCGACGGTGTGCAGCCTGACGCCGAAGTACCCGCTCGACGTTCGCTCCGCGCCTCCCGGATCGGGGAGCTGCTACTTCTCGCCGGGATCGCTCGACGGATCCAGGCCGGGCGTGTACTACGTCAACATGGACGGAGGGGTTGTCGACCTGAACTCGGTTCCCGTCGTCGCCTACCACGAGGGGATTCCGGGCCACTACTTCCAGATGACGATCGCTGCAGGGCTCGACCTGCCGCTGTTCCGCCGCTGCGAGGCGCCGCAGGCGTTCCTCGAGGGGTGGGC